>NZ_CP021382.1:681666-1022500 GCF_002162135.1 Cellvibrio sp. PSBB006 | reverse complement strand
TTTTTTACCTGGATGGTGTATCACGCATAAAGCCGCGCCCGGAACTACTCGATCATCTTTACTCCGCGCCCATGAAGCTGATGGACACCTACAACCAGTTTAAAGTGTGTGCTGGATTGTATGGTCTTGCGGATCGATTTCAGGATGTATTTTCGTCGCTTAAGGGTTCTATTGCTGTGGGACAAGTGTCTGCATTAGAAAACCTGGTGCGGGACTTATCCAATGGTGAACGCATGGTTATGGATGGCCTGCGCGATATGACGGGTATGCTGGCGGACTTTGCCCGGCAATTGGATGTGTTGAATGGTGATGATTATGACGACTGTTATAGACGATTGCTCGACCGTGTAGACCTGGAGAGAAAAGAATTGAAATCTCAAATTGAATGGCTCAGTAAAACGGTTAAAGAAGTGTTGACCAAGATGTAGACGGTCTGTTGAGCATGAAAATCCCTCGTTTTAAGAGACTGAAGCCTGGTTTCTTTGTAACTATTTAAGTAAATCAGTGTTTCTTTTCGTTATGTGTGTATTTTAGTAATGAATTTTTCAATCTTTACTTGTATTTTAGTCCTAAAATACCTGGCTATAAAATTTCCTTGACAGAGCTTTTTGATGATCACTATTATTTAATAACTTAATCAGTGTAAGTTAATAATTACATAAATAATAATGAGGTCATCTAATGAACAGTATCCGCAAGCCTGGATTCTTGGCTCCAATAGGTTGTTTTATAGGTATCTTACCCCTGGTTTTAACGCTTTCGGGTTGTGGCAGTGATGATAACCCCATCGATAAAGACTCTGATGTAGCGCTGATTATCCTTGAGGAAGGGCAAACGGTTGACGATGTCATCGCTTCCCGAAGTTCAAGTAGTACCAACAGCTCAGGCAGCTCCAGCAGCGCTGACACCACCGATGTGATCATCACCGACGAACCTGCTACAGAAGGTAAGCGCTTGTTTGTCCGGTCATCAGATGAAAACCAGAACATTGCAGGTTTTGAGTTTTGTTGTGGGGGGTACGATACTTATCAAGAGCATGAATTTACCCACGCGACAGGGGATTTTGCACAGCTTGACGGCGGTTTCTGGGCGAGTGAAATCAACGGTGCCGTTGGTGAGCGGGTGTTCTCAAGCTATGGTGATGGCTTTGACGATGATCTTGATTCCACTGCGGCACAGATAGGGCCAGCTGCGACGGGCTCAATAATGTCCCCGCCCTTTGTGATAGATACAGCCTATATCAATTTTCTCGTCGGCGGTGGTGGTAATCGTTTTGATGCCGCTAATGCGACTGCCGTGGTGCTAGTGATTGATGGGGTTGTTGTGCGTCAGTCGCACGGTAAAAATCTCGATAAAGCTGTGGCTTGGGATACCTGGGATGTTACCGATTTGGCGGGGCAGACTGCGGCCGTTAAATTTATTGATTTTCACCCGGATGACAGTTCTGATTCCGCGATAGCCTATATTTTGGCTGATGAATTTCGCGCAGCAAACAAAGCTGCCGTTGTACCGGCCGCCGAGAGCAAGGTTTCAACCAGTGCTCTGGTCATAGTTCCCGCACCGGAAACCGCAGGAACTGCGCTATTTCAGCGCTTGAATAACGCGGAACAAAACATCGCCGGCTTTGAGTTTTGTTGCGGCGGTTACGACACCTACCAAAACCACAGTTTTTTGGCGAGTGGTGATTTTTTACGTTTTGATGGCGGTCAGTGGGCGGGTGATATCACCAATAAGTTGGGGGATCGGGTGTTTGCGAGCTACGGTCAGGCTTTCGCAAACAGCCAGGATAATGTTGGAAGTTATTACGGTTGGGAGGCTACTGGCAGGTTGCATACACCCACCTTTGCGATTACGTCGCCTTACATAAATTTTCTGGTTGGTGGCGGTACCAACCGTTTTGACAGCGAGAATGCGACGGCGGTAGTGCTTCGCGTAAACGGAAAAATTGTCCGTCATGCAACAGGCAATGGTTTGGAAGCAGAGTTGTCCTGGGCGACTTGGGATGTGTCCGGTTTGATGGGGCAGGCTGCAGTTATAGAAATTATTGATGCACATGACAACAGCAGCGATGACGGTTCATTTCCATTTATTTTGCTAGATGAATTTAGGCAGGCTAATAGTGCGGCCGCTACGCCAGCAACGGATAGTGTAATCAGTACCCCAGCCGGGCACGAGCAACCATTGGTGTTAGATCTCGGAGACCCTAATCCGTTTTACAAAGATGGTGTCTACTACATCTACTACCTGCAAAACAGTGGATTTCACCCTTGGTATCTGGTTAAAACTGACGATCTCTTAACGTCAACTTATCCGCAGGAAGTGATTCGCGCATCTGGCGATGCAGCGGCACGAGATCGCTGGGTGGGTTCGGGAAGTGTGTTGCAGGATCAGGAGGGTGAGCCCCATTTGTTTTATACCGGCCATAATACCAGTATTTCTCCGGTTGAGGCAGTTATGCATGCAACCGCTACAGACAAGACCTTGGTAAATTGGACGCTTCAAACAGCTAATACTTTTTCGGGTTCTTCCGGTTACAGCGATTTTGATTTTCGCGATCCGCTTGTCTTTTGGAATGAAGCCGCACAAAAATATTGGATGTTGATTACCTCTCGCTATACGTCGCAAGCAGCGATAGGTTTGTACACCTCGGACGATTTAAATAGTTGGTCTGCAGCAACGCCCCTGTACACTGAAGTGTCACCGCTCAATCTGGAAGTGCCGGATTATTTCAGTCTACAGGGAACGCCCTTCATGGTGTATTCCGATCAGCGCGATAGTTCCCGCCAAGTCAAGTATTTGCAGCAGTCCGGTGAGACCTGGATCAAGCCGGCTTATGATGCTTTGGATGGTAAAGCATTTTATGCGGCACGCACGGCAGGTAGCGCAGAAGAGCGTTTGCTGTTTGGCTGGGTTACCCATAAAAATGGCCGCAATAATTCTGGTGGACCTGTGTGGGGTGGGGATCTGATGGTGCATCAGGTACACAAACAGGATAACGGCGAGTTGATTGTCGCATTGCCTGATAAATTGCGCACCGGCCTGGCGACGCCCGTTGAATTAACACGTGTTATTGCCGAAGGCGCGACTGATAATCTAACCGCGGTTGATTTGACCCCTAATGGACACTTTACGTTAATGGAACTGGGTGAAAAAAATCGCTTGTCCATGCACGTGACTAGCGCGAACGCGAATGCAAGCTTTGGCATTCAATTGCGCCACGCTGATACGAGTGAGTTGGCAATGATCAATATCGATGCCGCTAACAATCAGGCAATTTTCTACCTCGAGGGGGATGCAAGCAATCCGGATAACCCGGTAGTTAATGCGCCACTTAATACACAGGAAGGGGTGGAGATAGAAATATTGCTAGATCCAGCAGCTGGTGTAGGTGCGGTTTATATGAATAACTATCGCGCGCTAAGCTTTAGACTTTACGGTTTGGGTGATTATCAAGTGGGTGTTTATGCCGCTGATGACGCGATTTCGGTTGCAGATCTGGCAAGATTTACTCAGTAATATTTAACTTATCGACGACTACAGTTAAATTATAAAAGTAATAAACGAGGTTTTATGAAAAACATTATATTTTGGGCTGTCACAGTTGCCGTGGCCGGATTTCTTTTTGGGTTTGATACGGCGGTCATTTCCGGTGCCGATCAACCTATACAGGCCTTATGGCAAACCAGCCCCCTTTTTCATGGCATGTTTATTATGTCGTCGGCGCTCTGGGGTACTGTAATAGGCGCACTTTTGGGCGGTATTCCGTGCGATAAGTATGGCCGTAAAGCAACACTGATTGGTATCGGTATCCTATACATTGTCTCCGCTTTGGGGTCAGCGATTGCTGCTGACCCCTACACTTTTTCGATATTACGTTTTTTGGGTGGGCTGGGTGTCGGTGCCTCCTCAATCGCGGTACCGGCCTATATTTCCGAAATTGCGCCGGCGAAGTATCGCGGCCGTTTGGTTGCTATGTACCAATTTCAAATAGTATTCGGCATTTTGGTAGCGTTTTTATCAAACTATTTGTTGTCGGGTATCGGTGCAGACGCTTGGCGTTGGATGCTAGGTGTCGAGGTAATTCCCGCAGCGATTTTCCTGTTTCTGGTAATCAAGGTTCAGGAAAGCCCCAGATGGCTGTTATTACATAAAAATGATGAGGTTTCTGCGAGGAAAGTATTGGCTTTGATGGAAGAGCAGGATGTGGACAAGCTGGTTGCTGATATTCGAAAAACCAAAGTGTCTTCGAAAGGGGAGAGCTTATTCTCTGGCAAATACAATCTTCCGATAGTGTTGGCCTTTTTAATTGCCTTCTTCAACCAACTCTCGGGAATTAATTTTATTATATATTTCGCCCCTCGAGTTTTTTCATTGGCAGGGTTAGATAATGCCTCTTCATTAATATCTACAGCTGGTGTTGGTATTGCCAACTTAATATTTACCATGCTGGGTTTGTATCTGATTGATAAGGCGGGTCGGAAATCATTGATGCTGATCGGATCAATCGGTTATATCATTTCGCTGAGCGTCGTGTCGTGGGCATTTTATTCAGATATTGGTGGCATGCTGGTAGTGTTTTTTGTTTTCCTCTTTATCGCATCCCATGCAGTGGGGCAGGGTGCTGTTATTTGGGTATTTATTGCTGAAATATTTCCCAATAGCGCACGTGCTAAGGGTCAATCTTTGGGGTCGGGAACACACTGGGTATTTGCTGCGCTGATTGCGCTACTAATGCCTTACTTTCTGAGTGAGTTCAAACCCTATATTATTTTTCTATTCTTTGCAGGCATGATGGTGCTGCAGTTGTTATTTGTGCTGTTTATGATGCCGGAAACAAATGGGCGAACGCTTGAATCAATTTCTGAAGATATGTCGGATAAGCATCCAATTGCAGATTCCTGATAGAAATTTGATGCGAAAAAAGCGGCTCAAATTGAGCCGCTTTTTTGTCTAAGATGTGCGTTAGTTAGACAATCGATCAGGCACGCCACCCTTCAGTAGTACTGTTCTATCGGGGGCGAAGTGAGAGTAAAGCGGTAAAATGGCACCACCTATGGCAATGGCGTCTTCACCTAAACTGCCTTGCTGAAGCTGCGGAATGAATAAATTTTTCTGTTCCTGGTTATCCAACCGGCGGCGGGTCATGCTGACCAGTTCGCTGAGTAAATAGGATGGCAGCTCGGAATCTATAATCACGGTTTCCAAATCTAAAAATCCGATGCTGGACAAAATGGTGAAGACCAGACTGTCTGCACAGTCAACCATCCATTCATGAATCAGTGAGCGGTTTTCATCGATCACCTTGGGTAGCTCGGAAATGTTGCTGATATTGACACGATGGAAATTTAAGTGTGCCAATAGTGTGGTAATTGATGCCCGGCTGGCTAGTGTGTCCCATTTCCCATCATTTTTGACACTGCTTAACGATGAGCCGGGAACCGGGATGGAAGCCAGGCAAGCGGCATTACTGTGAATGCCTCGCTCCAAATCCCCGTTTAGCACCAAGCCACCGCCCACGAAAGTTCCAATGTAAATGTATAAAAAATGTTTAAAAGGTTTGCCGTTCCCAAAATAAAGCTCTGCGGCTGCGGCGGCCGAACAATCATTTTCAAAAAATATTGGATATTTTATTCGCTCTTCAATTGCCTTGGCAAAATCAAAATCATCCCATAGCGCTGCGATATCTGCAGCCATTTCTTTTTGCGCAGCCCATTTTCCCATAAACCAGGGCATGGCAATACCAACTCCAACAAATTTAGCAAGTTGTGTTTCATCGAGCTTGTTGGTCATCAACTCGACACCTTGTTGAATTGTATCGAGGAGTTCGGTGGGCGATGGTGAATCATAAAGGCTAATTTTTTTTTCAAGAATATTGCCTGAGAAATTCGCCAGCACAAATTCTATATTTTGACGCCCCAGTTTAATACCTACCGAGTAAAGACCATCGTCATTAATTTGATAAAGGTTTGACGGTTGTCCGACACCGTGTGAACGGCGGCCGGATTTTTCGATAAGCCCGCGCTCTTCCAGCTCATCAACAATACGGGTTAATGCGGGTAAGGTGAGACCCATCAAACGCGATAAGTCTGCTTTAGATGCTGCACCTGCTTTTCTGAGAGCCGAGATGACAACCCGCTCGTTGTATTGGCGGACGGTTGAGGAATTACTGCCTTGTCCCATACTGAGTTCACTTTAGCTAAAGATGATTATGCTGCGACAAGAGAATTTTTAAAACGACGATCGTTTTAAGACCCTCTTTTTGCTAGAGCATAAACCAACGTGAACAATAGCGCCACCTCAAAAAATGCAGTGGATTCTGGAATTTTTTTTCATCCAAAGGATGAATGCACTCAGCTGTTCAGGGCCATCTGAAGTTCTTGTCGGGTTGGGGGCGCGCAGCCGTGGCGCGAAACATTGATACTGGCAGCCATAACGGCATGCTTAAGTGCTGACATTAAGCTGGCACTCTCTAATTCGCTGGCAGGCAGCTTGTCCAGATTAAATTCCCACAGGTAGGCGAGCAGTGTGGCATAAAAAGTGTCACCAGCGCCGACGGTATCACCAAAGACAGCTGGCGTAACAACGGGCAAAGCGAGGTCCACCGACGGGCTAATAATGCGCGCGCCTTTGGCGCCTTCTGTATACGCAAAAATGCCATTGCGCATTTGTTGAGCCAGGTGATTCGCAGCAACTGTTGGGTTGACATCTGGATAAAGAAGGGACAGATCTTCATCACTGGCTTTCAGGTAATCACATAGCGGAATAATTTTACGAATACCGTCAATGTATGCTGTTTTGTCAGAAACAAAATTAATGCGCACATTGATATCAACACTAATTTTTATCCCACGTATTTTGGAAAACTCTAATACGTCGAGGAGGCGGATAAGATCGTTTGGCTCCAGCGCCAGAGAACCGGTATGCAAAATCCGGGTACCTATGGGAATACTTTGTTTTAACTGTTCGGCCGAGGTGTCTCGATCGGCAACCTTCTCGCGATAAATGCTGTAGTGCGGTTGTCCGAGCTTATCGAGAGAAACGATGGCGATAGATGACGGGTTGTTAGACCTGAAATTCGCGCCGTAGATGACATTATTTTCCGTTAGATAATGTAGAAAGGCATCGCCAAACCTATCGCTCGACAGAGTGGACAGGTAGCTACAGGCAACCGCTTGCTTGCCAATTCCGATGGCAACGTTGAAAGGTGATCCGCCAAGGTGGGGGCGATAACTCCCATCTGTATGAGGCAGAAAGTCGACGATATTTTCACCAATTACCGCAATCATTATTTTTCCTCTAAAGATTTTGTTACCCATAAGTGGGTAACTAAGTAACACTGTTTATTATTTGTCTTTCAAGGTAGCAAATCATCATGTTGTGACTATCTTTCTCATCACTTATTTTTGCATTATCAGCTCCATTCTATTTTTATATAGCTTAAAACATAAATCAATGTAATTAATTGATCTTTGTTGATTTGCTGTCATCTTTTATATAAAACATATTAAAAATCAATATGTTAATTGTATTGTCATTGCTCATGATAAGCGATCTTAAGATTTTTCTATAAAACATAGAAATATATGCTTTTAATAAATTAATCAGTGTTATATATTTGGTTGGAAGTGCAGTTGAAGCGATGGGTGGATTCTGTTCCTGCGTCTTTTATAAGAATAAAGCATCACTGGGTTGATATCTCGCCGCAAAAAAGCTAATGCATTCAAAATATAAATATTAGAAATGAAAATAATGAGGCTTAACTATGAATAAAAAATTGTTTGTCTTAAGTGCTCTCTTTTGTGCCGTACATACCTCTGCTGTCAATGCGGCGGAAGAGGTTGCCAACGGCAATCTTCAGGCAGGGGCCAAAGATGTTTCCGATCCTGCGGGTAGTCAACAAGTTGAAGAGGTAGTGGTTGTCGGATATAGCACGTCTAAAAAACAAGACATTACCGGTGCAGTGGCAAAAGTTGAGTTAGATGATGTTGTTGATAAATCCTCGGGTAACCTGATGCAAAATCTTCAGGGGCGTATTCCTGGAGTTCAAATTACAACCAACGGAAGCCCAAGTTCCAACGCCACTGTGCGTATCCGTGGTCAGGGGTTAGGTGTACTTGGTTACAATGATCCGCTCTATGTCATTGATGGCGTTCCGACCAACTCGGGTATGCATGAGCTTAATTCCAATGACATAGAATCGGTTTCTGTTTTGCGCGATGCTGCATCGGCCAGCATTTATGGAGCGCGTGCAGCCAACGGTGTAATTATTATTACTACCAAAAAAGGGCAACAAGGAACTCGATTTGATTTGAAGGTAAATCAATCCCATGAGGATTTTGATTACGACCTTAATCCATTAACCACTCAGCAACGCGCTGAGGTTGTTTGGCGCGCAGCAGTGAGCGATGGATCAAACCCCAATAACGCCAGCTCGCTCTATAGCTACGACTGGAACGGTGATTTCTCCAATCCTGAGCTTTATTCCATCATTCTTCCAACGTTCATTGATGGTGCGCAAACGATGCGTCCAGCGAACACCAACTGGTTTAACGAAGTAACACGCTCATCCACTACTGAAGATATTAATCTATCCCTTTCCAGTGCTGATGAGGACACACAAATCTTTGGTTCAGTTGGCTTCTTCAATCGTGAGGGTATTGTTGACGGTTCGAAATTTGAACGCTTGTCTGCGCGTCTGAACTCCGAGCAATTATTTTTGGATGGCAAGATTAAGGTCGGTGAAAACTTTACCATTACTAACCAAGAGCAAAATTTGGTTAATGATTTAGCTGGAAATATTTTGGGGTTGGCTATTGAACAGCAGTCAATCGTGCCGGTGCGTACAGAAGATGGCATGGGCTGGGGTGGTCCTGCAGCGGGTATCACTGACCGTGATAACCCGGTGCGGATTATTGCGATGAACCGTGATAATGTGAGTCGTTTTAACAAAATTCTGGGTAATATTTATATTGAGGCAAGCCCGGTTGATAATCTTGTTCTGCGTTCCAGTTACGGTATTAACTACGGCCAATTTAAATTTCGCAATTTCACCAAAGCGTTCACGGCGGGCAGCTTGCAATTTGATGATCGTTTGACTGTATCGGATGATTGGAATAAAAGCACCATCTGGTCAAGTACTGCGAAATACAGCTTTGTGCTTGGCGATCTGCATGGTTTTGATTTATTGATCGGAACCGAAACCGTCGATTTTGAAAGTGAATTTTTCAGCGGAACGGCATCTGGTTTTGCTTCGCAGGATCGTGATTATGCCTATCTTTCGCAGGGTACAAGTGGTGTTTCCACAGCCGGCTCAGGTACCGAATGGACTTTAAAATCCTACTTTACCAAGCTTGATTATGATTACGATGCTCGGTATCTGGCATCAGTGACAGTCCGTCGCGATGGCTCCTCGCGTTTTGGTGAGAACAATCAATGGGGTAATTTCCCTGCAATATCTGCCGGTTGGCGCATCAGTGAAGAATCTTTCTTTTCAATCGATGCCATTAATGAATTAAAGCTGCGTGCTAGCTGGGGGCAAAATGGAAATCAAGAGATCAATACGCGGGCTATTGCAACGATTTATGAGTCTCGCTATGCGACGCCCTCCCTATTTACCAATGAGCAAGACGAAGGAACTGCATATGATCTGCATGGGGTTGATCAGGGCGTTTTACCCTCCGGTTTTGCCAAAATTCAAACCGGCAACCCTGATTTAAAATGGGAAACATCTACCCAAACAAACTTTGGTGTGGATTTTGACCTGTTCAGTAGCCGGGTTTACGGTAGCATCGATTGGTTTGAAAAACGCACAGAAGATATTCTGACGACCACTCAACCACTTGCCGCAGAGGGCGAGGGTGCGCAGATGATTGTTAATGGCGGCACTATTGATAACACTGGCGTGGAATTAATGCTTGGTTACATTGATGAGTTCGACGTGTCCGGGCTCGGGGTCGTTGGGCTGGATATATCCGGCAACATTTCCACGGCAAAAAATAAGGTAGTGGATTTACCTGCGGCAGTCGTAAACTCATTTGGTGGTAACGGTCAGGATAAAACCATTCTGGGTGAATCGATTAACTCTGTTTACGGCTATGTCGCGGATGGACTCTTTCAGAGTCAGGAAGAAATAGATGATCACGCCCAGCAGGCTGGCGCTGGGTTAGGGCGCATACGCTATAAAGATCTGAATAATGATGGTGTCATTAATGATCAAGATCAGGACTTTTTTGCAACCACTGATCCCGATTTTATCTATGGCATGAATTTCAATGTGACCTACAAAAAGTGGGACTTCAATATGTTCTGGCAGGGGGTTCATGGTGGTCAAATTAAAAATCACTGGAGACTATTTACCGACTTTACCTCGCTAAACATTGGTTCAAACTACGGTGACAGAACATTGGATGCCTGGACACCTGAAAACAGTGAAACCGATGTGCCCGCATTGACTCTTATAGATAATAACAACGAGGGGCGTGAATCCAGTTTTTACTGGGAGTCAGCCTCCTATCTAAAATTAAGAAATCTTTCTATCGGTTATACCTTTGAGAATTTTGGTTTCGAAAGCGCACGTGTGTACTTGAATGCCGAGAATCTGATTACCATTACGCCCAGCGGCACTTTAAGCCAGGACCCGGAAGCACCGAATGGGGTATTCCCGATTCCGAGACGCATAACGCTCGGCGTTTCCATGAATTTCTAATCGCCCAATAAATTGATAAATATAGACGCGAATTTAAAGGATACACAACATGAAAATAAATATGCTAGCTCTATTTATGACAACACTGATATCGTTACCGGCGTTGATTAGTTGCGGGAGTGATGATCTTAGCAAGAATCAAAAAGGCACCTTGAGTGAGGAGCAAATTACCAGCAAGGAAAATCTCGATGGTTTGGTGACGGCTTCATACTCCTATTTGGGTAATGATCATTATACCGCACCTAACTTTTTATGGCCCACTGGCGATTTGCGTGCAGGGGATGCGCACAAAGGCGGCAATGGCCCAGGTGATATTTTTGCTTATCACGCGCTGTCTGTTTATACCGCGATTATTCCGGATATGGAATCTTATCCTCCAGATTTCGTGGATTTAAACAATAAAAAATGGGTACGCAACTATACCGGTATAGCGCGTGCGAATACTGCGCTAAAGGCTATTGCCAATGTGACTGAGATGGATTATCCCAATAAGAGCATTCGTGAGGCGGAGTTGAGGTTTATTCGTGCGATTTTCTATTTTGACTTAAAAATCCATCATAAGAGAGTTCCGTATATTGATGAAACTATGACAGCAGATGAGATTAAGGCTACCTCTAATATGGATTTAACTGATCAGCAGTTGTGGGACAAAATTGCTGAAGACTTTCGTTTTGCAGCGGTTAACCTTCCTGTTGAGCAGCCTGAAATAGGCCGTGCCAATCAATTGAGTGCCAAAGCGTATCTGGCAAAAACTTTGTTATATCAAGCCTACGAGCAGGACGACTTTAATAATGTCGTAAATATCAATCAGGCCAAGCTTGAGGAGGTTGTAACCTTGGTCGACGAGATTGAGCAGGAGAATAGGTACGATTTACTCGATAACTTTGGCTACAATTTTATGCATGAGTTTGAGAATAGTGAAGAATCAGTATTTGCGATACAGCGTTCCATGAATGATGGATCACCTGACGGGCGTGGTTCCTGGGCGTCGGCCCTGAACGCACCCTTGCAGGGTGGCTTTGGTTGTTGTGGATTCCATGTGCCAACTGAAAATTTCGTCAATGCATTTAAAACCGGTGAACAAGGCCTGCCTTTATTTGATAGCTATAACGATGTCAATTACGTGGTTGCCGATGACACAGTTGATCCACGTCTCGACCACACAGTCGCCATGCAGGGGAAGCCCTTTAAGTACGATCCTGCTCTGACGATTGACAACGCCAATGCCTGGGCGCGTGCACCCGCTATTTATGGAAACTTTATTTCGATGAAAGAGCTGGAACATCCTGACTGTGACTGTCGTTTCCAGAATGGTCCATTTCCAGTTTTTTCGATGAACACTGTATTAGTACGTTTTTCCGATGTACTTTTATGGAAAGCGGAAGCCTTGATTGAATTAGGCCGTGAAGATGAGGCGCTACCGATCATTAATCGAATCAGAACCCGTGCGGCAAACAGTACCGGTATGCTTAACAATGCCAGTAACTACAATATCGGTGTTTATTCTGGATTTGCGACACAGGAAGAGGCGAGAATAGCACTGCGGATGGAACGTCGTTTAGAACTGGGTCTCGAGGGGCATCGCTTTTTTGATTTGGTTCGCTGGGGGATAGCCAAAGAAACCATTGATGAATATCTCGCTGTTGAACGTACTCGTAAAGAGTATTTAATTGAAGCAGAATTTACTAAAGGACGGGATGAATATTTGCCTATTCCGCAATTACAAATTAATTTGAGCGGGGGGTTATACCAACAGTTGTCTGGATATTGATATTTGTCCATTGAGCTGGTTGTTCAGCAACCAAGCGCAAGGTTTAATTTAGATAATGAGGTTTACCCATGAAAAGAAATAAATTATCTGTGGGCCAAAAGTTTCTTCTGCTGTCGATTTCGCTAACGTTAATTACATCCGCGATGACGGTTGTAGCTGAAGAGATATACCACGAGAAGCACCGCCCCCAGTTTCACTATTCACCCCACCAACAGTGGATGAATGACCCTAACGGTATGGTGTACTACGAGGGTGAATATCACCTTTTTTATCAATACAATCCCTATAATAATATTTGGGGGCCTATGCATTGGGGGCATGCTGTAAGTAAAAACATGCTTAATTGGGAGGAATTGCCGATTGCATTGTTTCCCGATAATCATGGCGCAATTTTTTCAGGCAGTGCTGTGATTGATTGGAAAAATACCAGTGGGTTCGGCACAACAAAGAATCCACCTATGGTAGCAATCTTTACTTATCACGATCATCTGGCTGAGAATCTGAAGCAGAAAACCTACCAAACCCAGGGGCTTGCCTATAGTTTAGATAAGGGGCGTAGCTGGACGAAGTATGAGGGTAATCCAGTGTTAACCAGCCCCGACATTCCTGACTTTCGCGATCCCAAAGTTAGTTGGTACGAGCCGGGTAAAAAATGGATTATGACGCTGGCAGTAAAGGATCGGATTAGCTTTTATTCGTCCAAAAATCTTAAAAATTGGACACATGAAAGTGATTTTGGGCAAGGTATTGGTGGTCATGGTGGTGTATGGGAATGCCCTGACTTGATAAAAATGAAAGTCAAAGGTACTGATGAGGAAAAGTATGTATTACTGGTAAGTATTAATCCCGGCGGCCCGAATGGGGGGTCGGGAACCCAATATTTTGTAGGCGATTTCGATGGCAAGGAATTTGTCCTTGAAACCGGGTTTTCAGAGTTGCTTGCCAGTGATGTAGATACTTCGCCAGAATTGATCAAGGATGGCATTTGGTTGGACTACGGTACCGATAACTATGCAGGTGTAACTTGGGCAGATGTTCCCGCGACTGATGAGCGAAAGCTTTTTATTGGCTGGATGAATAACTGGCAGTATGCGAACAAGTTGCCGACAAACCGCTGGCGCGGTGCAATGACTATTCCCCGGGAATTGCAATTGGTGAAGGCCAAACAGGGATATCGTGTTTATTCTGTACCAGTAGCGGAAATCGAGAATCAGCATGAATTACTCGAATCCAACGAAAATCTGGTAGTTAAAAAGCATTTGGATGTAACCAAAGCTTTGGGGCTGGACACTGTTACTCAACGCACGACATTAAGTGTGGATCTACAGAAGGCTAAGGTGCTGCGTGTAATCGTCGAGAATGATAAGGATAGATTGATTTTCACTATTGATCGAAATAAAAAGCAATTTCAGCTAGATCGTTCAGCTTCCGGTATCGTCGATTTTGATTCGATGTTTAGCCAAATACAGCTGGCACCGTTAGTGGACGATGTTGGGATGTTCACCATGGATTTTTTTGTTGACGAATCGTCCATAGAGATCTTTGTAAACAATGGACAAACCGTATTCACCAGTTTGTTATTTCCGGAGTCACCCTATCAGCGAGTTCTACTGGAAACGGATGATACGGTATTGCTCAAATCGGCTGTTGGATACGGTATTGAACCACTCTGGATAAAGTAATTTGGTTGGGTGTTACTGTAAAACTTTCTACGCCTCGACACAGACCGTGTGTTCGAGGCTTTTTTGCTTTCCATCCGAGTGAGCGATAGGCTATGGTAATGTGATTTAGTCTACTGCGGACAAAACAAATGACGCAAACCCTTACTCCCATGCGCCCCCGTATTGTGCTTGCCGACTCCCTGCGCGGTTTTGCCTTGATGGGGCTCTATATTGTGCACATGGTGGAATACTTTGAACTCTACTGGTACAAGCCGGAGCCGGGTTGGGTGCATAACCTGATCTTTTTCCTGTTCGGCGGCAAAGCCTACGGTCTGTTTGCACTGCTGTTCGGTTTATCGTTTTTTATTATTCTGGATAATTACCAGCGTCGCGGGCAGGATTTCCGGTTACGTTTTTGTTGGCGTCTCACCGTGTTGTTGGTGTTCGGGTATTTACACAGTTTGTTATATGCCGGGGATATTTTGCAGTTGCTGGCGCTGTGCGGATTTTTACTGGTGCTGAGCCACCATCTTTCCACCCGCTGGTTGATAGGGTTTTCCGCATTTTTTCTGATTCAGATCCCGCAGATCATTTTAATTATCTTGTATAGCATCGTGCCCGAGTGGTCTTATCCGGGACCGAGATTTCCCGGTTTGATGATGGCTAATTTTGAGGTCTTTGCTCATGCAGATCTGCCCGGCCTGTTGCGTCATAACCTGATGGAAGGGCAATGGGGTAAATGGGCTTTCTTTCTCGAAACTGGTCGCTTGTGGAATATTATCGGTTTGATGTTTGTCGGGGCCGTGTTGGGCAGAAGCGGATTTTTCGAGAAGACTGATTTCAAGGCAACACGGCTGATGATTTATCTAATGGCGGCCGTGGCCAGCTATCTTGTTTTATGGGCGCTCAAGGGCGGCGTGATCAATCTTGCCCCAGATGGTATGCCGCGCTGGGCTGCAGGTCAGGTATTTACCTACTACGAAAACCTTGCGCTTATAGCCGCCGGTGTTTTCCTGTTTACCCTGTTGTTTAATGCCACTTTTTCTCGCCGACTACTGATGTGTTTTGCACCAGCCGGTCGCTTAACCTTAACGTTTTATATTGCGCAAAGCCTGGTGTTTGTACCGGTTTATTACGGTTTCGGCTTGGCGGCTTATAGCTTTATGGGACAAGTCCCCAGTTTATTACTCGGCGTTGCCTGCTGGTTAATTCAAATGGTGTTGGCATGGTTTTGGTTGAGGAATTTCCGTTACGGGCCACTTGAATGGGTATGGCGGAAGCTGACGTTTATTGGATTTAATTCTGTCCGTACGAATTGATCATCCCTATAAAAAAGCCGGCGGTAAGCACCGGCTTTTTCACTTCATCGTGTTACTGTAAATTCGGCGTAGTCCAATTAATCCAGCGCGCGCGATCCACACTGAAGTTGCCATCGGTACGCACCACATTGGTATTGCCGTTGCCTGTGCCTATCAGGAATTTATCCACAAAGGCGTTCACTTCCGGCTGTTGCGAAGATGGGAATGAACAGTGTTGATGTCCGCCAACTTGCGATACACCCATGCGATCCGCAATACCCAAACCGGTCCAGATTTCCCTCGCTACGACAGAAGCCGTGTAGGTACTGACGTTGCCCAGCCATTCCATATCGGTATTTTCAATCACCAGCAACGCGCGTGGCGCAACGAGTCCCATCACCTGGTGATGATCAAACGGTAGACGGGTTGCCGTGGAAGAGAATTGTGAGAAGGAGCTTCTGAACCATACATTCTCGGTCACGATCTGGCTGAGGGTTTGCACATTTTGTCCCGCTGAACGTTGCGCATCGGATACACGCCAGGCGGCTGAGCCGCCGGAGCCGCTTTCTTGCGGAATGGTCAACAAAATACGCTCATCCAACGCACCCACAATCAATGCGCCTTTGCCATTGCGTGAACAGCCGGTCACACCTAAACGCTCCGCATCGATATTTGCGCCCGGTGTTTTTTCCAGTGCATCAATCAAACGGCTCACGCCCCAGGCCCATGCCGTCATCGCACCCGCACCATGGTTGCTGCCGTAGAGCGTGTAGAACTTGCCGCGCCCGCGCGAACTGCCATTGGTTTGTTCGGCAATGTCATTGTTGGGGAAATTAATCACCGCCACACCGCGGCTGAGCAACGCAGAATTATTCAGGTTGGAACCGCCGATACCGATTACCGCAGGGTAGGGCGCGCTGCCGGTTGTAGGTAACTGGATGCTGGCGTTAAACGAAATGGATTGGCCGTTCGCCTGAACATTCACGGTGATGCTGGAACCGCTGGCGGAGGCCGTAACGTTAGCCGTGGACGGATCAGGTTTTTCACCCAGCTCATAAAATTGCGCTTGCTTGCTGACTTCTGCGCGGCGACAGGTCCAATCGTAGCGGCTGCCAATGCGCGAGCCATCCAACGAGCGGAATGGATCGGGAAGTGCAGCGTTTGCTGTCAGGTTAGCGTAACTCGGTAAGCCAGGTACAAAACACCCTGCACCGGAATTCTCGACGCCCGCAGGTTCCAACGGATCGGATTGCGAACTGCTGGATGAACTGGATGCGACCGAAGAGCTGGGCGCAACGGATGAACTGCCCGGTTGGCTTGACGCCACAGAACTGCTGGATGCACTCGACGGACAGGTACTATTGCCGACGATGCCATAGGGCGACGGTTGGCTGTTGCAGGTTGTGCGTGAGATGCAGCTTTGCTGGTTTTCCCAGCCCCAACCACTTTGTGTCGTAACGCACAAAGGATAATTCGTCCCATACCAATTGCATTGCTGACCGGTACTGACGCAGGCACTCGATGCTGTGGATGAAACCGATGTAGCCGATGAACTTGCTGGCGCACCAACAGTGCCGAACGAAATGTATCCGCCGCAATACATCCACTCGCTGTAGCTACCCAGACCGCAGCCACCGTTGTAAGAACCGGTATTGGTTTGTTGATCTTCCGCCTGGCGGGTCGAGCCGTTAACGCTGATGTAATCCACGCGCACGTCGCGGCCGCTGGCATCGTTGGTAAAGACTACCCGAATTTCACCGGATAAATTGATCGTAGCGGTATAACTCGCCATGGACGTACTGAGTGTCCAGGTATTAACGGTGGTGCCGCCAACTTGTAATGACACAGACTCTGACCCGGCCGTTCCTTGCATGCGTACTTCAATACTGTTGCCTTGCGCACAGGCTCCTGTGCTCACTGTCAGGGTGAGAAGAAAACTGATAAATAACGATAGAGGGTTTTTGAATAGAACGACAACCTGCTGGATGCTCATAGGGGTAATCTCCATTTTATTTTTATCGCTGGATAGATGATCAGCGTCGACTGAGGGCAAGTTTAACAGCGCCGCGCGTATCATCCGCTTATGAACGCCTGCTTGAATACAAGTATACAGGTGGCCGGAATAATGGAACAAAAGGCCATCATTGGCAAACGAAAAGAGCCAGGTTTTTCCCTGTGCGGTAAAGTACGACGTGAAACACTGAAAAAAGCGACAAAATGTTTTGCAGGCTAAAAAACATTAAGAAATAAAAACAAACGAGCCGGTTAAACCTGACTTGAAAATCCCTATCGGCTATTTAACTCGCTGATTTGGGTGTCGAAAGTTAACAAACCAGAACAGCATCACACCGGCTTTTTCAGATTGCTCTATACACTCAGCCGTCTATCAATATGTACAGGGGCTGTTTATGAATAATGTATTGCGTCAGTGGATCGGTTGTGTTGGCGGACTGAGTTTGGCTCTTACGCTAAGTTTGTCCGCTTCGGCAGGTGCTGCAACCATTGCGATTGATGTCAGCAACACGGTGGGTATACCAGGGCAGGATTCGCGTAACGGAACGGTGGTTGCGGATGGAGCAAACCTGATCGTCACGGGTAATCGTTGGCGAGCCACCAGCACCACCTACAACATCACACCAGACACGGTATTGGCGTTTGATTTCATGAGCACGGAAGAGGGAGAAATTCACGCGATTGGGTTGCAAGAAACCCTGGCTTACAGCCCGGATAATCTTTTTCAATTGTATGGCTCTCAGCCATACGGTATGACCAGTCAGGGCACCTATACATTGCCGGGGCAATATCAAACTTTTCAGATTCCGGTTGGCCAGTATTACACCGGCAATAATTTGCGAATGGTATTCGTCAGCGATAAAGACACGGCTGGCAAAACCAACAACAGCCATTACCGCAACCTGCGCCTGATTACACCGGATGAAACCACCGGGCCAGATATTGTTGGCAATTGTTCATTGAATGAAACCGAGTTGGCGTTGATCAATGCACACAACGCAGCGCGTGCGGTGGGGCGCAGTTGCGGTAATACCTGGTACAACCCGGCACCGGCATTGCGGTGGGATTGTCGCCTGGGGCAGGCTAGCCACGTTCATTCCACAGACATGGCAACCAATAATTTCTTTAGCCACACAGGTTCTGATGGTTCGTCTCCATTTGATCGTATGCGCCGTGAGGGCTACCAATTTCGTACCGCCGGTGAAAATATCGGTGCGGGTTACCGCACGGTTGAGACGGCCGTGAACGGTTGGTTAAACAGTGCAGGGCATTGCTCCAACATCATGAATCCAAACTTCCAGGATATGGGCGCGGCCAGAGTGGACTCTGCCAATTCGACCTATCGGATTTATTGGACTGCGGGCTTCGGAACAAGTCGTTAGTCTTGTAGATATCAAATAAATTGTCCTCATAAAAAACGCGCGCGGATGTGTTATCCGCGCGCGTTTTTTTATGAATCGGTATGCCCGGATTGATCTCTCGTGTGAGGTCGCCAGCGTTTCAACAACAATGCGTTCATGACCACGCTGACACTGCTGAACGCCATGGCTGCTCCGGCTATGATCGGGCTTAAAAAACCCATAGCGGCGAGTGGAATTCCAATCAGGTTATAGATAAACGCCCAGAATAAATTTTGGCGAATCTTGTTATAAGTGCGTTGTGAAATATCAATGGCATCGACAACCAGCGCCGGATCACCGCGCATTAATGTAATGCCCGCAGTGTGCATAGCGACATCCGTTCCGGTTGCCATGGCGATACCGACATCTGCAGCGGCTAATGCCGGTGCATCATTAATGCCATCACCTACCATGGCAACCGATGCATATCGTTGTTTGAGTTCAGCTACCGCATGGGCTTTGTCGGCGGGCAAGACATTGGCAAAAACCTGTTGAATTCCCAGTGCCTTTGCGACGGCATCGGCGCTGCCTTGGTTGTCACCAGTGATCATCACGGTATTGATGCCGCGCTGATGTAATTGTTTGATGGCTACTGCTGCGCTGGGCTTAATCTGATCGCCAAAAGCTAACAAACCGAGCAATTGTTTATCTTCTTGCTTGCCATCGTTTCCGTTACGCGCCAACCAGGAAATGGTATTTCCCCGGCTTTCCAATAATCTTGCCTGCGCCGCCAAAGGAGACAAATCAATTGATAATTCCTCCATCAAACGGGTGTTGCCAAGATAATACTGAACACCCTCTACAATGGCAGCGGTGCCGCGGCCGGGCAGGGCTTTGGATTGTTCGCTTGCGGGCGCAATCAGGTGTTGTTGCTGGGCCAGGGCAATGACGGCCCGCGCCAGGGGATGCTCGCTGCCTGCTTGCACGGCTGCGGCAATACGCAAGATAGATTGTTGATCCTGATTCACCGCAAGATGTTCGACCAACACCGGTTTACCCTGTGTGAGCGTGCCGGTTTTATCGAATAACACGGTTGTAATGCGGTGAGCGACTTCCAGAGCTTCGGCATCTTTAATCAGAATTCCCTGCTGCGCTGCGACACCGGTTCCCGCCATGATGGCGGTAGGTGTTGCAAGCCCTAATGCACAGGGGCAGGCAATTACCAGCACAGCGACGGCGTTGATGATGGCCTGCTGCACATCGCCACCGAACCACCACCAACCGATAAACGTACTCAAGGCAATTATTAGAACTACAGGCACAAATACGGCGCTGACTTTATCAACCAAACGTTGAATCGGTGCTTTGGCGATTTGTGCATCCTCTACCAAACGAATGATGCGCGCGAGCGTCGTTTCGGTGCCGACCGCCAGCGTCTTGATAACCAGCAATCCCTCGGCATTAATAGAGCCACCGGTCACTTTATCGTGTACCTGTTTTGTTACCGGCAGGCTTTCACCTGTTACCAGGGATTCATCGGCATGGCTGCTACCTTCGACAACCACGCCATCAACCGGAATACGTTCGCCGGGTTTGACGATAATCAGGTCGTTGACTCGAACTTGTTCGATGGGAATTTCTTTTTCCTGTTGATGACAACGAATGCGCGCTGTAGCAGGGCGTAATGCTTGCAAGGCTTGAATGGCGGCGGTGGTTTGGCGCTTGGCGCGACCCTCCAGCCATTTGCCCAACAATACCAGGGTAATAACCACCGCTGAGGCTTCAAAATAATAATGGGCAGCGTGGCCCGTATGGCGAATTAATTCGTACACACTCAGTCCATAACCGGCACTGGTACCGAGCGCGACCAATAAATCCATGTTGCCGGTTTTTGCTTTTAGTGCGCTCCAGCCTGCGCGATAAAAACGCGCACCCAACCAGAATTGCACCGGCGTTGCGAGGAAAAATTGAATCCAGCCCGGCAACATCCAATGAACACCAAAAATGGACAACACCATGGGCACCACGAGAGGCAAGGATAAGATCACCGCAATAACAACCGCACGCGCTTCGCGGTCAGTTTGCTGTTGTTTATTGTTTTCGTGTTGTGCAACCGGAACGGGAGCGGGCAGAGATGCGTGATAACCCGCCGCCTCAACGGCATGAATTAATTCGCTTGCTGCCGTAGCCCCCTGAATAAAATCAATATGGGCTTTTTCGGTTGCCAAATTTACCGTTGCGTTGACGACGCCTTCCGCGTTTTGCAATGCTTTTTCAACACGTCCGGCACAGGATGCGCAGCTCATTCCCTGAATGGATAGATCAAGCGATTGGGTTGGTGAAGAGGTAATAGGGCTGTTCATCGTGACCTCCAGAAGAAACTCGACCTTTCGATGAAACCAGTATTCCGCTTCCAGTGACTGGAAGGTCAAGCCCTATTTCTGGCAATGTTGTGCGAAACCATTCCGCTGATACGGCTACTGCGTTTTTTCCGGTGACGGCTCGGGTGCAGGTGCGGGCGAAACTGCCGTTACTTGCAGGCGGCGAACTTTTCCCCCCGGAATTGGCCAATCAATCTTTCCGCCCACACGCAAACCAATAAGCGCGGTACCGATTGGCGTCAGGATAGAGATTTTCATATCTTCCACTTTGGCATCCGATGGATAAACCAAACTGATACGGGTTTCTTCACCAGAGTCGAGATCAATAAATGTCACAGAAGAATTCATGGCAACAATATTTTCGGGTAGCGCCTCGACAATATCGGCACGCCCCATCTCATCCTCCAGTGCTTCGGCAGCGGGGGTATTGGCTTTTTCACAAAGAGACAACAAATGTTGGTAATCGAATTCGGAAATAATAATAGAACTGTTATGGCTGACAGACATGAGTACACCTCAATAGCTATGACGACATGCAAAAACACCCTCGTCAACAGAGGGTGAGTTAAATTAAAAAGCGCAGAATAAAAAGAAGTGTTACGGCGATTAAGCGTAACGGTGCTTAATCGCCGATAGAGAGGAAGGTGTGAATAGTGGTGTGAGGAAAATTATTCATGGGCCAACCATACACCGGACCCAAAAACTTGGCAAGTTGCAGATCCTTCCGCACCGTGGCTTTTCAGAAGTCCGGCAACTCATCCAGCGTAATCACGTTGTCATGGTTATACACCTTGAGCTTGTGTGCGTTGGTGTTGTAGTACTCGCCGGTCCAGAAATTATTGGAGCTGGTTACGCCGGCATCCGTATTGCTGTCATTCCATACCATAAACCACAACCACCAGGCGCCGTCTTCAGCAATATTATCCGGGCCGGGGATATTGCTGTTTTCACTGAGCGCTACCAGTTTGCTTTGCAACGGAAAGGCTTTGACCGCATTGTAGGTATCGATTTGTGACTCGTAATTTTGCTCACCGTCATAAATGTCCTGGCTGACGATATCGACATAAGCATCGCCTGGATACCAACCCGCGCTTTGGCCATTCCACACCCACAGCAAATTGGTTAAGCCGTGGTGATTCACCATCCGCTCATAAATATATCGCCACAACACAACCTGCGCGTAAGCGGGAGAGATACCATCCGAGCGTGAGCGACCCCACCAGAACCAGCCGCCGGAGGCTTCGTGCAGCGGGCGCCATAACACCACAACACCGGCATCTTGCAGGGTTTGTAATTCAGCGGCGATGCTGTCGATATCCGCTTGCATCCTGGTGAAGTTGGGATCTTGCGTATTCAATTGCCCGTCAGCGATTGGAATCTGAAAATCCGTTTCCGCTGAATAAAACGCGCTGGTCGTGTCGCTCGGGTCGCGCCAGTGCCAGGCAAATGAAACCAGGCCACCGCGATCCCAGTGTTCAATCGCCTCTTCGGTTTGTTGCAAACCATCGCCGCTGGTGAAGGCGTAATTCATAAAGTCATAGCCCATGATGGCCGGTGCTTTACCGGTATCGTCCAGCACCCGTTGATACATATCGATGCTGTCTTGCCAGGTTAAATCCTGCTGGCCAGAAAGGGTTTTGGTACCCCACACGGAACGGAAGTAGTCGTAAACCGCTTCAGCTTTTTCCGATGAAGCAGGATTGCTCAGGTCTTCGGCCATGGCTGTTTGCGTCGCGCTGCGATTGGCCGGGCAGAAGCTCTGGGAAACACAGACGGCGCCAGCTTCATAGCCCCAGCTGGTGTTGTCCACGGTGCAATATTGCCAGCTAAGCGTACCAATGATGCAGCCTTCGAAGTCGCCTTTGTCCGGGTCAGCCACCGAATTGCGGACTACGCAGCTTGCTTCTTTCTCCCACCCCCAACCATCGCCATCCGGGTCTTCTCCGGCGGATGTACAGTAAATCGTGCCGTTTGAAGCATGGGTAGGCAGTGATGAACTGCTGCTGGAGGACGGGGAAGGGGTGCTGGTGGAACTTACACTGCTTGAAGTCGCAAGACTGGAAGCGGGTTGGCTCGATGAGCTGGCCGGTGTGGATGAACTGGTTGCTGTACTGGATGGGTTGCCGCCGGAATCGGAGCCTCCGCTGCCAGCGCAGGCCGAGAGAATCAAGGTAAAACCAAGGCCAAATAAGCTGGTCTTGAGGTGCGTCAAGGGAATCATAAGCGCTCCAGGTTATGTTTATTATCTGGTATAGGAATCGTTGCACCGACAGATATGTAATCGGTTACCTTTTGAGTTTACTAGAATTCACGCGCCATTAGAAAGATCTTTACACAGATTTTGTAACCGTTTTCATGTTGCCACCTATCCGGAACGGTGAGTAAACGCGCGACGGACATCTATTATTGAATGACCAACCCCGGACGAAGCCCACCACCATGAATGATTATGAAATCGGGTTGACCCACTCCATGTTGTTCGTCCAGAGCCTGGGTATCGGGTTCTTAATCGGATTGGAGCGCGAGCGCCATGAAGGCAAAATTGCCGGGGTGAGGACCTTCACCTTGATTGCGTTGTTGGGGGCGCTGGGCGGTTTCATCAGTACCCGGCTGGATTTACCCTACGTGCCCTGGATGCTGTTACTACCCATGGTTGGCAGTTTGTTGCTTGCCCAATATAAATCTGCTGTAACGGAACCGGACACCACGACAGTGATGGCGGCGCTGATCACCTTTGTGCTCGGCTATATGCTGTGGTTTGCCCATTCCCTGTTGCCTGCCGCGTTGGCAATTTCCGTAACGGCTGTGTTGTATTTCCGCGAAGAACTGCGTGGGTTGCCGCGTAAACTCACCCGTCAGGACATCATTTCATTTTTTCAGTTTGCTGCCATCGCGTTTATTTTATTACCCATTTTGCCCAATCAGACTTTTGGACCTTACGACGTCTTTAACCCTTATCAGGTGGGCTGGCTGGTGGTGTTAATCAGCGGTATCAGTCTGGCGGGTTACGTTGCATTACGCATGTTTGGCGGTAAACCGGGGCTAGTCATGGTGGGTTTACTGGGGGGCTTGATCTCCACAACGGCCACAACCCTGGTATACGCCCGCCACAGTAAGAAGATGAGTCATTTCGCAACCAGTGCGGCGACGATTATTTTGTTGTCACACCTGATGCTGTTTGTTCGCATTGCGGTGGTGGTAGCAGTGGTGGAGATGTCCGCGTTAATGTTTATGTTGCCCTGGATTCTGGGAGGGTTAGTCGCGGGACTGGTATGCCTTGGTGTGTTGATGCAACGGCATCAAATGAGTATGCAATTTCCGGAACTGCAAGTATCCAATCCTACCGAACTGAAAATCGCATTGGGTTTTGCACTGGGTTTTTCTGCTGTCTTGTTTTTGTCGGTCTGGATGAATGATGTTTTTCACACTACCGGTGCTTATGTGGTGGCATTTTTCTCGGGCCTGAGCGATGTCGATGCCATCACCATCGCCAATTTAAAATTATATGCATTGGGCACGATCAACATTCAGGTTGCGATCATCGCCGTTGTTATCGCCTTCCTGGCTAACCTGATCGTCAAGTTGGGTATTGTCCTGCTTTTTGGCGATCGCCAACTTCGTGCTCCGGTTTTGATCGGTTTTGCTTTGTTGGTGGTGGGCGTGTTACTCGGGCTGATGTACTCATTGTCACAGGTGTAGCACACTACGATATTCCGCCACAGCAGGATTAAACGTTGTGTGATCCTGCAAATAAAGCCGCATGGAATCCGCAGCATCGGGCTCGCCGTGAACCAATTGAATACGTGTGCCGGGTTGCAGTGCAGAGTGCTGTAACCATTCGGTCAAATCGACGAAATCGCCATGACCGGAAAGACCGTCTAACATGGCTATTCGAGCTTTGCATGGTACATATTCACCGTGAATTTTTATGGCTTCTGCTCCTGCCAACATGTGCGCGCCGCGTGTTCCGCCCGATTGATAGCCGGTAAATAATAACGTTGTTCGATAATTGGCAAGTAACCGCTTCATATGATGAAGAATTCGTCCACCCGTGGCCATGCCACTGCCAGCAATGATGATGTGCGGATATTTTAATTCCGCGAGAGCTTTGGATTCATCGACCGAATGGATGTAGGTCACCTTGCGCGAAATACGTTTGCAATCTCGATCCGTTAATCGATGTTGATCTGCATAACGATGGTAAATATCCGATACATCAATCGCCATCGGGCTATCGAGGAAGATAGGCAGTTCAGGTATGCGATGTTCTTCTATCAGTGTGGCCAGTAAGTGTTGTAAAGCTTGGGCGCGTCCTACGGCGAAGCTGGGGATTAATAACACGCCGCCGACCGCTACGGTTTCGTTAACAATGTCAGCCAGCTGTTGCCAGACATCTACGGGAACGTGTCGACGATTGCCATACGTAGATTCAAGTAACAGGAGATCCAGGTCGGGCAGGGGAGTTGGTGGATACATCAAAATATCGTCCGGTCGACCTACATCGCCGGAAAAACCGATACGCTGGCCTTCGGCTTCGAGAATGATACTGCCAGCGCCAAGAATATGGCCGGCGGACTGCAAGTGCAGCTTGATATTACCGATGCTGAAAACTTTATTGAACGAAACTGTTTCAAATAAAGCGAGAGATTTTTCTGCGGTTTCGCCATCATATAATGGCTCGGGATGAGCATGTTTGGAGAGTTTGTGTCGCTCAAAAAAGCGCGCATCTTCTTCCTGGATACGACCACTATCAGGGAGTAAAATGCCGCATAACGCGCGCGTAGCTTCATGACAAAAAACGGGGCCGCGATAACCTGCGTTGTACAGCCGGGGCACATAACCCGAGTGATCCAGATGTGCGTGTGTCAGGACAACCGCATCTATTTCATTGATGTCCACCGGCAGCGGTTGCCAATTTCGCTCTCGCAGCCATTTGTACCCCTGGAACAACCCGCAGTCGATCAGAATACGTGTATTAGCGGTTTCTACCAAAAACTTCGAACCGGTAACCGTTTCTGTGGCACCAAGAAAAATAATTTTCATGTGAATTGACTCCCGCGAAAAAGGGTTGTGGTTGAACGTTTCTGTTTACACCGCGTTTTCAATTTGAAACAAATCGCGGTTATGCTCGTAGTAATCCAATGCGTAGGCTAACTCTCCCGATGTGGCAGCAAATAAGGTGGCCAAATACTGTCCTTTGCTCACTGGCTGACCCGCTTTAACACGTAGACGCACACCGGCAATCGGTGAAGAAGGCGCACCGGCTAATTTCGCGAGCTGGGCGAGGCGACGATTATCAGTAGCGATCAAGCGACCATTTTTTGCAGCCGTTAATGTCGTGTGGTAAGCCGAATCAGGAATGGCTTTGAGCCCACCTTGCGCATCACAAATGCGTCGGAACTGCGCCCATGCTTTCCCGGAAAAAAGAATGTCTTTTGCTTGTTCAATAGTTACATCCAGCTCGTCGCCAGAAGCCATGGATAGCAGATTGGCGGCGAGTAACAACGAGCGTTGAATCAAATCCGACGGTGCATCGAGCTGGTTTTGCAGAACGGCAATCACGTCGCGGGCTTCTTCTCCCGGCCCAATACCATTGCCGATAGTTTGGCTGCCGTCCGTTACAACACAACGTAGGTGCACCTCAAAGCTGCGCGCGACGGCGTAAAATAGTTGGGACAAGCGTTCAGCCTGCGCATGGTCACGAACTTTGGCTGTTGGCCCAACGGGAATGTCGATGAGGATATGGGTTGAGCCCGCCGCGATTTTTTTTGACAGCACAGATGCGACCAACTGGCCTTCGCCATCGAGATCCAGCGCGCGCTCAATACGAATCAATACATCATCGGTTGGGCTGAGTTTTATTCGGCCGCCCCATGCAAGGCAAGCGCCGGTCTGTCGAACCACGGTTTGCAGTTGAGTCAAACTCAAATCGACATTCGTGAGAATTTCCATGGTGTCAGCGGTGCCGGATGGTGAGGTAATGGCGCGGGATGATGTTTTAGGAATAATTAATCCGGCTGCGCTTGCGATGGCGATGACAATCGGTGTTGTGCGATTTCCGGGCAGGCCACCGACGCAGTGTTTGTCATAGATGCGTGAGTAGCCCGGCCAGGACAATCGACTACCCGCGCTGATCATCGCTTGGGTTAATGCAACCGTTTCATCTGTATCAAGGTTGCCTCCGGCACAGCTTGTGACAAAGCTTGCAATATGAATGTCGGAATAATGCCCTCGGTTGATGTCGTTAATAATGCTCGCAATTTCTGACGCGCCGAGATGGTTGCCGTATATCTTTTTACGCAAAGCACTCAAGGATTGCACCACCGGGGCATGGCGGACGTTAATTGGCTGATCAGCGGTGAGCTTCAGACGGCGCCACGCGCTGACGGAAAATCCTATCGTTCCCGCCGGTAATGCAGATAAGGTCACGGTATTCAATGTCGCAATAAGCGTTTTGTCTCCAGCTTGTATCTGTAGGCGAGCATTCGCGGCAAAACCCTCTGCTTTGCAAACATCGCAATCCCTTCGCATGTACACAACCAGTTCTTCATGGGTATCGATACCCATTTCAAAGGCTCGTAGATGCCCGGTTGTTATCATGGTGATTTTCGCTCACGGGAGTAGTTTGCTACAGGATAAAGCAGTTGCGTTCGCGGACTTTGATACAAGTCAAGCTGATCATCCCACTCGTCTTAGAAGTTGGGTTTGCAAACTGTCGCTTCCTGTGGCGTTGACTACACTAATAACTAGGCTTGGTATTTAAATTGCATATTTAAGCGACAAACGTCGGCCGGCGTTCAAAGGAAGAGGTATCTGAATGACTATTGCCAAAAAGTTTATGTTGGTCCTGGGGTTGATCTTTGTTGCCGGTATCTTGATGGCGATTCTTGCTGTCTACCAACACCAGCGCAGCACGGTCGGCGAACAGGCCGAGAATGAGAGTGCACGTATCAGTCGCGAGGCAGTCAGGCTGCTCACGGTGACCGATGCGATCATGCTGGAGCGTGTTAAAAGCAGCATGGCTTTGCTTAAGGAATACGGAGCTGAATTTGGCGAACCTCGCCTGGGTGAACCGATCAGGGTGAATGATCGGGACGCGCTGAATCTGTATTTGGGTGAAACGCCGATTGCCAATGCCTTTGATCTGGTAGATCACGTCACCCAAATCATGGGTGGTACGGCGACCATTTTTGCCCGCGACCGCGATGAGTTCGTGCGCATTTCCACCAACGTCATGACTCCCACCGGGCGTGCCATCGGTACTATCCTTGCGCCGCAGGGCGCCGCCATCAAACAGATTCAGCAGGGCCGCGCGTTCTATGGTGTGGTCGATATCCTCGGTAATCCCTACGTCACCGGTTATGAGCCCATTGTCGACAGCACGGGCGCCACTATCGGTATCTGGTACGTGGGTTATAAAGCGGACCTGACCGACTTATTTACCGCTATCGCCGCCAGCCGGGTTCTGCAAAACGGTTTTGTTGTGTTGCGCGATAACACCGGCAAAACCCGTATCCATTCCGATAATCTCTCGCTGGAAGCCGTCGACGATATCCTTGCAAATCCTGGCGATAACTGGACGCTGAACAGTACGCGCTTCGATCCCTGGGGCTACGAAATTGTCACCGCCTACTCAAACGACGAGATCAGTTCCATGGTTCGCCAGGTGTCGTTGATGCTGGGTTTGCTGATCGTGGTGGTAGGGGTTGTTGCGCTGGTGATCGTTTATCTGCTGATTCAATCGGTGGTGATTCGCCCGCTGAAACAAACCACCGCGCGCTTGCAGGATATTGTGAGCGGGGAAGGGGACTTAACCTTACGTTTCCATTCGCGCAGCAAGGATGAGCTGGGTCAATTGGCCAATGGTTTTGATTTGCTGATGGATCGCCTGCAAGGCACGATTCGCTCGGTGTCACAATCCACCCAACAGCTCACCTCATCGGCCGCGCACTTGAAAGACATTGCCTTGCACACCAGCGACACCATTACCCATCAGACCCGCGACATCGATGCGATTGCCGCGGCGATTCACGAAATGTCGGCGACAGCCCATGAAGTCGCGCGCAACGCCGCCAGCGTCGCTATGGCCACCGCCAAAGCCGACAGCGAAGCGCAACAAGGCCACAAGATTCTGAACGATACGATTCAGGCGACCGAAGCCCTGGCTGGCAAGATTGAAAATGCCGCCAAGGTTATTTCGGCGCTGGCGGATGCCAGCAATGAAATTGGTGCGGTGTTGAATGTGATTCGCTCCATTGCAGAACAAACCAATCTGCTCGCGTTAAACGCGGCCATTGAAGCCGCGCGAGCCGGTGAGCAGGGGCGCGGTTTTGCCGTGGTGGCCGACGAGGTGCGTTCCCTGGCCAGCAGAACCCAGGCATCTACGGAAGAGGTCGACAAGATGGTGCAGCGGTTCCAAAGCAATTCGCTCAAAGCCTTTGAGCAAATGCGCATGGCTGAGGAAACGGTGCGCACCAATGTGGCCACCGCCCAGGAGTCCGGCAGCTCCATCAAGACCGTGTTGCGTACGGTCTCCGAACTGAACAACCTTAATACCGAGATTTCCCACTCGGTCGATCAGCAAAGTCAGGTAGCTGAGGACATCAATAAAAACATTACCCGTATCAACAATACCGGTGACCAAAGCCAGGAACGCGCCGCTGAAACCCTGCGGGCCTCGGAAGGACTGTCGAAATTGTCAGAGGACATTCAACGGCAGTTGGCGGCTTATCGGGTGTGATGGGTGCTGTGCCCGACGTGTTGAGGCATGTCGGGTACGCCTCATATTTACCGGAAAAGGTGGTACAAAAAATAGCCTATTTTGCACATGCAAATTCCCCCGCAAACCCCTACAATAGCGCCCCTTCTTTGAACACCCTGGCAGTCTTTCTATGAAAACCACCCCCACCATTGGCTTTGTCAGCCTCGGTTGCCCTAAAAACCTCGTCGATTCCGAGCGTATCCTCACCCAGTTGCGTATGGAGGGTTACAACATCGTGCCCACCTATAACGACGCGGACATGGTGATTGTGAATACCTGCGGGTTTATCGACAGCGCCGTGCAGGAATCTCTCGGCGCTATTGGCGAAGCCCTGAACGAGAACGGCAAGGTACTGGTAACCGGGTGTTTGGGCGCGAAGGAAGATGATATTCGCCAGGTGCACCCCAATGTGCTCGGCATTACCGGCCCTCACGCTTACGAGGCGGTGTTGGGGCAGGTCCACCAGCATCTGCCACCCAGTGCGGTGCATAACCCCTTTACCGATCTGGTGCCGCCCCAGGGCGTGAAGCTCACACCGCGTCATTACGCCTATTTGAAAATTTCCGAAGGCTGTAACCACAGCTGCAGTTTCTGCATCATCCCCGACATGCGTGGCAAGCTGGTGAGCCGGCCGATCGGGCAGGTGATGGGTGAAGCCGAACGTCTGGTGAAAGCCGGAGTAAAAGAGCTACTGGTGATTTCCCAGGACACCTCGGCCTATGGCGTGGACATCAAACACCGTACCGACTTCTGGGATGGTCGCCCGCTCAAGACGGATATGTATCAGTTATCGAGCGCGTTGGGTGAGCTGGGTGTGTGGGTGCGTTTGCATTATGTTTATCCCTATCCCCATGTGGATAACATCATTCCGTTGATGGCCGAGGGCAAGGTGTTGCCTTACCTGGATATTCCGTTCCAGCACGCCAGCCCGACGCTGTTGCGCAAGATGCGTCGTCCGGGGCAGGTGGAGAAAACCCTGGAACGTATCCAGAACTGGCGCCAGCAAGTGCCGAACCTCACCTTGCGCTCCACCTTTATTGTCGGCTTCCCCGGCGAAACTGAAGATGATTTCCAGCAACTGTTGGACTTCCTGCAAGAAGCGCAACTGGATCGCGTGGGTTGCTTCCAGTATTCGCCAGTTGAAGGTGCCAAGGCCAACGAATTACCGAACCCGGTTGCGGATGAAATTAAACAGGATCGCTACGACCGTTTTATGCAGTTGCAGCAAAAAATTTCCACCGCCCGTTTGCAACAAAAAGTCGGCCAGACCCTGCAAGTGTTGATTGACGAAGTGGATGACGAAGGTGCTATTGGTCGCAGCTTTGCCGACGCGCCGGAGATTGATGGCAGCGTTTATCTGAATGGCGAAACCGATGTTAAGCCGGGTGATCTGGTCAATGTCACCATCGAACATTCCGACGAGTATGATTTGTGGGGCAGTAAAGTCTCCGGTTAACGAGACACATAAACCTGGTCTACAAGGAGAAACATGGTGTCTGTCCGTCAGCCGTTGGTAAAAAGTTTCGGGCATATTTTCAAACATAAAGTGACACGCCTGTTGCTGCAGGCGTATGTCATTTATCTGGTAATCAGTATTGTGGTGGTGACGCCGCTGTTGAACTGGGCCGGCGCGGCCATTTATCAGCAGCAGACCGGGCGGGTGTTATCCTACAGCCTTATCAGTTTTAATCCTTTCACGCTCGCAGTAACGCTGCATCATCCCAAAGATCGCAACCCGGATAAGAGCATCTTCTGGGCAGCGCAAAAAATTCAGGTTAATCCTTCGCTATTGCAAACCCTGGTGCGTTTCGCACCGACGCTCGATGCGTTAGCGTTGAATCAGGTGCAGGTGGCGGTTAGCAAATCGTCCAATGACCAATGGAATTTTGCGGATATCCTTCAGCATCAGGCGAATCAGCCGCAAGTGGAATCGGAAACAACCGCACCTACGGAAATTCCGCCGTTGGTGATCAATCAGATTGCGCTCAGCATTCAATCCTTGCAATTCACCGATGCGAGTCATGAAGACACTTTTCACACCAGTGTGGACGATCTTGAATTTGTCTTGCAGGACTTTTCAACAATTAAAGATGTGGGCCAACCTTATTACCTGCGCGCCCGCAGCAGCGGCGGTGAATTTGTTTGGGAAGGTAATGTGTCGGTCAAACGTGGCAGCAGTGAAGGCGAGTTGAGCTTAAAAAATATCTCCCTGCAGCCGGCCTGGCAGTACTTTAAACCCTATCTTCATTTTGCTTTGCGCGATGGCGCAGCGGATTTTTCCGGCCACTATGAGGTGAGTTGGCAGTCAGATTTATCCTGGTCTTTGAGTGACAGTCGTTTGGCTTTCAATCGTCTGGATTTGCGCAGTCGTGCTGGCGATAAAAAAAGCCGCCTGGCGTTTTCACGTTTGTCACTGGACAATTTGCGCGTGTCGAGTCTGACAGAGCTTGTGGAGATAGACCAGATTTCACTGGATGGATTAGCCATCGCCAGCTGGAGTGAAGCAGATCAAATCGGTCTGGTGCAGATGTTGACACCCGAGCTGCCGGAAAGCCCCTCTGCAAACGATGCAGAAAGCCAGGGCGAGAATAATGAACAGTCCGCGTGGGGCGCTTACATCAAAGCCGTGAATGTAAAAGGTATTGTGGATTGGCAGGTAGCTGAGCTGAACCAGCATGCATTCAAGATAACGCCCCTTGAATTAAACCTCACTGATATTCACACCTCCGGTGAAACCGCTGCGCAACTCAACCTCACCGCGACCATCGACGCGCAGACACAATTTCAGATTGATGGTGACATTAATCCCTTAAGCCTCGACGGTAACCTGGCCACACAGATCACTCAGTTGCCCTTGTCGTTGATTAATCCCTTGTTGCAACCTTACCTCAACGCGGAAATTCTGGCGGGCAATCTTGATGTGCAAACCCAGTTGGCGCTGCGCGAAGCGGCACCGATTACCTTGACCTCCAACGGTAAGGTTACACAGTTCAGGTTGCGTCCTTTGGCATCGCCAGACGAGTTGATAAGTTGGGAAGCATTGGCCTGGCAAGACACGCATGTTGACCTTGAACAGCAGCAGCTGACATTACCGCTGCTTGCATTAACCGGTTTTGATAGTCGCTTTATTATCACCAAAGAAGGCACGACGAATTTGCAAAGCTTGTTCCCGGTGGTGGAGATAAACCCGAGCGAACAAACACCCAATGCGGTGGCTACTCCGGCAAAGCCCTGGCAATTTACGTTGCAAAAACTTGCCTTGAATAATGCCTCCTTTCGTTTTCACGATGAATCCCTTACGCCGGATTTCACCGCCGCGGTGCAACACTTCAGCGGTGAGCTGATTGGCTTGACATCTGATACGAAAAAACTCGCGTCGTTTAATTTCAAGGGCGATGTGGACGGCTATGCACCAGTGACACTCAATGGCAAGGCGCAACCTTTTCTGGAGCAACCCAAGCTGGATGCCACGCTTAACTTTGAAAATATGGATCTCGGCGGATTCAGTGCTTACTCAAGTACCTATGCCGGTTGGCGAATTGATCGCGGCTTGTTGACAGCCAATTTGCATTATCGACTGGCCGATGGCCGCATCGTCGGCGACAACCATATTGTGATGGATCAATTGCAGCTGGGTGAACGCGTCCGCAGCGCCAGTGCGATGGATATTCCTCTGCGTCTCGCCCTGGCGTTGTTGACGGATGAAAATGGTGTAGCAACCCTGGATGTAGGTATCAGTGGCAGGCCGGACGATCCGAGTTTCGATATCAGCAAAGTCATTTGGTCGGCGGTGCGCAATACCTTGATGAAGATCGTGACGGCGCCCTTTAGTTTGCTCGCCAATCTCGTAGGTGCTGACGAAGACCTGGGGGAAATAAAATTCAATTCCGGTTCAACCCAGTTGTTGTCCAAGGCCACGCGCAAACTAACACTCCTGGAGGAAGCGTTGAACAAGCGGCCTCAGCTGCGCCTGGATGCGCGTGGGCAATACGATGTGGTGACCGACACTCGCGGTTTACGCGCAGCCCAAGCAAAGCCGCTGCTGTTGGCGGAAGGTTTAACCAATGACGACATCAAGAAAAAAACGCCGGCCTGGCAAAAAGTCGTCACGGCGCAATACCGCCGTCTCGATGTGGCACATGACAAGAACCTGTCAGTGGACGAACAGTACGCCGCATGGCTAAATACCTTTCCTGTTACTGATGAAGACCTGCGTCGCCTGGCAGTAGAACGCAGCGTGGTTGTTAAACAATTTTTGGTTGAGCATCTTCAGGTCAGTAATGATCGGGTACTGGTAAATGCCGAGATTGATTGCAGTAAGGAAAAAGCCTGTAGCAGCCGCACGGTGGTGTTTGATTTGTCTGAGACTGTGCAATAACCCTGGTGTAATAGTCTGGCCTTGGTGCAAAAGTCGGGTTCTGTTGTCTCAGTGATAAGGCAGTGATCCAGTAGGAGGTCTCTATGAATGAACCCATCAATTTGACAGTACAGCATCAACCGGAGCAGAATCGCTTCAGTTTGACGGCAGGCGACAGCGAGGCCGTGCTCCAGTACCGACGTTTTGAACGCGACAATAAATCCATGATCGACTTTACCCACACCTGGGTTCCACCGGAATTTCGCGGTAAAGGCATGGCAGAAAAATTAGTGCGTGAGGGGTTGGGCTGGGCGAGGGCAGAGGGGTTTGGCATTGAGGCGAGCTGTTGGTATGTCGCCCGCTTCCTGAAGCCTTCCGATAATAAATAGCGGCACTACTATTTAGCGGCACTATCTACCGGCACTACAGGAGCGCCGACACATGAACAAAGTATTGATCGGCTTTCTGGTGCTGCTGGCAGTGGCATTCAACTGGAAAAAATTTACGGCAGACGCACAGACACCGGCGAACATCAGTATGGCTCATGGCCAACAAGTGGTGCTTTATGCCACAGACTGGTGTGGGTACTGCGCGCGGACGCGCAAATATTTCAAGGACAACAATATCCCTTTCACCGAATATGATATTGAAAAATCAAGCGAAGGCCGCGAACAATACGACCAGTTAAATGGCAAAGGTGTACCTTTATTGGTTGTGAATGGCGAAGTAATTCGTGGCTACAACCCGAATGCAATTCAGCAGGCAATGAAGAAAATTAACTAATGGCAGATTCATCGCGCCAGAAGTTCTTCCACATGATTCCGCTTACCGCATAAAAACCTGTCATCGCCAAAGCAAAATTCCATTCGAGAATATTGTTGGCCTGATAGCTGAAATCTGGCTGGTAGATCGTAACCGCCAGTGACAGCAGGCCGATCACCCACTGAATCACAATAAAGAATAATTGCCATCGCACCAGATGCAGTAATCCCCTGGGTTGTTGCGCGCGCGACTGATACAGAGAATAGACACTCAACAGTTGCGCGAGCATCGCAAAACCGAAATAGAAGGTTACGCCGGTGCGGCGCATAAAACGGTAGATTTGGCCATCGCTGCCAAGGAAGTTGGCATAAAGTGTTAGCGCGATAGCAGAGACAATACCAATCCAGAGAATGGCGGTGTGTCGGTGCCGTTTTCCCATCCAGGCATTTAACCAGCGATAATGAAAAATCCAGTAAACAACGAGCAAGCTGCTCAGCGGTAACATTAAACCGCGAAATAAAAATAGAGCATCGCCGTAGCGGGCAGCGCGACTGATCGACGTGCAGCCGCTCCAGAAGGGATTACACACGCCTTCATAGCCCTGATAAATCGCTAATCCATAGGCGCCTAAAACTGCAATCAATGGAATCAGGGCGTTTAGCCAAGCGGTTAGTATCGGCATGTGTCATTTCCAGTCATTAGCAATAAACAGAAATTAAAAATGCGTTCACCATTTCGCGGTGTTATTAATCCGTTTTCGTGTTATGAAAATCATCACAATAATTCACAATCAACCTTGACCGCTGATTGACAACCTTCGCTCCTCACCCCTAGTGTCGTCGTGCCGTCAGTTTTTTTATTCAACCTGTGGCGGCTGTAAAAACACAATGAATAATAAAACTGACACAACAATAACGATTCAGTTTAGGAGAGATTTATGGTGAGCCATTATAAAATCAACCAACGCGCATTGCTGTTCGCGTGCAGTCTGACATCCGCCCTCGCTGTTGCAGATGTCACCATCCAGGAAAACAATCCGGGCTTTTGCAGTTACGAAGGTGTGATCAGTACCAGCAACAACGGTTACACCGGCAGCGGCTATGTGGATCTGGATAATAGCGGTGGCAAAAGAATCAACTATGACATCCAGGTGCCGGTGAGTGGAACCTACCATCTGAGCTTCCGATATGCCAATACCGGTTCAACCAGCTCAGCCTTGGTGGTCAACGGATCTTCCGGCAGTTTATCCTTTCCGCGTACCGCTTCGCTGTCTACCTGGAGTGCTGCCGGCAAGCATGTGAATTTGTATGCGGGCAACAACACGGTGCGCTTGCAGGCGACAGGTTCGCAAGCGATTGCGAATATTGATTCGCTGACGGTTACCGGCAATGCCAGTGCCGGAACCTGTGGCGGCAGTTATTCGTCGGCCAGTTCCAGCAGTGTGGTTGCCAGTAGTACGTCAAGTGCCGTCAGTTCGTCCAGCAGTGTCAGTTCCTCGATAACCCCATCAAGCAGCAGCTCATCACTGATTTCATCCAGTGCGTCTTCGGCATCCAGCACGCCTATCGCTAATTGTCCGGCGCAGCCAAATCCGTCGGAAACCGTGCAATTACCAGCAACCGTTGAGTTGGGAGTCGGCGAAGTGTTCGATGGCAACAACCGGCGCTACAACTTGTCCGGCGGAAGCCAGGCGGAAGGTCAGCCACCGCTGTTCCGGTTGCAACACGATGCGGTAATTCGCAATGTCGTGATCGGCAATCTTGCCTCTGACGGTATCCATTGTGAAGGCAGTTGTACGATTGAAAATGTCTGGTGGGAAGACATCGGCGAAGACGCAGCAACCGCGCGCGGCCCGGCAGGCACTGTGATGCGCATCAATTGCGGCGGCGCCTTTCAGGGAGACGACAAGGTGTTTCAACACAATGGTCGCGGCGCTGTGCATATTTCCAATTTTATTGCGGAGAACGCCGGAAAATTGTATCGCGCCTGCGGCGACTGTACCGGCAACGGCGGCCCACGTTACGTGACCATCGAAAATGTACGCACTAACGATGTCGATACCATTGTGGGGATTAACAAAAACTTTGGTGATGTCGCCGTGTTGCGCAACCTGACAATTTATCACCCCTCATCTCACAAGGTAAAAGCCTGTCAGGTGTATCAAGGTGTGGTTAAAGGGCAGGGTTCTACATCGGCATTGGGCGTGGAGTTTGAAACGGAAAATTGCGATGTTAAACCGTCAGACATTACCCTGATCGGCACAACACGTTTGAATATGGATGGCTACACTGGCTCGGATCAGCCGAATGTTAGTCCCTGATGGCAGATAAAGTTGACATTTGCACAATGGGAGTTTGGCGTTAGGCCTTTTGTTTCGAAACCTTCAAGTCAGGGACGACTTGAAGGAGCTACAGGGATGTATTCATGCGTTTTCGAAACAAAAGGCCTAATGACAAACGGATTACGAAGTGCAAGTGTTATTGCAAACTATCGACATCACTAAGCTCGATCGTCAAACGATTATTATTTTGTGCAACACGATTCCATTCGCTCGCCAGGGTTTGCGGTTGGCGGGTTGGATAATTGAGTAACTGGTCGTCCATGCGGCTCACAATCACATTAATATCGCCACGGTTTACACTGTTGATCGCCACCAGGTTGGAATCGATTTCCTCAACCACTTCTTCCATCATATTTTCGATGGTGTAAAGCTCGCTCAGCAACATGCAGTCTGACATGCGTGCGTCTTTCCCCGGCAATTGTGCGCGGCCGGCGCTGTCGGTCACGACGCAAAAATCACCGGCACTCAGGTTTACCCATACCGCACCTTTAAAACCCTGTTGGCTGATGCGGTGAACAAATTCACTCAACCGTTTAATCGCGTTCGGGTCCATGATGTCCGGGTTAAATGGCATAGCACCATTCTGATTAAACGCCCACACCATATCGTTCAACATATTGCTTTTTACTACGCGGCCGCTGTTCACAACGCCGAGTTGGGTTTGCATATTGCTCTGCATTTCCAGGGATGTATGCAGCTCTACCAATTTGTTGTTGATGTCATTCAAGTGGCTGCGTTGCTCGGCTTGTTGTTCGCTGAGCGCGCTCAAGCGTTCATTCAGTTTATTGAAATAAGTGAATGAAAAGCCGCCGACGATCAGCACCACCGCCAGGGTGGCGAAGGGAAGAAACCAACCCTGACGCGACGGCTGAGCAACGGGTATCGATTGAGCCTCATCTGCAGCCGGGGTATCGGGCTTTTTGAGTGGCTCTGCGGGCGCCACATGTTCGGTCAGCTCACGGCTGATGTTGTAGCGCAATTTCTGGATTTCCCGCACCAGGCGCGCGGTAATCACCCGGCGGCTGTCGTCAATGGCATGTTCAAGTTGGGAGATCCGCAATTCAATACGGCGAGAGTTATCGCTGCTCGGCCCTTCGGTACGCGGTGCCGGGGCTGCTACCGCTTCCACCGGTGGCAGATCGCTGATATCCAGTTGGGGATTAATGCCGTCATCCGGCAGCATCACTTCCTCAGGCTCCGCTACCGTTTCCTGGACCCTTTTGAGCGGATAGATATGAATGCCTTCCATGACCTTGGACAGGTCAGTGGCATTGATGGTGTCCTTGCTGATCACGTCCAGGGCGCCCAGCGCGCGGGCTTGGCCGGTATAAACGTCACCGCTTTTGGAGGTGTACATGATGACCGGCACCATGGCGGTCTCGGGGTGGGACTTGATGATTTGCAGTGCGCGGAAGCCATCCATCCCCGGCATCAGGTGATCCATAAAGATGACATCGGGAACATGGGAGGCGAGATGGAGCAGGGCGGCTTCACCGGAATCCACGGCATCAATTTGCAGGTCATAAGCCCGCAACATCTTCTTCAGGCGATATTGGGCGGTGGTGGAGTCATCAACTATCAGGGCGCGCTTGGTCGGCATGGGTATGGTTCCTGGGCGAGATTATGATTCTCGCGATTTTTAAACCTTGATTCAGCCGAAGCATTTATTACCCGCCCCGGCTGCGGCGCAAATCTATCACAGGCCTTACTTGAAAACCGGTAATGTCCCACAGTTTATTGACGTTTTCAATATGATGCTCGGTTTTCGCGTCCAGCTGACGGATTTCGGACTCCGGCTGCGCTAGCTCCCGGATGGGCCGCTGCAGGATAACGAATAACGCGGTTAACTTTTGAGATCATGGATGCGGTGTTGTGGTCCAGCGGATGCCAGACATGTAAAGATTCAAATAAATGAAGACGGCATATGCAAAAAAATAATGTATAAAAACTTCTTATTCTTTTAGCTGTTTATTTGCCCTTAAAAATGTGCCATGAAATATCGTGTAATATTTTTTTCCGAGTTCTTGCTTGCACACTTCTGCTTTGTTGCCTAAGTTCACAAAGCTGTTTTGACGTATGTATCGAGTGGTATGTTTTTTGAGCTATGCACCATGTGTTTTGGAGTTGAGTCCAGGCTTTATACAAAAATCATGAATAAATATAAATCTGGTGAGCTGCCGACGTAAAACATCTAATAGCTTGTCAGTGTTTGTGTCATATAAAGGAAAGCGTGTGACAAAGACAAAAATATATCTGCAATGCATATCTTCGGAAGAAGAACGCAGTTTGATCATCAGTGCATTGGATGCTGCCGGAATTGACATCGTTTGTTCTGAAGAGTCGTTAGAAGAGGTCATCCATTTGCTGGCGGTGGGTGATGGATTTTCCGCTTCTATGCCGTTGCTGCCAAAACCGGATCTGCTCATCAATTTTTCGCATCATCCGTTATCCCTGATTGATACTGAGGTCTTACCTTGGCCGGGTAATGTGAAAGAGTGCGCGCAACTGCTGCGCAATTGGTTTGCACCGCCGCGTCTTCATGCTGCTGTCGGGCTTAATATGATCGGTTCGAGTGAATCCTTGCAGGGTTTGATTGCTGTGATCAACCGGGTAAGTCATTCTGACGCGCCGGTTTTGGTGCAGGGAGAAACTGGAACGGGTAAAGAAGTCGCTGCGCGTGCTATTCACTATTTGAGCCCCAGGGAAGCGGGTCCGTTTGTTCCCGTTAACTGCGGTGCATACAGTGATGATTTATTTATTGCGGAGCTTTTCGGTTTCGAGCGCGGTGCCTTCACTGATGCCAAAAAAAATCACGCGGGCTTTATTGAGCAGGCGGAAAAGGGAACACTTTTCCTTGATGAAGTGGACAGTTTGTCGCCCAAGGCCCAGGTCGTTTTGTTACGTTTTTTACAGGATAGAGAATACCGTCCACTTGGCTCGTCGGGCTATAAACGAGCTAACGTAAGGATTATTGCTGCAAGTAATAAATCCACCAGCTATCTTTTGTCCGGGGAACATTTCAGGGAAGACTTGTTTTATCGGCTTGATATTCTGGCGGTCAATATTCCTCCCTTGCGCCAGCGGTCTGATGATATCCCGCAATTATGTCAACATTTTCTGAAGCGATTCAGCCAGGAATATAATCGTCCAAATAAGGTTCTATCCCAGAGAACCCTCGCCTGGATGTCTGCGTACGAATGGCCCGGCAACATCCGCGAGCTGGAAAATTATTTGCACAAATTATTTGTGTTGACTGAATCGACGGTCATTGATGTGGCTGATGTAAAGGGCCTCCCCGGAACGGCCTCTGTTACGCATATGACCTGCGAGAGTTCCACGGGCCTGATGGATGAAAATACACTGGATTCATTCCAGCAGGAAAAAGCTCGCGTCATAGAAGAGTTTGAAAAAAATTATATCCGTACCCTGTTACAGCGGTGTGCAGGCAATATTTCCAAAGCGGCTCGGCTGGCGGGTAAAGAACGACGGAGTTTTACTCGCCTGATAGAAAAATACGGTGTTGATAAAAATCAATACCAGACGGACCGCTACCCTACCTGACCTTCGTTATTCTTTCTTCCGGTTAATACAAATCTCTTCCGGTAAGCCTGCCGATTCAGCATCAACTTTCATTTTTCCTGAACCATTTTTTGATGGGGCAATAGCTTGTTCTTATTGAACAGGTTATTTCTGTCATCAATAAAAAGTGAGGCGTGATTGCCTCACCTGTGGTCATCTTACCTCACTGATGATTTCCATAACTGAGGTCTTTTTGCCTCACAGAACTAATGCGTGTCCGGCCGAGCCCAGACAATGCAAGGGCTTTAAAAAAATATTTTTCTGGCATGGGTTTTGAAGAGATAACGTTGTGAATCCATGACTATGAGGAATGCTGAGTGATACAGGCAGAGCCGGACCAGATACAGTCAATAGCAGGCATTATCAGACGATATTTATCCAGCTGTCCCGAAGCTTCAGAAACAGTGGAGGGTATAGCGCGCTGGTGGTTGGCTCGTCAACGTTACCAGGATTCACTGGAATTGGTTCAACACGCACTTGATTATCTGGAATCCCAGGGGCAAGTCGAAAAGGTCAATGCCAGTAAAGGAGTTGTGCTGTATCGCAAGCATCAACGTTTGGATCAGTGTTCGTAAGCGATACAAAAAATTTATTGACGTTAATTAGCATGTAAAGCAATGAGGAAGCCTACCTATGTCGGAAAGTATTCAGAAAGTCCTGGCTCGACGTCGCCCGCCCCGGGTAAAGATCACTTACGATGTCGAAACCGGAGGCGCAGCGGAGAAAAAAGAATTGCCGTTTATTGTAGGAATATTGGCGGATTTGTCCGGCGATACCCCTACGGCAGAGCGGTCAGCCTTGAAAGAGCGCAAGATGGTGGAGATAGACTCGGAAATTTTTGATTCGGTAATGGCTTCGTTCAATGCGGGTATTACCTTTTCATACAAATTACCCGAAGATGATGCCACCGCCGATGCCAAAAAAAGCACGCTGGCATTCAGTAAGCTGGAGCAATTCAGTCCGCTGTCTATTGTCCAACGCTTTGATCCGTTAAAAGAAATTTATGAAAAGCGGGCTGACCTGCGCGATATGCAAGCTCGCATTGAAAGCGATGATGAAGTTGAGCGTCTTATTGACGCCACCATGGCTGACTCACCGGAAGGTGAGGCGCTGCGTAAGGATTTCACGGCGGCTTACGACCCGGCAGCCACCGATGGCTGGGTGTCAGCAGATCTTGCAGCCGTGGCGAAGGATAATACGCCGGAGTCCTACACCCAATCCGGCGATAAACAAAAAGCCAATGCCAATCGCGCGTATGGTCGTTTTGTGCAGATGGTGGTTGCTGATTATGACAACCTCAAAACCACCGAAGGCAGTGTGGTTAAAAAGATCGACAGATTAGTTGTCGACATGGATACACGCTTGAGCAATATCCTTAACCAGGTATTGCATGATGAAAACTTTCAACGGCTGGAATCGTCCTGGCGTGGGCTGTTTCATCTGGTTGCGCGTGCTGAAACCGGTACTTCATTGAAGTTACGGGTTTTGAATATCACGCGCAAGGAATTGAAAGATGACTTGTTCAAAGCGGTTGAGTTTGATCAAAGCCATTTGTTCAAACTGATTTATGAAGCGGAATACGGTACTTATGGTGGTGCGCCCTACAGTTTGCTGCTGGGCGATTACAGCTTTGGCCGAGATCCGGAAAGTATTAGCCTGCTGGAAAAAGTATCCCAGGTGGCCGCTTCGGCACATGCACCGTTTATCGCTGCGGCGTCACCGGATATGTTTGGCTTGAAGTCGTTCGATAAATTAGCCAAGCCGCGCGACCTCGCCAAGATATTTGAAAGCGTTGAGCTCAATGAATGGCGCGGTTTTCGCGACCAGGAAGATTCCCGTTACGTCACTCTGACATTGCCGCGCATCTTGTTGCGTTTGCCTTACGGTGAAAAACGTCTGGCGGCGGATGGTCTGCGTTTTGAAGAACAGGTCGTTGTGCCGATCTTGCGCGAAGGCGAAGCCTTGCCTGATGTCATCATGCACGATGATTACGAAGAAAATTCCGGTAATGTCGATGCTGAACGTTGTCTGTGGGGCAACCCTGCGTATTTCCTCGCCGAGCGAATTACCCACGCGTTTACGCTTTATGGTTGGACAGCGGCCATTCGCGGTGTTGAGGGCGGTGGGTTGCTGGAAGGCTTGCCCAATCTCACCTTTAAAACGGCAGACGGTGACATTGATATGCAATGTCCCACGGAAGTAGCCATTACCGACCGCCGCGAAAAAGAGCTGAATGACCTGGGCTTTATCACGGCGTGTCATTGCAAGGGCACCAATCGCGCCGCCTTTTTCGGCGGACAGACCACCAATAAACCCAAGAAATATTTATCTGATTCCGCCAACAGTAATGCGCAGCTGTCTGCCATGTTGCCTTATGTGTTAGCCGCTTCGCGCTTTGCACATTACTTGAAGGTGATCATGCGCGATAAGGTGGGCCGTTTCATGACTCGCGGTAATGTCGAAAAATATCTCAACGAATGGATCGCGCAATACATCCTCCTGGATGACGAGGCGACCCAGGAAGTGAAGGCGGCATTTCCGTTACGTGAAGCGCGGATCGATGTCACCAGTATTCCGGGCAAACCCGGTGCCTACAACGCCACCTTATTCCTCAAGCCGCATTTCCAGCTTGAAGACCTTACGACTTCCATTCGTCTGGTAGCTGAGCTGCCGGCTTAATCAAGGGGATTTGACTCATGGATTTAATTTTATTGCAACCCGGCAATGCGGAAGGCATCTTCGGTGCAGGTGACTCCAACACCTGGACAACCGGCGGTAGCCTGATCGACAAGCCCGGCCTGACGGAAGACCTGGGGAAAAATTTCGGCCAGTGTATTGAGCTGGTATCTATTCACCAGGGCATGAAGCAACAGGTCACCACGGATGTCAGTAACTCGGCGCGCACCTCTGGTCGTCCGGTTATCACTGAATTTACCTGCGTGAAATATGTGGATAAAACCTCGGTGAAATTTTATGAATTTTGTCTGCGTGCCGAGCCCATCGGCAAAGGTGCGGACAAGCCGACGCGTATTTATATCCTGCGCAACTCCGGTGATAAAACGGCCAACATCCTGACCTTTGAATTGCGTGATGCATTGATCAGCGAGATTCAATTTCAATCCCATCCCAACGATATGCCGACGGAACAGTTCAAGCTGAATTTCACCGAAATCCTGTGGACTTACACGGTACAGAATGCGGATACCTCACTGGCGGGCAACAAAATGTCCGGCTGGAGCGTGTCGCGCAATCGACCGATCGGACAGTTCACTGACAACTCGCCCACCTTCTGATGATGTGATGGTAAACGCTTAAGCTGACGTGCCCGGCGTCGTGAAGCGTTAGCGAGTTGTGCGTAAAACATTAGGCATAGAACGTCAGGTAATCGTTGCGTAGAGGATAGTACTGATGAAGTTCCTGTTTGAACGCCTGAGTCATGAAATCGACTGGGACATGAAAGACGCGGTGCGTGAGTCAGTCTCGCAGCTTACTGCAACAGCGATGTTGGAAAACAGGGATGTGCCGCCGGGCATTTTGAATTTTGGGGTTCCCCATGTGGTGGAGTTGGGTCCGGGTGACGCCGCACTTGAGCGTTACGGTAACGCCCTGGCCCAGCGCATCTATCAGTTTGAACCGCGCCTGAAACAGGTTGCTGTTGATGTGGTTGATGGCCAGTTGCAAATCAGTGCGCAGTTGCGCGATCAGGTAGAAGAATCAGTCACCTGGAGATTGGGCGAATAATGTTATCGGATGAAACCTTAAAGCGTTATTTCCTCGAAGAGCTGGAGTACCTGCGTACCGAGTCGGTGCGTTTTGCCGGCGATTACCCCGAGGTGGCGCAGGAGCTTTCGCTGAATCGCGAACGTTCCGGTGATCCGCACATTGAAATGATGTTGCAATCCTTTGCTTATCTCACCGGGCATTTGCGTTACCAGATGGATCTGGATGATGCCTTGCTGCCTAATCAATTATTGGCTGCGTTATCACCGCATCTTGAAGCGCCCTGGCCAGCGGCATCGGTGGTGCAATTTGATGTGACCCAGGGCAATTTTGCCAGCGTGCAATGTGTTAAACGCAATACACCACTTTCAACCGAAATTGATATGCACGGCAAACGTTATCCGTGCCGTTTTATCACGCGTTACGATACCGAAGTCTGGCCGATAGAAGTCACCAGGGTCACGGCGCCACCGCACAATCTGATCCGCGCCGTAAAACCCGGCAGCGGTGTGTTTGCGGCGCTGTGCGTGCACTTGCGTGCGTTTCAGGGGTTTCGTTTCGATGGTTTCCCCATGCAGCGGTTATCGTTTTATTTGCATGGCCCGGATCGTTTCCGTTTATATGATCAACTGAAAAATCATCTGCAGGGCATCCTGGTGCGCAACCCTGTCGATGACTCCTATTACAGCTTGCCCGTTTCGGCGCTGGGATTTAAAGGTCTGGATACGGAAGATTCACTTTTGCCCGGCGATGCCGGTGTCAATCCGGGTTTGCCTTTACTGCGAGAATATTTCCTGTTTCCCGATAAATTCCTGTTCGGTACCTTGGAAGGATTAAGTACCAAAGGCTTTGAACAGGAACTGGAGATTATCTTCCTCTTATCACAAGAGTGTGAAGCACTCACGACCGATGCTTTCAAGGTGAATTGCGCACCGGTGATTAATTTATTTCGCCAAGCTATTGAGCCTATCCACCTGCGCGCAACACGCCTTGAATATCCGGTTACCGGTGACCAATTTCATCACGCGCATTGTGAAATCCATTCGCTGGGCGAGGTGTACTTTTTATATCCCGACGGCACGACGCAATCGCTACAACCACTCTATGGCGATCGCAATTCACCTTTCGGCTATTGGGTTGCACGACGCGAGCCCAGCCAATTGCCCTCGGTGACCGGTACAGAATATTTCCTGCGTTTCCTGAATGAGCAATTTGAACCGGACTGGCAACCGGGTATGAGTGTTATGGGGCGCGCCTGGTGTACCAATCGCAACCTGCCTGAGCGCTTGCCGCTGGCGGGTAACTTACAGATGGAAGTGCCCGGCGTTGTGCAAACTGCACGCATGGTCAAACGGCCGAGCCGCCATCAGTCACCGCAATTAACCGGTGACCAGACCCGCCGCCTGGTGGCGCAGTTGAATAGCCATTACCTGCCGTTGCGTTCGGGAGCGGAAGGTCTGGAGGCCTTACGACAATTACTGGTACAGCATATTCCCGCTGACCAGGCGGGAGCGCGCCGCCAGATTGCTGCGCTGCTCGCTCTGAGTTGTCGGATGGTAGGCCACCACGTGGGCGATGAAGCCTGGCGCGGCTACTGCCATGGCACCGAGCTGACCCTGTCGGTCAACATCCATTACTTTGATCGCGCCAGCGTGATTCTCTTTGGCGAGGTGCTTAATGAATGCCTTGCGCATTTTGTGCCGCTGAACAGTTTTGTCAGCCTTATCCTGCGCGATGCGGATGGTGAGTTGATCAGGCGTTGGCCTGCCAGGGTGGGTACGCAATGTCTGCTTTAGCCTCGGTCGAACACAAAACCTATGCCGGGCTGAATCTGTTGCAGCTTGTGCGGCGGCTCTTGCCTTTGCCGTTGCGCGATGGCTCGCAGGTGATGAAGCAGTTGGGTGATCACGTGCGCTTCCGGGCGCACCTGGGTTATGAGCATCCCCGGCATCAGGTGGCGGGTGTGGATGTGCGGACCACGCCGGTGCAGATTTATTTAAACCAGTACATCCTCGCTGGCCTCCTCGGCACCTTGCCGGCACCATACCTGGAGTTGTGTTACCAGCGCGCCCGTGAGGGCGATGGTGCCATGGCGGCGTTTCTGGATGTGTTCAATCACCGCATCAATACCCTGCGTTACTGGATGATGATGCGCGCCAACCCGGATCTCGGTCTGGCCCAGGACCAATTGCCTTTACCGGGCCGTTTGATCAACGCCATCAACGGCGATCAGGCGGGCCCGTTAAATCCTCGCCAGTTGCTGGCCATTGCCGGGTTACTCAGCCATCCGCGCCGCAGCCACAGCTTTGTGCAATCGCTGTTGCGCCGCCTGATCGGTTTGCCCTTGCAATTGCAACCGTTTCGCGGTGGCTGGCTGCCGCTCGACAAGGAGCAGCACATCGCCCTGGGGCTGCAAAACAGTCGGCTTGCCCAGACTACCGTGATCGGCACGCGCTGCTGGGATCAGCACAAATCGCTGCGCCTGTTGATCCAGGTTGAGACCTATGAGCAATTGATTGACTTCCAGCCGGAGGGCAATCGTCATCAATGGCTGTGCGACCTGGTGCGCTGGATTACCCATTACCGCTATGACATTGAGGTGTGCCTGGACCTGCCCAAAACCCATCAGGTGTTGCCGCTGCATGCGCACCCGGAAGCAGGCAAGGGCCTGCGGCTCGCCTATACCAGCTGGCTGTACCAGAGCGCACCGGAGATGGCGGCGCGCAAACAATGGCGGCTTAACACCAGCATGCCCGCGCAGGCGGATGCCGAGCAGTGGCAGCTGACCTTCACAATCCCGGCGCTGAGGTGATCATGACAATTCCGGCACACACATCGGTCGGTCGGACCGCTATCAGCAAACAGGATAATGAAAAACTGTTCACCCATGTCGCCATCTGGCTGGCCGATGGACGGGTCCTGGGGCGTGACTATTTCCGGCTGGAGTCGATCCAGGGGCGGGAGGGGGTTTCGCAACCCTTTGAGTTCCAACTGGAACTGCGCGCTAACACTAATCCGGATGGCGGTGACCCGCTGGATTTTGACCAGATCATCGCGCGGCCAGTTACCTTTGGCGTGAATTTGCCGACCGCTGGCAATAACGGCGACTTTTTATTCGAGCAAGCCCTGACCGGCAATAAGGTAGAAGAGTTGTCGTTATTTAACGGCATGATCGCCAGTTTCTCGCTGGCAGAGCCGGGGGTGTACCGGGCCACAGTACGTCCGGATTTATGGAAGCTTAGTCTGACCAACCAATATCGGCTCTACGGTTTGCAGACCATCCGCGGGGTTATTGAAACCCTGTTGCGCGAACACGCGGTCCGCTTTGATACCCAAAGTCTGTCGCCAGATAGCAACCTCGCGCTTAACCGGGTGCAGGACTGGTTGCAGGCCGGTGAGTCAGACCTGGAGTTGATCACGCGCCTGATGGAAAAGGCGCACCTGTATTACTACTTTGTCCATACCGGCAACAGCCACACGCTGGTGCTCGCCAATGCGCCCAAATACCCCATGATGCTGGGCGGGCGTCCGCTGCGTTATACCCAAACCAGCAGTGCGCCTTTGGGCGGACAGCAATGCGATGTCATCACCCAATACCAGTACCAGAAGACTCTGGCGAGCTCCTCGGTGCAGGCGGTATTCAGCACCGCGCAGGTGGCATCGCAACAGGATTCGGTGGCTGGTTATACCAGTTATAAACCGGGCTCTTCCCCAAATAAGGGCAAGCTGCCGTTCAACCTTTATCGTGTGTATTCCTACGGTGGCGGCACGGCGGAAGTAGATGCCCACGCCAAGGAACAGGCGCAGATGCTGGATACATCGCGCTCCAGCCTGTCCGGTTCCAGTCAGTGCGCCCTGATGCGCGTTTGCCACCAATTTGAAATGGCCATGGCCCAGGATGCGCGCAATGTGCCGGAACTGGTTCGCCCCAGTCTGGATGGCAAACGTTTTGTACTGACCTCGGTACAGCATCAGTGCAGCCTGGATGGCAGCTATTCCAATCAATTCCAGGCCACGGAAGCCTCGCCGGATACCCTAGTGACGCCCTTTGAGCTGCGCAACACACACCAGGGCAGCATCCTTGCCAGGGTCGTTGCCCACGATTCCGGTATACCGCCGCGCGACTGGCGCTACTACGACAAAACCAATTTTTCCCCCAATCGCAACACCTACACCAACTACCTGCCGCCGACCCAGACCCAGGAATTCCAGGGAGTATATGTGGTGTTTTCTACCGACCTGGCTGGCACGGCAGTGTGGGTACGGCTGGCGTCGCATATGCAGGTGATCCCCGAGATTAATGCCATGGTGTGGGTCTCCCGGTCCAACGACAACGGTGAGATTCCGGAGATCCAGAGCATTGTGCAGAACAACGGCACCATGACCGTTACCCCGTCCCACTGGATGGCCAATACCCATGTGGGCAATAGCTATTCCACCAGCTACAGCGACAGCAAATCCATCCGCTTTCCTTACAGCCTCGGCGTGGATCTGGCACCGGCGGTGGCGATGGTGGAGGACCGCTACAGCAAAGGCTCGCAGCTGTCGCCCAAATTCCAGGGTGCGCAACAGTTTCGTGATGTGAGTTATTCCATCGGCGGCGGGTTCGGGTATTCGGCGGCGAGCCATGGGCGTGGCGATATACTCAATGAAGGTCACTCCATCGGCTGTACCTACAACAAGAGCGATGGTGAGGAAACCAAAAGTTGGACGACCTACGACCTGGCCTGGAGCGAATCCACCCATCAGGTGGTGGAGAGTTACCAGACCATCAACGACCGGCAGTACAGCAAGTCCACCATCGGCAACACGGAATCCCACACCCATATCAAGGGCAGCAGCACCAGTTACCAGACCATGGATGGCCCGGTGCTGAGCTTCAGCACCCATAACAATTTGCTCAACAGCACCTCGCTATTTAATGGGCCGGTAACCAGCGAGACCACCCACAACATGCCCGTGGGCAGTGTGACGCTCTACAACGTGACGGCGCCAGTGATGAGCAATACCACTTACTTTGCTCCCGTCACCAATACCGCCCTGCACAACGCACTGGTGACCAGCACGACAACCCACAACGGCGCTGTGGTGAGCAACACCACCCACAATGGCAGTGTGTCCAGTACCACCACTATTACCGGGGTACAGAACAGCGTCAGTACTATTACCACCAGCAGCAGTACCTCAACGCTTGGCACAAGCAACAGCACGTCGATTATCGGCAGTAGTGCCAGCAGCAATATGATCGGTAGCAGCGACAATACCCATGTTATTGGCGTGAGCACTAACAGCAGTATCACCGCCAAATCTGACAATACCTCCATGGTGGGCGTCAGTACTGACATGAATATGATTGGCAGCACTAACAGCCTGAGCATGATCGGCAGTAAGGCAGGATTGAGTGTAGTAGGCGTCAGTGCCGAACTCAGCTCCATCGGTTCGGTGGAGAGCATTACTGCGATAGGGGTAAACAATACCGTTACCTCAATCGGCAGCGGCCTGCTGGTTAACATGGACCCTCGTGTTCAAAGTGAAGTCAAGGGATTGCGGGCCAAGATCCTCACCGCGCTGGAGGCGATCATCTAATGCGCGCCGTCATCAAGCCCATGACCCTCGGCCTGTTGGCCAAGCCCTACGGCTACAAGGGGCAGACGCACCTGGCCGTCAGTGCGCTGGCGTTTTTCCGACTGGGTGAATCCCCCGCGCTGATTTCCGAGCATCAGGCCTGGCCGGTTATCACGCCGGCTTTGCCTGCACAGCAGGTGCTCGATGAAATCATGCCCAAGGCCTGTGCCGAAGTGTTACTGGCAGGTACCGCCCATGCCCCAGAGGGAAAAGCGGTTAAGCAGATGACGGTTTCCCTGCGCTGTGGCGAGGTGGATAAATCCTTGCGGATTACCGGTGATCGCCAGTGGTGTTACGGCCTGCTTCCACTGCAGCAGGTCGACGCGCCGCTGCCGTTTACAATCATGCCGCTGGATGCCGCCCGCGCCTGGGGCGGTAAGGATTACCCGGCTAACCCGCTGGGATGCGGCTACACCGACAGCCGCTGGCCGGCATTTTTCAAACGTAACCAAGGCGTGCTGCCCAATATCAGCCTTGCGGGAGAAGTGCGTCGCCCAGGGCGCCGCCGCCACACTCCGGCAGGCTTTGGCCCCTGGTCAATCAATCATCCGGCACGGCGCAAGCTGGCGGGTAGCTACAACAAGCGCTGGCTGAAAGAGGATTTCCCCGGCCTCGCGCGCAATATCGATTGGCGCTTTTTCAATATGGCGCCGGCGGATCAACGCCTTAAAAAGTTCTTTAAAGGTGATGAACCTTATTGCCTGACCGGATTGCATCCACTTCAGACTGAGTTGACGGGCAAACTGCCGGGTATCAAGGCTCGGGCATTTATCCGCACCGAGCGCGCGCCTTTTGCCGAGGTACCGCTTGAGGCCGACACCCTGTGGTTCTTCCCCGACCAGAATCTGGGTGTGCTGATATTCCACGGCCACCGTCCGATCGAGGACAGTGAAGCCCAGGATGTGCAGGCCGTGATGTTGGCCTATGAGCGTCTGGGCGAATCCCGTCCTCTGGCGCACTATCAGGAGGTGCTGCAATTGCGCCTCGATCCCGCCACTCGTCATCTGCATGTCTTCAATGACGCACAGCTCACCATGCCATTAATCCCGCAACCAGCCACGACAGAACCTGCTGTTGATGTCCGTCGCCAGGCGTTGCAGGCACGGCTGGATGAAATGGAGGCAGATTTCTGGGCTCAGGCCGGCATGGAAAAACCGGCGGATTACACCCCGCCGGTCTTGCCTGAACCCTTATTGCCCGACCCGCAATTACCAGATGGCTCGCTGGACTTCACTGCCTTGATGGCGGCTGCGGATACCCAATTAGCTCAAGCCAAGGCTGACGCCGAGGCGGAGCAGGCGGCTATGCAAGTGCAGCGTGATGCGGAGCTGGCAAAACTTGAGCAGCCAATGGCGGAAACGGAAGCATTGGTGGCGGTGGAGGAGGCTCTGGCTCGGGCCAATCCACAACAACAACTGGATGCCGAACTGGCGCGTCTGCCATTGCATGATTTATCGCCCGCGCAACAGGAAGAACTTGTGCAGGCTATCAGCGGGGGAATAGCCCAGGGCAGGGCATTGCGGCGGCTCGCGCAAGAGCCGATCAGCAAACCCGTCGCCGCTGACGCCGCGATAGCGCTGGCACAGTTGGTGGATAACCACGTACAACAACATCTACCGCTGGTGGGTTTTAACCTCGCCGGTGTCATTCTGGTCGGGCAATCCTTTGTGGGTATGAACCTGGCGGAAGTCAATTTTGAGCGCGGTAATTTTTCGCATTGCGACTTCAGCAATGCCGACCTGCGCGGCGTTTCCTTTGTCGGCGCCACCTTGAGCCATTGCCGTTTTCAGCGCACGCAGATGAATGAAGTCAATTGCTCCGGTGCGAATATCACGGCCTGTGAATTTTCTGAAGCACAGCTACAACACAGTCAATGGAGTAAGACACAACTGCATGGTTGTCATTTTTCACAGTCTGATTTGAGCGGTGCCAGTTTCAGGCAGGCGCACCTCGTTGCCAATCAATTTCCTTCCGCCAAACTCGATCAAACAATCTGGGCAGACGTCACAACCCGAGACAATCAATGGGACAACTCCAGCGCGCAACAATTTGCGTGGTTGGGGTGTGAGCTTACCGGTTGCAGGTTTAACGGCATCCGCTGGCAACAGGGCGCTTTTTTAAATTGCGTAACAGAAGGTCTGGTGTTGGCCGATGCACAGTTGGAAAAAATCCTGATTACCGGTGAGGTAGATAAAAGCTTATGGAACACGACTGATTGGCGCGGAGCAAAACTGGTGCAATGCGGTTTTCGTCAAACCTGTTTCAACGCTGCTGATTTTACCCAGGCACGTTTTTCCAATTGTGATTTCGGCAATACAAAATTACCGCAACTTATTGCTCGCCATGTGTTGTTTCATCAATGCATCCTGATGGGCGCTGCTGCGCCTGACGCTGACTTGCGCGGGGCGGATTTCTGCAACAGCCTGGCGATGAAGATGAATCTCACCGGTGCCGACCTGCGCGATACGCAGTTGTGGTGCGCCCACTTTCGGCAAGCGCAATTAGCGGATGCCCGCACCGACAATGCCTGGCCATCCAAACAACTGGAGGTGGCCGCATGACCTACGACGAATTGCTTAAAACCTTGCGGCTCGGTAAACCGGTGCAGCAACAAACACTGAGTGATCTCGACCTGGGACAGTTGCGACAGGAAACGGCCATCTTTACCGACGTGCATTTTCATAATGTGCGTTGGCAAGGCGCGCAACTCACACAATGCATCTTTACCCGTTGCCGTTTTACCCAGGATGTCGACCGACACTTGCCTGAAGTTTTTAGTGACTGGCGTAATGTTAGCTTGCAAGGCTGCCATTTTGATCGCTGCGATCTCGGCCATTCGCAATGGGCTGGTCAATCGCTCACCACATGCACATTTAATCAATGCAACCTGAGCAACAGCAACTGGCAAGCTGCTCAGCTCTCGCAACTTTCTTTTACCCAATGTGATTGTCGACAGGCTTCCTTTGTTGACGCGCGTGTGGAACGCAGTTTTATCAGCGATTGCGTCAGTGACGGTATTAACTTGACGCGGGTGGTGGTGGAAAACATTGTCTGGATCGGGAATGACTTTACCCACGCCGATATAACCGGTGCCTGCTTTCACCGCTCGCTGTTGTTGAAGAGCCGTTTCCAACAAAAAAATCTGCAAGGTGCTTTCTTCGTGCAATGCACATTAAACCAGTCACACTTCCATCAAGTGCAATTTCAACAGGCACAACTGACCGAGAGCCAGTTTGGTGAATGTCATTTTAGTGAGTGCGATTTTTCACACATTCAGGCAAACAGCACGCAATTTGTCAGTGCCCAGTGCACAGACTGCTGCTGGGATGAGGCGCATTTGACCGGCACTATCTGGAAACAGGCGAGGCTGGTGAATTGCCAGTTTAAACAGGCGCAATTGGAAAAAAGCTTTTGGGAATCAGCTGTCCTGCAACAGTGTGACTTCACTGATGCACAATTATTTCTGGCAGATTTTTCCTGCGCACAATTAACAGAATCGGTATTTGATGGTGCGGATCTACACCGGGCCAAACTGCATCAACTGGAATCTTATAAATCCCAACTGCGTTCTGCACACATGAAAGGCGTCAGTTGGACCGACCAGGATCGTCTGCGCGGTGAACAGCGCGCACAGCAGGAGTTCAGCCAATGAATGCACGCGTGACATTTGCTTTATCCGCTACTGAGCGGGAATACCAACCGGCTGTAGAACAATGGTTTGATTTCATTGTAAAGGCCGAGGGCGACCACTGGCTGCTCAGCAGCGGACGGCGAGCAGCGGTGGCATTTTCCTGTTTGCTGGTGCCTGATAATGGTGACCGGGTGGCGTGTACCGGCAACAACACCGAGATATTTATCACCGCCATTGTGCAGCGTTCATCGACGCAACCGGCCACCCTCGGGCAATTGCATCAGCCGCTGCGACTCCATGCATCTGAATTAACGCTCAGCGCCGGTAAAAAACTGTCACTGGGTTCTGCTGGCGATTGCGATATCAATACAGTGCGCGGCAGCTTGTCGATTAACTGTCATCACCTGATTACCCAGGTGGCGGCTAACTGGATTCAATCTGCCGCCCATTGCATGGCGCGTTTCGGTGACTTAACGACGACGGTAAAACAATTGCTGCGCACTCACGCGCAACGGCAACTGATTACCGCCGAAAAAGAATTGAAAGTGGATGCTGATGTTATTCATATGGGGTGAACTATGTTTTCAACTACTCAGATTGGTGCAATGGGTTTGGGATTTCCAGATGTATGTCTGACTCCGGCGGGGCCGGCGGTGGTGCCGATTCCTTATCCGAATATCAGTCAGTCTATGGTTCACATTCCCAATAACCTCAAACAGTTTCACGGCGGCGGGGCGGTACACAATTTATTGACGCCGGGCACCATCACCAACGGCGACGAAGCCGGTGCGTCCACAGGCGTGGCGTCCGGTACGGTCATTGGGCCGGAAACCTATTTATTGGGCAGTTTTAAAGTATTTAACGGCGTCGCGCCCGGTGCGCGTATGACGAGCCTGACCTTGCAGAACACGACTAATGCAGCAGGGGGCACGGCAGTGCCGAGTCCTAATCGTGTTTGTTTATTGGGGTAGGTGATGGATTCGTTCAATCAACCGTTAAGCCATCGAGCACAGTACGCCCTGATCCTGTTGATGTTGCTGGCGGTCACCGGGTGCAGCATGGTCAGCCATTGGTGGCGCGATACAACGGCCTTGAAAACAGTGAACATCCAGGCGAGTGAAGACGTAAATGATTTCAGCGCGGTAATGGTGGATCTGGTGTTTGTGCGTGATAAAGATCTGGTGGCACAACTACCGGATAACGCGCCGGAATGGTTCAGTCGGAAGCCGGGATTATTGTTCAAATATCCAAAGGAATTATCGTTGCGCAGTTTACAAGTGCCACCCAGTTTTCGTGAGCAAGCCATCGCGCTACCGGACAATTATCGCGACGCACAACGGGTATTGGTCTATGCGAATTATGTAAACCTCCAGGGCCAGTTGCCGCTGGAAATTACCGATTACCCTGTTATCAACCTTGAGTTACAAAAGGATAGGGTTGTGCTTACACAACCTGACTAATACATGCTATGGAATCTCTATTAATGCCTTACATACCGATTTCCGATCCGCTGCTGTGGAGCGAAGGCATGTTGTTGACGCCGCAGCACTTTCAGCAGAATGATCTGTATCAGGAAAAGCAGCGGCTTTTTATGTTGCAGCAAATCCAGCCGTACTATTGGGGGCTCAGCGATTTTGCGCTGAAAAGAACCGAACTGGAAGCCGGGCTGATCCAGGTGGAAAAACTGGTGGCTGTAATGAAAGATGGCCTGTGTGTGCAATTCGGCAAACCCTGGGCGCGCCCCTACGATTTACAACTCGATATCAGTCAGCATGCGGACATTAAACGCCGTCAATGGGTGATGATCCATTTGTTGGTCCCTTTGCGGGTAGACGGTGCAGCAGCAGAGAACGCCAGTATTCGCCGGTTTAAAACCGTGCAGGGCGACATGGCAATTGATGATACCAACACCGATGGTCGAGTGGCGCTGGATCGTTTACAGGTGCGCGCGCAATTATGGGCCGGAGATAATCCGCCAGCGCAATATGAATCCATGCCGCTGTGCAAGGTTGCACTCACGCCGAACGGCAACTTTGAAATCGTCAACGGTTACTTGCCGCCTCTGCTGCGTGCCAGCGCCGCCGACTTTATTGGCGATAAAAAATCACTCAATTACCGCTTGAAAAAATTGATTGAAAAATTGCGTCACAATGCCAACTACCTGGCCACCACCCAACAGTTACACGCGCAAAATTTACTGGCGTTTACCACGGCTTTACCACCCCTGGAGACGCTAGTGAATTCACGTATGGCGCATCCGTTTAATCTTCTGGGTGCGTTGGCCGGTGTGTATGGTTGCATGTGCGCATTGCGCGCCAATCCCTTGCCCGCAGAAATTCCTGCTTACGACCATCACCAGGCAGCGAAGTCAATTTATAAAGTGGTGCAACAGATCCATGAATTAATCGACAGTATTCCATTGGCTTACAAGCTCTATCGCTTCCAGAAACGCAAGGACAATATCTTCGGTCTGTTTATGCCCCAGGGCTGGAGCACTGAACAATTGATCATAGAACTTGTTCCCGCCCAAGGGCAGTCGCCGGTAGAAGCAGAAGAGTGGTTGAACAACGCACGTATCGGTTCGCGGCCGGTAATGGAATTGTTGCGGCGGCAACGTTCGCCTGGCGCTTGGACCGGAAAAATGTCACAGGATGTACGCATGCGTTATACCCAAAGATCCCAGGCGCAGCTTTACGAAGTACGCAATTTAATGGTGGGTGGCGAAGACCGTGACCAGCCCGCCATTCAAAGCGAACAGCCATTAATTATCTGGGGTGATAACGACCTGCAAGCGCCGGAAGCCGTGCTGTTATATCGTCCGGCCAAACAGTCGGCAGGAGACGCGGCATGAGATTGCTCAATCGTTTCCTGGTGACCTATGAGGCGCTTTACAGCATTGCTGAAACCTTATCCGCCGGTGAGCAATTGGATGAATCGGTCGATGCATCTAGCACCACCCAAACACTGGCGTTACAAACAGCGCAAAAGATGACAGTGATTCTGGAACGCCATCTCTACAGCGGTGACCCGGCAGAACAACCGTTGATGAATGAACTGCGCTATATATTGGCAGCGTTAGTCGATGAAATGTTGCTATTCCAGATTAACTGGTCGGGAAAAAATTATTGGTGTGATCATCTGCTGGAAGAAAAATTATTCGGTACCTCTATTGCCGGGCGCATGATATTTCAGCGCATCAAAACCCTGGGCAAGCGGCATGGCGATCCCTCAGACAAAGATCAGTTTGCCAGCATCTATCTCATGCTGCTGCAATTGGGTTTTTACGGGGAGTGTCGTCACCAACGTGAACGCTTGACGGAATATCAGGTGATGCTGAATCGTTTGCGTTTTCAACCGGGCTTGCCGCCCTTGGCTTTTGCCCAGGCTTATGAACATCCTCTGTCTGGTGCTTATCCGCAAACCTTGGGCGCTATGTCGCGCTGGTGGCGTTGGGTAGGCGTGGCCCTGGCTGTTTATTTAGTTCTGGCGTTGATCATCTGGGTGAGTGCGGTGCAGATTTTTGCCGGCATTTACGATGAACAAATAACCGATGCGGTGAATATAGAATTGCGTATTACCACGGATGAAACGGAACCTGCTGCATCTGAAATTGACAGCACGGCAACACTCGCGCAGCGGCGAGGTGATTTATGAGTCCGTGGATTTTCTATCTGCTGATTGCCCTGGCCATCGTCCTGTTGATGGTGATCCTGGCACTGGTTATGCGCGCCCGTTTTATGGCGAAACAAATCCTGGCGGATTTACTGGCTGTGTTACGTCGGCGCAAAAAGGTCAAGGATTTCTGGGGCGGGCTTGAGCAACTCCTCGGCGAACTGTATACCCATCGGGCAGGGCGGTACGACACACCCTGGATGATGCTGCTGGGTGAACCGGACAGTGGTCGTTCGGAGCTGGCGCGCGCCCTGGCGCTGGGTGATAAAACCCATCCCATGTTGAAGTTGATCAACCGCTCTGGCACCAAGGATGCCTGGCAGATTCTGGAGCATGGCATCATCATCGACGGCCAATTCCTTGGTGAAAATAAACAGGGCATCAAAACTCTGTTGCAAGAGGTCAACCAGATTCGACCTGAGCGACCGCTTGACGGTGTGATTGTCACGTTATCCGCTGAAACCTTACTAACCGAAGGACGCACTCGTTTACGCACCCAGGCGCGTTACATCCACAGCGTGTTGTGGTTGCTGCAAAAGGAACTGGAATTTGTACTGCCGATTTATATTGTGATCACCAAGACAGATCGCATCTCCGGTTACCGTGATTTCTGGCGGCAGTTCCCGCAGTTCCAACAGCAAATGTTTGGCTGGTCGAGCCCTTATCACCTTGAAGCCAAATTTGAAAAACATTGGATAAAAATCGGTCTGGAAGACATTGTCCAGCAACTCTATCGTCTGCAAGCCAGCGCACTGGCGAAGCTGGATAAGGATGCATTAACCCTGACCGAAGCGCGTGACTTTATTCTTTTTCCGCAACGCCTGGCGAAGTTGCAGGAAAATTTAGGCTGGACGTTGGAGCAGGTCTTTGACGACGTTATTTTTTCCAGCGGTGCAAGTGTGCGCGGTTTTTATTTTACCGGACGCATGGATGAGTCCCGGGCGCCGGGCGCCATCAAGGAATTGATTGAACAGAAATGTTTTGCAGAAAAAAACCTGGCTAAACCACTGCGTTTTGCACTCTGGTCGCGTTCGTTGCGCTTACATAAAACCCAGCGGTTTGTTTGCTGCGGACTCGGTGTTCTATTCTTATCTCTCGTGTACAGTTTTTTTGATTTGAAGCAACAGGTTGACCTGCAGCTTGAGGCGGTTAAGATACTTCAGGTTTACAGCAGTTACGCAGAGGATCTGGATGATTGCATCAGCGCCGATGATTATTTTCGTTTGCTCAATCCCATTTCCAAAATCCACGCCAAGGTGACCTACTGGAATATTCCTTATTCCTGGCGAGAAAGTAGAATTTCTACCCGCCCTCTGGATACTATTGCCAACGAAGCCTTTGGCGGGGTGATCTTGCCCGCGTTTAAATGCTGGTTGGAAAACAAAGCCGATAATCTGGTGGCTGCGGATAAAAATCCATTGATGGTGGACGATGGCAAGGTGAATGCTGCCGTCTTTAATTATGCGTTGGAGGTACTCGCTTTTGAGTATCACGAATCCCTGTTCAGGGAAATTACCCATACCAATAATCGTGCCCAGTCCAGGGAAGTATTGGAAGCCTTTCACAAATTAACCCAATATCTCTATAACCGGCAGTTACCCGATAGCCTGATTACCAACAACAGTGCGTTGCTGAAAGCCTTGTTGCAGGTCAACTACAAGGAGCGGGTGAAAAAGCCAGAAGGTTATCATCAGATTGTTGACAGTCGCTTGCGAGCAGGCGCGGAAAACCTGCGTCTTTCATTGACGGATGCTGTGGGCACGGGTGAAATCCTGCTTGATAAATTTGCTCGCCCGGATTCGGTGACACGCGCCGATGTCGATGATCTGCTGGCCTGGAGTCGCCGGGTGGAGGAAGCCTGGTCAGGCGCGACAGAAGCTGACAATCCCTGTGCGAAAATTTTTGTGCGGGTTGATGCCTTATTAAAATCGTTAAAAAAATACGATGAGCACGATATCAGTGATCTGGAAGCTGTGGTACAGGATTTCACGCCGGATAATTGTTACACACCGCTAAAAAACCAGTTGCTCGGATTGCGTTCTGTGGAATCTGTTCCACTCATGGAAGAGACTGCCCAAGGGTTAGTATGGACGGAGCGTTATCAACGCAATCTGCAACAGCTTGAGGCACTGACCACACGCGAGTTCATGATCGATCATCCTGCGTCGTTTTCCAATTGCGATCAGCCCGCCACGATCAATCAGGCGGCATTAATACAATCGCTGAAATCGTTACAGTCGTACCAGGAATTTATTGCACCGGCACCGCTGGAAAAATTGAGCGGTGCACAAACCGTTTCCGATAAATTATTGGCTGATAATTTTATTAATGCCGTGGCGCGTAGCCAGGTCAAGAGCTTGGTCAACTACCAGATGGCTAATGCCATCCAGTCCATCGGGTTTACAGTTACCCAGCAACAGCTGATCGAAAAAGTCAGTTTCTCTTACAATCAATCGATCAATGAACTGATCGCCCTGGTCAGGTTATATCAACAATTAATGCTCGATCCCTCCGATGCTACCTGGTATGACTGCTTGAGCAATATTGCCAATGAACAGATCAATGAAATCACTCATCTTTATCTATCCTCGTCCGTCTTCCTGCCGAAGTTAGCTTCGCCAAACAAACCATTTTTATACACCAACATGGATGATGTTCCGGAGGTGACGGATTTCCTCAATGCAGAGCAATTATCCGCTATGCGCCTGTTGCAATACGCCAGACCCTACACGCGCTGGTTTAATGAAGCAGCAAGCCTGCATAAAGCCGCCGGGAATGCCCAGGTATTTTTCTGGACTAATTCGGTCAATGAGTATGACAACTTTACCCGTTTCAATGACAAGAACAGCAAGCTGGGACAATTGCGCGATTATTACACCAGCCATTTTGCCGGAGTGACCACAGAGACCTGTTATCAGGAAACATTCGATGCCGGTTCGTCGGGCAACGATTTATTTTCCGAGCGAAAAAAACTTGCCGTCAATGACCTTGCCAACGTGTGTGCCGATACCACCGCCCAGTATGTGGCCAAGGATTACCAGGAATTAGCCGATGCATTTAATCGGCAACTGGCGGGGCGCTATCCGTTTGCCAATACCGGTGCACAGGATCTGGACCCGCAGTCCTGGGTGAATTTTGATGCGAGCTATGGCCCATTGATCACAGCGCTGGATCAACATCTGACGCAACAAGAAGAAGGCGATCGCTGGTTCTCGGTCAAACAGTTTATTGCTGAGTTGAAAGGGATACGCGAGCACCTGAATTTATTCTATCCCAAGGGTTTGCCAAGCAGCGTCAGAATCAGCGCGCAGTTCAGGCAAAATCCCGATAACTCGCCGGGCATAGAACAGATCGTGCAATGGGTTATGAAAACGCCGGCAATGCAGAGCAGTTTTCCCAATCAGGTCAACGACCTTGAATGGTTGAGCGGACAATCCTTGCAAGTCAGCATGGCATGGGCGGAATTGTCCCGCTATACCCCCGTGCGCGATCCGAGTCAACGACACATGATGGTGCAGCGTAATGCGGTCACCTTTCAGCAAAACGGACCCTGGGCTCTGCATCGCCTGGTTGACCAGCAACGCGACGGTATTGCCAGTGATCCGGCCGTTATTCCCTTGCGCTTTACCATTCCTGTGAGTGAAAAAAAATCAACGGCCAAAACAACAAGCGATAAAACCTCGACAGGTCAGCCCAGTGAAACCATTCAGCTAAATGAAGTGAATGCACAGGTGACCTTGCGCTTATCCATCAAAGGTGAAACTGCACAATGGCAAGCCTGGCCGATGCCCGTGGATTTTCCCCAACAGGCTCCTGCTATTTAATAGGCTATTGAGAGGCGAGATATGGAATCCATCACTATTAACCAGTTGATAAAAGAGCAAACCGGTTTTGAATTGTCGATGTTACTGGCCGCGATCAGCGAACAGAACCCCGGTGGCGATAACCTACGCTTCAGTGATACGTATAAAGCGCTTAAGCAAGCACGACAGGCTGACGATCCCTCCATTCCACGCGGCGAATGGGCTCACGATCTCAAACAGGCCAATTGGGCAAAAGTCATCGAGATTTCTGCATCGGCGTTATCAACAAAAAGTAAGGATCTGCAAATTGCCATCTGGTTATGTGAGGCGCAATTGCACCGCTACGGCTTCGCCGGATTAGCGCCGGCATTTCGGATTGTCGAACAACTCTGTCGTCATTATTGGCCGACACTTTACCCCCAGCCAGAAGGCGGTGATCAGGAATACCGCACCAATATCCTCAGTTGGGCCAATGAAAAATTTATGCCGCTGCTGAGCATTCTTCCGTTAAATCCGAGCGGTCGGCAGTTGCTGGCCTGGGAGGATCTGGAGATTGCGATGCGCAATGAACAGATTCAGGCCCAGGGCAGGGGCAGGGAGGCGCTTGAAGGTTTCTCCGTGGCGGATTGCCAACATATTGTTAACCAAACGCCATCGCAAGAATGGGCCGATACCCTGCAATGTATTGATGCGGGCGTTAACGAGTTGCAACACCTGACAACAACGCTAAATGAATTGTGCGGCGAGGAATCCCCCTCGCTTGGCAGCATCACCGGTTTACTGAACCACATGGCAGATTTTTTACGCAACGAATTGCACAAGCGCGGTTACACCGCCACCGCTGTTGAGGAAGAAATAACTCATCAGGATATTCCCATAGAGGGCAGCGCGGATGATGTGTTAGTGACAGACCCTCGACGCGGGCGCATGGAAGCCTATGCGCAATTGGAAGCGATTGCTGATTATCTCGCGCACATAGAACCGCATAGCCCCGTGCCCAGCGTACTCAAGCGCATGGTGGAGTGGGGCAATATGAGCACATCGGATTTATACCGCCAATTATTTGTTCAGGGTAATGGGCAGATCAATATTTTTGATTTGCTGGGGCTGGATAAAAACGCTGCGTAAATGGTTAGCTACAACAGTAATGGAAAATAATTATGCATAACAACGATGACGACAAACCGCTCGACGGTGATGGCTTTGACGGTTTCCGCTTAACTGTGCAACTGGATCTTGCTACAGAAAAAGCATCATCCACAGCTACACAGAACCTTGACGATAAGGATTCACCCACGTCTTTATCAAATACCGCTTACTGGCTGGAAAACCTTAACACGCCTGTGAATGAACGAATTAAAACCCGCTTTACACCCGGCACAACATTTTTTGCGTTGCAGCAAGTGGCGGATGAGCAGGAAAATTTGTTGCAGTCTGAGCGGATTGAAATAACACAAGGTAAAGAAAGACAAGATACCCATTGATGTAAGTGATTTAAGAAGACGGAGCCCTATTATGGCGGCACAGGTAGCGATCGCGGTGAATAGAAAGGCCGAGCAAGTTTATCCCAGTATTCAGGATAATCTGTGTCATCTACATTCGTTTATCAAAAAATCATGCGTTCATCGCTGGCTCCACTATCTGTGCGGCGCGAAAAACAACATCTATGCCAGTGAGCGCTTAGCCATCCTGATGAATCTGCGTGATTTTTACCGAGAGCATCAGTCAAGGATTGAGTTAAATCATTGCAATCAATTGGCAGAGATTTGCCAGTATTTATGTGATTGGAAATTATTAATCACTGTGGCGCAGCAGGGGCTCGTGTTGCAGCCGAATAATGTTCAACTGCGTTGTTATTTGATGCAGGCTTGCTGGCATCTCGGTGATCATCAGGGCGCCATTGCACTAGCAACACGCTATGTTCTGGATGCACCGGTGCAAAATATTTTCTATGACTATTATCAGCGAATATCTGCGTGGCAGAGGTTCTCTAAAGTAAAGAAATTTACACCATCCAGTTTGTTGCAAGGCAAGCACATTTATCTCCAGCCTTTAGGCCATCAACATGTTAACGACTTTGCCTGGCAATATGCTGACCCCAGAATAGCAGCGTTGTGCTGCCTACCTTTGTATCAGGGTGGTAATCAATGGCATGAATGGTTAGCCGAAGACATGGAAGATTCCAGACGTGCAACCTACGCTGTTATGCATCCGGAGTGGGGTTTTATAGGTATAGCATGCTTGATTCGCTATCGTGAACTTGGTTTGTTTTATTACTGGCTGGGTGAAGACTTTCAGGGTCACGGTTTTGGCCCTGACGCGGTGGAAATGCTTCTTGATCATGATTTCGCGTATAAGGATATGAAAGTCTGCTATGCGAAGGTTTATGAATATAACATTCCATCTATTAAAGCTATCACCAAAATGGGTTTTATCCCTTTATCGGTTACAGCGAAATTTCCTTTTGATCAGGAGTTATTTTTCTATAAGGGGACAGTGACGGATGAAGATTATTTGCAACAAGGCTTTATCGACTTAATGGATTTTCTCGGTATTGATATCCAAATCATTAATAGCAAAAAAATCACAACTCTTTCTGGAGAATAAAATGAGCAATCCATCAAATATAGAAATGACAACTTTTAGCCGTACAGAAATTACACGAGCGAGGAGTGGTAGCTTCACAGGACATACCATTGATTCCCCACATGGAGTACCGAGTGGAAATGCATCTTTCAGTTACAGTCAGTCCCGAAGAGAAATGGATTTGACTAATATTGTTTCAGGTGCGCCAGGTGGTGGCGCACGTATGATGCAGGTGGCTGAGGAGGTAGCACGATCAGCGGGTGCAACGTCTATGGTTACAGCAACAAGTCGCCCGGGATTCTTCAAAAAAATGGGTTTTGATTATACTCCCGCCCAGCATGAGATTAATGCAAGAAAATATACGGCTAATGAATTGTCGGCTCAGGAAAACAATAAAGGAAGGGATGGCGGAGGAGGGTTTTCGATGCATAAAAGCCTGCTTTGATAATGAATACCTCCGTTGGAGGCTTTTAGTTTAACTCGCTCCTTCATTCAATAGACATCGTGAAGATAAATTATGAGTGCCCCAACCAAGCCGTCATACGCAGACATGGTACGCAAGACTGCTCCCGAATCTGCACCACTTACTCAGCCTGCTGCATCAGTCGTAGCGCCTGTTGTACCTGCACCACCTGCTGCTTCTGCATTGGTAAGAAGAGCGCGTGCTAATAGTGTGGGGGGAAGCCTGTATGAGGGTGTAAACAGCGGCAATGTTACGAGAACAGACGTCCACACGAGAGAGGTTACTACAATCAGTGGTGACCAGATGCATCGTGCTGTTAGATTAGGTAATGAACGCCATGAGCCAGCCGCAGAGGCATTGCATCAGCAAAACCACGCATACAACTATCGTAATTTAGCAGGACCAAGAAATGATCAACATGCTCCCATGGGCTGTGTTGAAGCAAGGTTGGAATCTGCTATTGCTTTCCATCATATCCAAGGAAATGAAAGTCGACGCAACGTGCGTGCCGCTTGGAGTAATTCGGCGCAGTCGGTGTTCACGGCTGTAACTGATCAAAGAGAAAATGTTGTGCCCGCATGTGGATGGTGTGAGGCAAGAGGCCATCCAAGAGGAAATTAATGAATCACAATATTAAATATATTATGGAAAAATTGGTTTAATGTTTTTGAAATGTGGAATTCACCGTGGGAAATCTCTTTATTGTGAAGCGAGGTGTACTCATGAGCTACTTTGGAGCGATTGGAAATTTTGCTAGGGAAAACCTTGGCGCCTTGGTAAAAAGTACCGGTAAACAAATTGGCAATCAGGCCTTGATAGACCAAGGCAGGCATCTCCAATACGGGCACCTATCACCGGATGAATTGTTCAAGCAACATCCATCGGAATTTCTGCGTAGCTACGCAGTACAATCCACAATCCAGCATCCAGAGCATCCAGGTGGGCAATCAAATACAAATGTATCTTTTCAATTACGAACGATAACAGCAAATACGTCAGTTTTTCCAAATCTGAATCAGATTACCGATGCTTCCGGCGTTACACGTACACCGATCCAACATCTACAGTTAATAAAAACCTCGGATAGTGCAGCTCACGCGGGGACACACAACAGCCAGCAAGTAGGAAATAATTTCAGCGCAGCATTTTTGCCCATGCTTCAGGCAAGTACAGATCAACTGCCTAACCGTCTTAATGATGTCTTGGTGCCGGGGTTTTCACAGGGCCGTGTTCGGGACAAGAACCTGAATCGGCGGGGAGAAACCATCACTGTTACTACGCAATTGAGCGGATGCTCAGTGACAAAGCGCGGTGGCGACTTGATGCATATACGGCCTTCTGTCAGCGGCATAGCGCTAAATAGTTCTTTGGCAAACAACAGTAATACTTTTGGACGCAATGACTATCCTGGCCAAGGGGCATTCGTGATGATGCGGAAAAAACCGGATGGCGGAACAAAACTATATTTTCAAAAACACGATCCAAATACTAATACGATCACTTCTGGTAGCCGGCGCCTCTAAAACAAGATAGATAATCTTCGTAGAAAAACTTTATAAATCATAGAGATAACATTATGTATCCCAATAACAACAGTGAATATGGATGGAATCCAGACAGAAACTGGCCACCCTCATTTAAGCCCGCGTTGGAGAGTATTGAGAAAAAATTAATCAGTGGTACATCTACTGATATTCGAGTTAAGGCTGAAAAACAAACAGGCGAAGAGTGGGGTGCAGGGCTGGATGAGGAAATTGCAACACGTATTCAAAAGCAACGCCAGAAATCTGGAAATATTGGGCAGGATCTTTCATCGGCAATGACCTGGACCCGTGAGCGTACCAGCGATCTGATATGGACAACCAATGATGGAGGTATTGCTGGTCATCCCGGTGCGGTTAAAAAGCTTCCTGGGCTGCGTGGCTTCGTCATGTCAGAGCATAATACACGAGATAACGCTCGCTACGAAGGTGTCATGACGGAAATTGATGCATACGATAACAGTACAGCCTCAGTCCATGACATCTCCATAAAAGCGAGGCTTATGACAATACAGAAAATGATGTCACCCGCCGAAGAGTTGCTCACGGCTACAAGTTCCCACTTTGTCCAGAGCAGCGTTATTTCACAGCTGAATCAACCCGGTGCAATGAATCAGTTATCTGTCATGCAGCAACAAAAACGAGAAACATTAAAGTGGGAAACGGCTCGTGACATGATGATTCAAAAACATACTACTTTAGTACCACAAACATATCAGGACTATCTCTCTCATACGAACGGTGATGTTGGTCAAGCCATGGATATCTTTCAGCAGCATGTCCAACAGAAAAAAGTCGTTCCCAATACCGCCACAACCAGTCAGACAGATGATATGCGTTCGATAACGATTGCCGGTGCGGCCAAGATGACGACGGGAAGGCCAAGGGCTTTAAGTGATGCGCGACGTATCTAACCTTTCACTAGTATCGGAGCAGTATTATGGGCAAGCAGATTAATCGCGAAAACACCTACCTGACCGGTATACGTAGCGGTGTTATGTCAGTGCGCAATAGCCTGAGGTTCAATTTTAAAGCAAGGCCCAAAATAGAAAAGCAACGAATTGGCAGATTGGCAACCAGAGGATTGAATCCGACGATATCGCAAGATTTACAAGGGTTATCATCATCGTGGGTTAACTGGGCGGTAAAAAAAAGCAAATCCAACTATTCAAAAAAAATCAGGGTAAATGCCAATAAAATCATGACCGGCAGGAAAAATGCCCAACCGACTTTTGTCGGTACCGGTCTTGATGAGAATATTGCAACTCGTTTATTAAAGGATTCATCAAACTGGAAAAGCATCACCAATGACCAAGCGGAGGACGTTTTCAATGCACGCTCTCGTACGGCGGATCTTATCTGGGCTACGAAAAAGCCAATCGGGAACCTCGTCCCTGGCTCATGGGAACCTATATCAGGACACACACCCAGTGTAAAAAAGAAGTTGGTGGGTGGAACAACAGCTGCTATTACGGTAGAGCATGGTACTCGAGATAATATTCGTGAGTCCGCCATAGACAAAACCAGGTTAGATACTACGAGTCCGAATTTATTCGGCGATTTGTCAGTAATGGGGACATTAGCCACGATTAAATATATGGCAAGCCCCTCAATGGAACTGGAAACTGCAAAGCAAGATATGGGTAAGATGCCATCGCCTCGTTATACGGCATTGACGGGAAAGAAAGATATTCGCGATTCGAATAATTTTGATGAAATGGTCCAGCATGTTCAGGAAGAACGGGAACGAAAGAAATGGGAGATCGCATCCGTCATGAAAGGTGATTCCCGTTTAAGTTCATTAGTGCCTCCCACGATGAATAATTATTTGGGGACCTTTGGAAACAATCCGCTACAGGCAATGGAGTCCTTCAGGTACGACACGCATAACTCCTGGTTTGCCCCACCTGTAAATCGTTCTCTGCACTCAGATACGGAAGATTTAACCCAGAATTCATTAAATACTATGGTTACTACAACACAAACAACGCAGCGTCGCGCTCGTGCATTAAGCGATGCTCGTGATCTACCAAAAATTGCTCCGCCGAATAGTAGAGGAGTGGTATGAGGATGCATTCATGGCAAAACTGGGGTTTTTAATTATTCTATTGCTCTTTGGTTGCGCCCTTTTTTTAGCCGGGATCATGGCGCCCACCAATATTGCCGAGCCGGTAGAAAAGTTGGCGATGGATATCTATAACCGTTGGGCGCCTAAACTGGATGAAATCGATAAAGAAATTTCACAAGATAAACCAGCCGCTGTTGAATACAGTAGTTTGCTGGATGTTAATGAAAGAACATCACCTTTAGGTATCCAGATCGGATTATTTACCTCGGTGGCTCAGGTTGAACTGTTACAAAGTGAATTAGCGTATTTAAAAGTGCCAGTAAAGACTATTGCTGTGTCTTTGGATCAGGACATCCATTGGGCTCTTTTGGCAGCGGGGCCGTTCAAGAGCCGTGAAGATGTTCAACTGGCTACTGCAAAATTGCGCGAAAATTATGGTTATTCCTGGGCGCTTGATGTGATTGCATGGCCGGAAGAGAAGTAAACTCGACTAACCGAAGCGGCCTTTAAGTGGGTGAGCATGTTGCCAGCCTGCCATACCTTGTGAAGCCACAAAGTGAATTTTTACTTGCGCCATGCCGATGCTACAAAAATAAACCCTCACGCTGGCCTGATCGCGATCATTGGTGACATACCAGAGTGCGTCACCGGCTGCCATGCCCCAGGACGACACTTGGTACACCCACAAATCAGCCATGCCCGGGTCATTCACCAGCGCCACCCTGATATGGGCATCGCCTTGAGAAAAGGCTTGATAAACACGTGCCATCTCACTTTTCCTTAACGATTATGTATGGGTTCAAGTGTAGGGTATTCATAACCGTAACGTGAAAGGAATTTACCATGTTTCGCCCTTTGTTGCGTTCCCATCGCCAGAAACTCGGATTACTTAAAACCAGTGAGCAAACCAGTTATCAATTGGCCCATCACTATGGCAGTGACGACAATCAGCGTGCCGAAAGTCTTCATTGCTGGGATGCCGCCCGGCAATCACCCCGGCTGACACAGCAGGGGATTAATATTCCTTTGGAAAGCCGGGAACAAACTATATTGTCATATGAAGTATCTCCCGCTGTTCGCGCGATTATTAACGGCCAGTGTGCGCCCTTGATTCATTCACGTAGCGAAGCAGCGGCGGGGAAAAAAGCAACAGACATTCCACCAGACAAATGATACCGACGAACGCTGGATCGGCGTCAATGCTAAACAATATGAACTGGATAATCGGTATAACCCTGGCCATCGCCACCAAACAACAGCTCACCCTTGAAATCCGTCAACGGAAAATTATATTGCAGGCGCGTAACCAAATCGGGATTGGCGACGAAGAAGCGCCCGAACGCAATCATATCGGCATAACCCTCGGCCAATATTTTTCAGCACGCTGTTTATCGAATTTTTCTGCGCCAACTTCTTCTGCAACAGTGGTGACAACCTCTTAAAAAACGCAGGCGATTTTGTTGACTACCACCGTAGTTGTCAGTGCGTTGATTGAAGGCGCCCGACGGAAACAGTAGTAAATAAATTCATTGTTTGATACCTCTAATGACTGTAGATATTTATTAATGCCAATGTTCAAGTACCACTTTGCCAATGGTGCGGCCGCTCTCCAATTGCGCATGAGCCTTACGCAGATTTTCCGCATTAATCGGCGAGAGAACGTTGGTAACGGTGGTTTTAATTTTTCCAGCGTCAATCAATCCGCTCAGTTCGTTGAGCAAGTGATGTTGCTCAATCATATCGTCTGTCTGAAACATGGAGCGGGTGAACATTAATTCCCACACAAAGCTGGCGGACTTGTTTTTCAAACCATTGAGCTCAACAGGCTGTTTGGTTTCAACAATGGAGCAAATAATACCTTGTGGTTTGACCAGGTCGCATAAGCTCAGCCAATGCTGGTCGGTGTTGTTTAAACAGAAAATATAATCCACCTGTTCGTGGCCGGCAGCGTGCATGCTGTTAATGAGTTCACGATGGTCAACAACGTAATCAGCCCCGAGTGACAAACACCATTCGCGGGTTTCAGGGCGTGAGGCGGTGGCGATCACGGTCACCTTGGTGAGTTGTTTGGCGAGCTGAATCGCAATAGAGCCCACACCGCCAGCGCCGCCGATAATCAGCAGCGTCTTCGCAGCATCCTCGTGACGGTTAATCCGCAAACGATCAAACAAACCCTCCCAGGCTGTGATTGCAGTCAGGGGTAGGGCGGCGGCTTCAGCATTGGAAAGACTCGCTGGCGCACGACCGACAATGCGCTCATCCACTAATTGATATTCACTGTTGCTGCCAGGGCGGGTGATATCGCCGGCGTAATACACCCGGTCACCGGGCTTAAACAAACTGACCGCCGGCCCGATGGCTTCCACCACCCCGACAGCGTCCCAGCCCAATACTCGCGGTTGGTCTTCATGTTTATCTTTGGGGGCGCGGACTTTCGTATCGACCGGGTTGACGGATATCGCGCTCACCGCAATCAGCAGGTCGCGCCCCTGCGGTGCCGGTTTTTCGAGCTCAACATCGAGCAGGGATTGGGGGTTATCGATAGGTAAATAGGTTTTTAGTGCGACGGCTTTCATGATGGCTCCCTCTCAGAGACGGATCTAATGGACATGGATGGCTCAATGAAAGCACCATGCTAGCGCTTTCCTTGATAATTGATAATTCCGTTTTTTGTTGCAACACTATCAAAAATTTTTTGATAGTGAGGTGAGTCTATGGCTGGAAACTATTCGTTGCAGGACCTCGACCTGGTGATGCGGGTGGCGGAAAACGGCAATATGAGTGAGGTGGCGCGCCAGCTGAACATCACCAATGCGGCGGTATCGGCCGCGATCAAGCGCCTTGAAGCCAGCCTGAATGTCAGCCTGTTTGAACGCACCACACGCAGCGTGCGTCTGAGTCCTGCCGGTCAGGCTTTTCTGCCCCATGTTCAGCAGGCGCTGGGTGCGCTCGACAGTGCCGAGGCGGAATTGCGCAATATGCAGACGCTGGTTGCTGGTGAAATCCGTCTCGGCCTGCCTTCGGATTTCGGCCGAAATCTGATGTTGCCCTGGCTTGACGCGTTTCAGCTGCAACACCCGGCGGTCACCATCAAATTGTATTTTTCCGACTTTATGCAGGATTTGTATCGCGAGGGGTTGGACGTAGTGATTCGCTACGGCGAATTGAAAGATTCCGGTCTGGTGGCCCGAAAATTATGTAACAACCGCCGTACACTTGTGGCCGCGCCCAGCTACCTCGCGCAACACCCGCCGCTCACTTCGCTTGCGGATTTGTTGCAGCACAACTGCATTGTGTTTTATCGCAACGACCGGCCTTATACCAAGTGGGGTTTTCATCAGGACGGTAAATGGATTGAGGTGGATGTGAGCGGGGACCGGAGCGCCGATGATGGCGATGTGGTGAAACGTTGGGGCATAGCGGGGCGGGGCATTATTTATAAATCGCGACTGGATGTGCAGCACGAATTGGAAACGGGGGAATTGGTCGAGGTGTTATGCGGTCACTATGAGGGACAATCGACTGACATCTTTGCGGTATATAAAGAACGGCGCTATCAACCCTATCGCTTGACCGTGTTGTTGAATTTTCTTACTCAGACCATGGCATAATGCGGCCACATCAACCAACAAGACTATAAAAACTATGCAAGCATTATTTCTCGGCGCAGGTGCGTCATTTGATTGTGGTTTACCACTGACCTGGGAACTGACCGCCGAGATTCGGCGTTGGCTTACGCCAGATCGATTAGCAGCCTATAACGCCGGTTGGGAAGCGCGCGGAGCACACTGGAACGAAGCCGTGATTGCGCGCGTGAATGAGTTGATGGCTGATGAGGATCGACATTACGAACATATTCTCGACTGTCTGGCGCGCGACAGTCAGTCGGCAGATTATGATTTTTTGCAGCGGGATTTTCGCAACGCCTATATTTTCTTCGCGCAAACGGTTTATGCATTTCTGCTTGAACGTCAGGCAAAAAACTTCGGTTTTGCATCCGTGGTGCTGAAAGATTACGAAGGGCTGAAAAGTTTGCTGGAGCTTAATCGGCCGCTGTGGATTTTTTCTACCAACCAGGATGTGGTGGTCGAGTTATTGGCCGCCCGTTTGGGCGTTCCGATTAAAAGTGGTTTATCGGATACGCAAACCATTCCCGTCAGTGATGGCATGTCCACCCGCGCTATCACTTTTGAAAGCCACATTGATGAGGAACAGCCGGATTATTTTTCAGAAGGCGAATACGGCATCAACCTGGTGAAACTCCAGGGTGGGTTGGATATATTTTTTACTGAAGAAGGGCGCAGGCTATTAAAGCTGAAACCAGACCCGCAACATCTGGATGATTATCTCGCTGATTTAGTCTTTATCAATCAGATGAATCAGGCGTTAACGGTCAAAAACAATGGCATAGTAACGAACCGCAGTCTGTATCAGGACCCACATGGAAAACTGCAAGCTTTTGAGCGCAGTTTGCTAGCAGGCTATCAGCATTTTTCTGACAGCATCCCGTCTTATATCCCTACACAACTAAAGGTTATGCACCAGGTGTTGGCCGATGTGGAAGAGCTGATTGTGATTGGCAGCCGTATGGAAAATCCGGCTATCAATGAGATGTTGGCTGATTGGTTAACTGACGACAGCCACCGCCTGATGATTGTCGATCCTGCGCATCGCCATTTGCCTAAGGTGTTGCAGGAAAGTCAGGGTAACATTCGCCCGTTGCGCCAGGGAGCAACCGAATTTTTTCTGTCATTGAATCGCCATAAAAATGTGTATATGTCATTGCTGCATAACCTGCAACGGAATATGCGGCGCAAAGTCAGGATGAAATTGCTCAATTCTTTGACTTCACGACACTAAACGCGCGCTATTAACACTTCTTTGCATAAACGCGTGTTACATAACTTGTGTTTGTCTCTCTAACGCTTAAGATCGAGTGGCGCATTCGCGGTTTTGCTTATCCCTGCTTTACATTCCAAGTGCATAATGAGAATCGGTTTAATGCAACAGGGCAGTCTGGTTCACCTCACTACACGCGTTGTCGGATTGGCAATCACTTTTGTGATCGCTTGCACAACTATTTTTGCTGAAGCCAAGACAGACTTTTCTGAATCGCAATCTGCGGAAGTTATCGAAGCCGATCACGTACGCATTCGCTGGTTGGTGCCGGAACAGTTTGCGGAAAATCCTACCGGAAAAACCATCGGACTCTATTTTGAAGTCGATCCCGAATGGCACGTGTATTGGCAAAATGCCGGCGACTCCGGCGCTGCACCGCGCTTTGCATTCAACAGTGAACAACTCGCGGTTGGCGATCCACAATGGCCGCGTCCCAAGCGCCTGCCTATCGCCCATCTCACCAACATCGGTTACGAAGGCAATGTTGCCTATTTATTTCCCGCGCAACTGACGACTAATGGGGCTGATCGCGTAACCCTGACAGCAGACCTCGAATGGCTGGTATGTAAAGAAGACTGCATTCCCGGTTTTGCCACGCTTACTTTAGAGCGGCCCATCGCCGGTGATGAAGATCAATGGGCAGCGGCGGATGCGGAAATTATTGCGCATTTTCAGGCACGTTTACCGCAGCCAAAAGAAAGCGCTCCCTGGCAAATCGATTCCTTAACATTTAATGCAGCCAGTGCTGAATTATTAATGACGCTGCGTGGTTCGAAAGAACACGGGGCGCCAACCGCGTATCCGCTCGATGGTAATTTTGTGTCCGCTGCCGAGCCGGGCGTAACAGAAATGGCTGACGGCTATCAACTGCGATTTAATACCGCGAGTGGTGTTGCCACGCCGGAACAAACGGATTTTATTATCGTAGCCGATGATAATGCCTGGGCATTTTCGGACACGCCTCTGGTTCTCTCAGGGATTGCATCAGGGGTTACCTCAACACCGTCGGTAGCACCCGCCAATCAATCGTTAATTGTTTTGATATTTTTCGCGTTTATCGGGGGCATCATTTTAAATTTAATGCCCTGTGTATTCCCGGTACTATCAATTAAATTGTTCAGCCTGATTCAAACATCAGGGCAGGGCGCTGCGGCACATCGCGTGCGCGAAGGCATGATGTACACCGCTGGAGTACTGGCAACCTTCGCTGCTTTGGGTGGAATTTTTCTGGCGTTGCGCGCGGGCGGTTCGGCGATCGGCTGGGGCTTTCAATTGCAATCGCCCGTCGTCGTTATGGCGTTGGCATTATTGTTCTGGTTGATGGCATTAAGTTTTATCGGTGCGTTTGAATTTGGCCATTCCTTGATGAACCTGGCGGGTAAAGCGAACAGTCGCTCGTCATTTGCTACGGGTGTGTTGGCGGTATTTGTCGCGGCACCTTGTACCGGTCCGTTTATGGGCGCCGCGTTAGGCGCTTCCGCCACCTTGCCGGCGCCACAGGCCATGGCAATTTTTCTGGGGTTGGGCGCCGGTTTGGCCGCACCCTTTTTGCTGTTAGCCATAAGTCCGAGACTGTCTTCATTCTTGCCAAAGCCCGGCGCCTGGATGGAAACCTTGCGTCAGTTTTTAGCCTTTCCATTATTTGCCACCGTCATCTGGTTGTTATGGGTGCTAGGTAAATTGGTCGGCGATGATGGCTGGTTGATCGGCGCGAGTTTGTTGCTGGTGGTGTCGTTGGTGATCTGGTTATTGCGGTCTAACCGAATAACCATTAAAGCGAGTGCCGGCGTGTTGGTGTTCTTGGCAGTCGTTGTGTCATTGCAACAGTTGCAAGAGGCTGAAACCTCGGCGGTGCCTGTTGCGTCCAACAGTGCGTGGCAAGCCTTTGATGCACAAAAAATTGCAGCGGCCAGGCAGAGCGGGCAGGCGGTATTTATTGATTACACGGCGGCCTGGTGTATTACGTGTCAGGTGAATAAAAAGTTGGTGTTGGATACGGATGAGGCAAGTACGTTGTTTGAGCAGCATGATGTGTTGCGCATTCGTGCAGATTGGACGCGGTACGATGAGAGTATTACGGAGGCGTTGGCGGCATTAAATCGAAATTCGGTTCCGGTGTATGTGTTTTATCCGGCGGGTGGTGGGCAGGAGGTGTTGCCGCAGATTTTGACGTTGGATTTGATTCGGGAGTTGTTTTCCAAAAGCTAGACCGGCTGATCTCCCCCGGTACTTCTGAAAACGCGGTGAATACGTCCCTGTAGCTCCCTCACGTCGTCCCTGACGTGAGGGTTTCAGAAGTACCGGGGGAGATCAGCCTCTGTGCGATTCTGCGAGAGGGTGCAAAGAATATTTTTTTGTTAATGAAACGGAGGCTTGGTATGAAAACGCTAAAGGTATTGTTGGGTAGTTTTACTGCGTCGTTAGTGTTGTTGTCGGCGCTTGTCAGTGCGAGTGCGGTGCCAGGTAAGCCGGCGCCGGATTTCAGTGTGAAGGATGCGGCGGGTAAGACGCATACGCTTGCGGATTACAAAGGCGAGTGGTTGGTGTTGGAGTGGTTTAACAAAGATTGTCCTTATGTAAGGAAGCATTACGGCAGCAATAATATGCAGTCGTTGCAAGAGAAATATACGGCGCAGGATGTGAAGTGGTTGACCATCATTTCGTCTGCCAAGGGTAAGCAGGGTTATCATGAGCCGGCGGAGGCGCTGGAGGTGGGTAAGGCGCATAACCTGGCGGCGAGTGCGCCGTTCCTGTTGGACCCGAGCGGTACTATGGGTAAGGCGTACGATGCGAAAACCACGCCGCACATGTACATCATTAACCCGGAGGGTGTTTTGGTTTATGCCGGTGCGATAGACGATAACGATTCGGCTAATCCGGCGGTGATTCCGGATTCCAAAAACTATGTAGCCGCTGCGTTGGATGAAGTTTTGGCGGGTAAAGAGGTCAGTACAGCGGCGACTCGTCCCTACGGTTGCACGATCAAATATTGATAGCGCGGCTTTTCCGGTCAGGCGATAGAGCATGAAGGGCTCATGTTCTATCGCTTTATTTCTGCCTCACCATTGACTATTCCGCTGTTCGACCCCACTCTATTGGGCATCGCTTTCGTCGGTTCTCCGTAAATGCAAAACTCATCACTTCATTCCAGATTTTCCATCCCCCTGTGGCGGTGGTCGCTGGCATTGTTGTTGGTGTGTGGTTTTGGTTTAACGGCCAACAGCCAATATCCGGTTGCTGTCGATGAGCAGCACGGGCATGCCAACCTTGTGGCAACCCTCGATGTCCCGCTGGCATACAGCCAACACCTTGCGCTGGCCAAGCGTCCCAATTCCACACAAAAAGATGAAGACAGGCCACAACCCTGGGGCTTGTTGCTGGTTGAACTGCCACATCACGCAGTAGCCAATCTGGTTTATCGCCTTCCTGCTTTACCGGAATTCCATCCCTCACTGAGTTCGGTTGTCCAGCAACCGCGCATCCCGCGCGCACCACCGCTGGTGTAATCCCTTCTGAAAAAAACATAACACTTGTTTGCTTTCGCACGGCGAAGGCTTCGTTGAGGATTACCCATGAAAACCCTGGCTTCCCGGGCTGTTGTTTACAGCCTGATTATTTTGTTTGGCTTATTAAGTGCATTACCCAACACGCTACCGGACAATATTCTCCAGAAATTGCCCGACTGGTACGCGCAAAATCAAATCACGCTCGGCCTGGATTTACGCGGTGGTTCACACCTGTTGATGGAAGTGGACACCAGCGATTTATTAAAGACCGACAACCAACAATTAGCTGATCGCCTCACCGGCGAACTGCGCACCGCGCGCATTCTTTACAACACGCCGATAGTCACCGCCGACAGTATCAAGATCAATATTCTTGATACGAAGCAAATGCCCGATGTAGCGCGCATGGCGCGCGTGCTGATTAAACAGGATGGCGGTACGGCACCGGTGTATGAAATCACGGAAGAGCAGGGCATATTGACGATTCAAACTACTGAATTGCATCAGCGCAACCTCACCAAAGATGCGGTCGATCGCAGCCTGGAAGTCGTGCGTCGTCGCCTGAATGAAACGGGTCTGGTTGATCCCATCATTACTCGCCAGGGGGCAGACAGCATCCTGGTGCAATTGCCCGGTGTGGATGATCCGCAACACATCCGCGATTTATTGGGCACCACCGCGCGCATGACCTTTCATTGGGCCGCCAATGAAAAATCCCGCTTGCACACTAAAGTGATTACCCTGCCGGGCCAGTTACCCAGTGAGCGCTATCAACTGGAAGAACGTATTGCGCTAGAAGGCAAACACGTCAGCGATGCGAGTTTGGGGTTTCACCTGGACACCGGTGAACCGGTCGTCAATTTTCGTTTGGACAAAGAAGGCGCGCGTCGCTTTGGCGACATGACCGAAAATAATATCGGGCGTGCGCTGGCCATTGTGTTGGATGACCGTGTGATTACTGCTCCCGTTATTCGCAGTGCCATTACCGGCGGCAGCGGTGAAATCAGCGGCGCCTTCACCAGTGCCGAAGCCCACGACCTTGCCTTACTCTTGCGCGCCGGTGCATTACCCGCGCCCTTGCATGTGATTGAAGAACGCACCGTCGGCCCCGACCTCGGCAGCGATGCTATCTCGATGGGGCTCACCACCGGTGTGATCGGTGCGCTATTGGTGCTGGCCTTTATGGTTGGCATCTACGGGCGTTGGGGTTTGATCGCCTGTTTCGGTTTGGCCATCAATATTGGTTTAGCCTTTGGTGTGTTGAGTTTGCTCGGCGCAACCTTAACGCTACCGGGTATCGCCGGATTTATTTTAAGTATCGGTATGGCCGTCGACGCCAATATCCTGATAAATGAACGCATCCGCGAAGAAACCCAACGCGGACAAAACGCACGCGGCGCACTGGATGCCGGTTTCCGGCGAGCTTACGGCACCATCCTGGATTCCAACATTACCTCGCTCATTGCCATCAGTTTATTATTCTTATTCGGCAGCGGGCCCGTGCGCGGCTTTGCGGTGGCTATGGCCGTGGGTTTGATTGTGTCCATGTTTACCGCGATTTCGGTAACGCGGTTGATTATGGAATGGCGCGTGAACCGGTTGGGCCGCGAGCAACTGCACATTTCCGGCATCAAAGCGCTGGACCGCATCAGTAACACCACCATTAATTTTATGCGCGGTCGTTTTATTGGCATCACCGCATCGGCGATTTTATCCCTGGCAGCTATCGCGCTCTTTGTTAAACCCGGTTTGGAATATGGCATTGATTTTAGCGGCGGCAGCGTTATCGAAGTACAAGCACCCGATACATCGGTGGAAACCCTGCGCGACGGCTTACTGCAACACAGCTTCCCGCAAGTTGCCATCCAGGAATTTGGTGCAAAAGATACTTACCTGATGCGCCTGCCCATGCAAGATGCCGCCGCCGTCGCCAGCGGCGCAATGGTAGAAGGCGTAAAAGCTGCTGTACTGGAAGTTTCGCCTGACGCAAAATTTCCGCGCACTGAAATTGTTGGGCCGCGTGTTAGCGGTGACTTTACCGATGCCACCATCCTGGCCATTTTATTAGCCGGCGGCGGCATGCTCGCCTATTTATGGTTCCGGTTTGAATCACACTTCGCCATCGGCGCAACACTCACACTCGCATTGGATTTAACCAAAACCATCGGCTTTTTTGTGCTCGCCGGCGTTGAATTTAATTTAACCGCCGTCGCCGCCTTATTGGCATTGATCGGTTACTCGGTTAACGACAAAGTCGTGGTGTTTGACCGCATCCGCGAAAACCTGCGCATCACACCCGACAAACCCCTCGCGCAATTGTTAAATGAAAGCATCACCTCCACACTAACACGCACCGTGTTCACCTCGGTCACCACTTTCCTTGCACTCCTCCCCATGGCCATCGCCGGCGGCAGCGCCGTAGCAAGCTTCGCACTGCCCATGCTATTCGGCATCGTCATCGGCACCAGCTCCTCCGTCTTCATTGCCGCGCCCATCGTCTACTGGATGGGCCAACGCCGCCTGCGCAAAGGCCTCAGCCAACTAAGACCCGACGCCGAGCAACGGCGCGCAATGGTAGACGAACTGCCGTAATCGTCATAAAAAAGCCACCTTAGCCGGTGGCTTTTTTAATGGGGACCGCCCCCGAAACCTTGACGAATAGGGGCTTTCAACCTAGGTTTGTTCAATTATGGCTTCGGGAATATGAGGCGCGGAGCAAATGGCCTCCGGGGCTTATATCTGGAGTTGGCGGTAAGAAACCTCCGTAAATTGTTTGATATCAATGTTTTAGAGCTGACCGTGGGAAAGTTAATATGAGCCTCGGTGATTGTTTTGTGGGTAGTCAGATTCTGGCATAACTTCTCTCCAGCCTTGACGCTTCAAGGGTTTCGGCTTAATTTTGGGGAAAAGTGGAGTCGGGATATGAGGCTCTGGGAAACGGCCTTCGAGGCTACGATTTAAATGTTAGGACTACTATGAACCGAAGGTCTATATGCATAGGTTTGCTGCTAGCGCTTCTTGTTCTGAATGGATGCGCTGCACCAGGCAGCGCAATAGGAAGCCTCAAAATTCAAGGTTCTTTGGTATCGGACTCGGACAATCCCATTCCAAACGAGGAGATCGAATTTATGCTCCCCGCCGCCTACGGCCTAGGTGGTTTGGACTTAGTAATGAATAGCCCGGAGGATTTTGGCCATACGGACCACCGGTTCAAAGTTACAACCGACCAAGACGGAAATTTCGAAGCAGACCTTGGAGAGCGTGTGTACCACATGACGTTTTGGTTATTGCCTCCGCTAGGCGGCTTCCCTAAAAGACCACCGGCGCCGTTCTTGTTTGTCCGCTTTTCGGAAAACGATACAGAATATTATGCAGTTCAAACGCACGATGGTCGATTCAAGATATACAACTACTCGGGCAAGGAACTGCCACTTTCAGAGTCAGAACTCGGGGGGCTTTCAGCCTTTAACATAGAAGGCAGCCACCCCGAGTATAGAGAAACCGTTGGCGTGATAAAATTGAAAGTGAAAACGGAGTAACATCAATTCCTAACAATCTGTTGCAGTACATTCCGGCACCTTCGGTGCCTCCATCGGACAGCCTAGACGCGGCTTCGCCGCAGGCTGCCGCTGAACAAGTGCGTTATGCAAGAAAGGAGAGAAAATGAAAATTTTAGGAGTTCGCTGTAGTACTGCAGATTTTAGCTACGCGGTGTTATCCGGAAGTGGTGAGAATCCCGATGTACTGGAAGTGAATACGGTTTCCATGCCTGCAAATTACTCTCAGCCGGAAAAGCTGAAGTGGCAGTTTGACGAGCTGCAGACGTTAAATCGCAAGCACGAAATAAGTGGATGGGCAATAAAGGGAGCAGAGCCCATGGCAACGAAGGGAAAGTCCTACGCCGACAGGGTTGAGCTAGAAGCAATGGTTTCCCTATCAGCGGCAATATTAGGCCACGACAATGTGGTACGGAAGGTAAAACCGACAATTGCGAAAGATTTAGGATTAAGGGGTAAAGCTAAAGCTCTTGTCGAAGACTTAGATTATTCAAAAATCGACGGTTTGGATAAGAAATCAGATAAAGAATTTGAGGCAATAGTGGTTGCCTGGAGTTGCTTGTAGACATGTCTGCCGGATTTGACTTTCAAACACGATTGGGGGCGGGGCATTTTGGTGAAGTCTGGCATGCTATCGATTTAGGCCTAAACGCCGAATGCGCTCTAAAGTGCATCCCACCTGACAAAGTAATAAACAAAAATAATTTCTACCAAGAGGCGCAAACTCTCAAGGCTGCGGAACACCCTAACATCGTGAAAGTGAATGCAACCGGAAAGCTTGATGACGGACGCATATACGTATCGATGGAGTATCTCGTTAACGGAAGTTTGGAGGACGAGGCAAAAGGCGCTTATGTTCCATTGCGGCGCGCCAAAAGAGTTATGTGTGATGTACTACGTGGGCTCGAGTACGCGCATGAAAATGGGATAGTTCACCGTGACATTAAACCGGCAAACATCCTGGTTGGCAACAATGGCGAAGGGAAATTATCTGATTTCGGGCTAGCGTTGCCCAACCTAAAGGGGCTGGACCTTTCAGCAGTGAAGGGGTATCAATACCTTCTTCACCTAGCACCAGAAGTATCAACATTTTCCGAGCATGACCAACTGGCAGATGTTTATGCGTCTGGAGTAACTATGTACCGTTTGGTTAACGGCGACAGCTACCTGCCCGTGCTGAAGCCAATGGAAGCTGTTCGTCGTGCCCGAGCGGGCGAGTATCCTGACCGGAAACTCTACCGGGGGTTCGTTCCGGCATCCGTAAAGAAAGTTATAAACAAGGCGATGGAAGTAGATCCTGACAAACGGTACCAATCCGCCGAAGAATTTCGACGCGCTCTTGAGGCTGTTCCCATAGCGATGGATTGGAAGGAGCGGAATTTCGCACAAGGAAAGCGATGGACGGGAAGCGACGGTAAACGAGATCTTGAGGTTTCTCGTAAACAAGCAGCTAACGGCGAATGGGAGCTAGAAGTCAGGAAGGCGGGAACAGGTAAAGCTCTTCGGAGAGACACATCAATGTGCAAATCGGGGCTGAACGAAAAGCAAGCAATGAGGGAGGCCTATCGTGTTCTTCAGAAGTTTGTCACTGGAAAAGCATAACAATGCCAAGCACTGCGACAGCTTTTCCGTTGCGGCTCCGCCTCCACTACAAAGCTGCGCGTGTTGGCGGCGTTATAGGTTTTCAGATAGTCAACAATAAACGGGAAAGGGATATCTAGATGGCAAAAATACAAGAGCCAATACTTTTTTCAAGCTATTTTGGTGTTGACCCTCAAGTACTAGATGAGCATGGTTTGATAGATCCCTTCTTAAACGTCGACACACAACTATTCATTGACCCGGTTCTTCTCGAGAAATCATCAAATGAAATCATATCTAATGACGCCCTAGAAACATTCAAAGATCACTTCTCAAAATTTATCCGGCTGTTAATTATTTCTAAAAAAGAGGGCGATCCTGCATGGAAAGGAGCTCAGAAACTATTAGATCTCAGGGAGCCCCCTGAAAATGGGCTTGGATTTGGTGGCAGCGACCGGTCAGGAAGTTCGAGGCCTGAGGAGATACGAGATCAGATCATTAGGACAGTAAAAGAAATAATTGAGTTAGGTTCGAAAGACCCTGAGATGATATCCCTTATGGGTTTCTTTGAAGAAGGAGTTGGACCCGATACTATAAGCGATTTCACGACAAGGGTGATTATGGAGCAACTGATTGAGATCACCCAGCGCTTCTGTGAAACTGCGAACATACCAATGTTCGACTTTGATTATGAACATAAGCTACCAAAGTATGAGATCGATACAAAAAGCTCTTTTATCGTTCTTATCCCTAAGGATATTGTCCGAGATCTCCCGATAGCTAATGACTGGTCAGATATAAGCCGTGCTGTTATGGAGAATAAATCTCTTAGGGAAAGAGTGAGTGTCTTCTTAGGAGGGATTACTGAGCCCACAGTCAAGGAAAAAAAGGAAGCCCTTAGATCAGCCGCTTTAGAATCAGCAAATAGTTTTGCAGAGTTCCTTGAGGCAATAAAAAGCAGTGCCACTGGCTATGACCCAAACTTGGATGCACTGGGATACTATGCATTAAAACGAATTTTCTCAGAAGAATTGGATAACTTTAGGCTTAAACAAAAATACGAAGTTGAAGCCAATCCAGTAAATCTAAAACAATTCGTATTAGAAACTCTTGAGCAGTTTAAACACCATGTTGAAAACGGAAATTTATGGGAAGAACTGTGGGTTGATGGCAAGCCTAAAAAAGAGAGAGCTGCTCAATTAATATACTATGCAATGGCCGATTGTTTCTGTAAGGCTAATGATATAGACATCTCTCCTGAAGCAAACATGGGTGGAGGCCCGATTGACTTCAAGTTCTCGAAAGGATACTGCGCTCGGGTTCTAGTAGAAATGAAGCGGTCCTCTGGCAAGGTTGTAAGTGGATATAAAAAACAGCTCGAGATTTATAAGAATGCCTCGAAGACGGAGTTTGGTATATATGTCGTAATAGATTACGGAGACAATAAATCAAGCTTTAAAATCATAAGAGACGCAAGAGCAGAATTGATCTCTGCCGGTGAGCCTGCATCAGATATCCTAGTGATCGATGCAACTCCAAAAGATTCTGCGAGCAAAAGAAAATATGTAACGGAAACTATCCCGTTAAATTTTGGTGATGAATAACGTTGGAAAGGGTTTGACCACCTAACTTATAACGAGCAGAAAAGACCGCTATTGAAGGGTAAGTTAATTCTCGAACACAAGTGAAAATTAAGGAGAACACGATTGTCATTCGATGCAAAAGTTTACAAGGTTTTGATTGCAAGCCCTGGTGACGTCGGCAAAGAGCGCGAAGCAATTGCTGAAGTGATTGCGAGGTGGAATGCGGTAAACGCCGAAAATCAGAAGGTAGTTCTTATGCCGTGTGGCTGGGAGACACACTCTGCACCACTGCTTGGAGGTCGTGCGCAAGGCGTCATCAATGAGCAGGTAGTTCATGGCTGCGACATGTTGGTGGGAGTTTTTTGGACAAGACTTGGATCTCCTACGGGGGTAAGTGAAAGTGGAACTGTGGAAGAGATTGAGTGGTTTATTCAGAATCAAAGGCCGGTAATGCTCTATTTCTCGTCACAACAGGTGGACATTAGCAGCCTAGATGTTGATCAGCTGTCATCCCTGAGAGCCTTTCAAAAGAAGATGCAGAAAATAGGCCTGACGGGTAGCTACAGAGATATCAATGATTTTAAAGAGCAGCTTTCGAGTCAAATTTCAATCAACGTGAATCGCCTGTTGAATAACCAGCCAATCCCCCAGCCATCAGAACAGTTGGCTAAAGATAAGGCTGCAAGCATCAAAAAGATCATGAAAGAAGGACGGGTCTACATGGAGGACTACGAGAAAGACGGTCAAGTCAAGTCGTTCTTGGTAAAAGGCGATACAAAAGAGGTTAAAGAGCAGTTGAAGGGACTAGGAGGTCGATGGAATAAAAGTCTCCGGGGATGGATTTTCCCAAAGTCTAAAGAGCTAGAAGTGGCTGAATTTTTGAAGAAAAATGCATAACAATGCGTTGCACCGGACAAGCCGGTGAACGCGGCGTTAGGCATCCGAGTTCCCCAAGAAAAGTAGACACCTCACTACCACCTAACGAGGGTCTAGAAAATGACAAAGAAAACCAGAAACAAGTACAACCACTATACGGAAGATTTTCGGCGCGAAGCGGTACGCCGTGCGGACGACCCCAATACCAGTGCTGCCGAGGTAGCGAAAGAACTCGGAATTCACCCCGGCCAAATCTATAACTGGCGTCGACAATACAAGCGATTGTCCGACAAGCAGTTTAATAGCATCCAGGGGGTGGATTATTCTATGAACGAGAGCGAAGAAATCCGCAAACTGAAGCGGCAGATCTCGGATCTAAAAGAAGAGAACGAATTTCTAAAAAAGGCGACCGCGTACTTCAGCAAAGACAAATGGTGAAGTACGCCCTCATTGAGTCATTGCGTGGTGAGCATGCCGTGATGAAAATGTGCCGCTGGGCACACGTCAGCCGATCAGGTTATTACAAATGGCGCTGCCGTAGGCCCAGTGATACTGAGTTGCGAAGGTTTGAGGCAGAGCGCCTCCTGATTAACCTGTTTACGCGTTTTAAATCTCGCTACGGGTCGCCACGCATGACCGTCGAGTTGAACGAGTGCGGATTGCCCATCAGTGAAAACACCGTGGCAAAACTGATGGCCAAACAAGGACTTATGGCGAGAAATGGAAAAGGTTACAAGTACTTCCCTGATGTATTAGCCCGGAACCATGTCAGCGACAACCTGCTGCGGCGTAACTTCCAGGCAAGCAAACCGAATGAAAAGTGGGTGTCGGATATCACCTACATAAAAGTAGAAAAAGGGTTTGTTTACCTCGCGGTTATCATGGATCTGTTTTCACGCAAAATCATTGGCTGGTCACTCGACACTACGATGACTAACCAACTGATCATAGATGCCTTTAAGATGGCGGTTGCTTCGCGCGACGTAGAGCCCGGTTTGATCTTGCACTCGGATCGCGGAGTGCAATATCGTTCGTGGGAATATCAGCAGCTATTGCTCGACGAGAAGATTCGGCCTAGCATGAGTCGTAAAGGCAATTGTTGGGATAATGCCGCGATGGAATCGTTCTTCGCCCGCTTTAAAGTTGAAGCGCTCTATGCCGAGGATGTCACCACGAAGAAAGAAGCGTATTCTTGCGTGTTTGATTACATCGAACTATTTTATAACAGTCACCGAAGACACAGCACATTGGGCTACAAAAGTCCGAATCATTTTGAATCGGCTTATGAAAAAATGTCCGCCTGAAACAGTGTCTACTTTTGGTGGGGAAGATCAGAAAAACTTGGCAGCAGTATGATTACTATTGTTCATGTAGTACCGAATGAAAGTTGGCAGTTAGCCATCAAGTTTAGCAATGGCGAGTATCGCCTGTTGAACCTTTCAGCTTTGAGGGAGAAGTACGGATGGAAAGAGCTGGCCTACCCTCAGCATGCGAAGAGCTATACATTCAGTGAAACCGATATAGCCTGGGAGTTCGGTGGGACGCTTGATTCTCGGTATCTATATGAAAATTCCGCCTCAATGAGTGGCCCTGATCTTGAGCGGCACTCAATTAGAATTTGCTATAAGAACCAAGCGCCGACCGCCGAAGATCAGAATCATCATGTATTCGGCGTATACCTATACCCGTTCACGGAAAAACTTTTTGTTGTTGGGGAATCGATAGGCGGAGGTCATGGTGATAGAGGTGGTTCTCGGTCTTTTTCATTAAGCGAGCTGCTCGCTTGGCAAGACTGGAAAAAGCATTTCGAACTGTCTGGCTGTAGCTGGGCGATTGATCTCATTGAGGCAAACGATGATCTTGAGCACATAAAAAATGTTCTGATAAACGAAGCGCGTAGAAGAAATGGAATCTAGTATAACGCCTAATAATCAGCACCACGGCGAAAAATGGGCCGGCGCGGTTTTGTGTTACTCGCTGCGCTCAAACATCAACACAAAACCGAACCAGCCCAGTTTCGCGTGTGCTGGGGCGTTAGGTCACCGAGTTCCCCAAGAAAAGTAGACACCTCACTATCGATATTGGTACTGAAACTATTTTTATTTTACTAATCATTACCTGAATCATAAGTCAAGGAGAAAAACGTGATTAACAATGAAGATTTATACATTTATGACGTGACGATGTTTACTGAAAATCTATACAGAATGGGCAACGCGACATGGCCTGCTTTCACTGAAGAGCGAGCAAAGTCCGATGTTCTTATTACAAAGATTAATGGTGTCGATGTTGTCATGGCTAATGGAAATGGGTTCTCTGCTTTTAATTATTTGACACCCATTATGAAGAGACCTGGAAAAACGATATGGCGAATAAAGAAACATGCTCAGATTCCTCAAGGCTTAAAGCTCGTTAAGGATATGCGTCCTGGTCATGAAGGTCACTTTATGATTGCGCCAGAGAGGCAGATGCCTTTGAAAAAATATCTCGGGCTTCTTGAGGAGCTTGGCATGGATAGGGTTCGTGTTGTGAAGCTATCTGCTGTGGAGGTTAAAAATGGCTAATCCAACAATTTTAATAAAGGAATACAATATAATTTGGGAGGCATTGGCACATTATGAAAAGTATTTAGAGCAAATGTCTTTAAGTTCTTCGAGCGAAGATGAAGAACTTATTTTTGATGAAAAATTACAAGACATTGAGTCCGCCAGAAAGACCATTCAGTACGGTGCGCTTAATTCATACGGGGTCGAACTAAAATAATGTTAATTTGTTGCGGTGGCCCCGCTGGCGCGTGCGGTGTTATGCGACAAATCAGATTCTCCTGTCGATTCTGACCTCCTCAATTCGACTAATCATTGCCTATCCTGGTAATTGAATCTGGAGAACTGGACATGAACACTAATGCCGATATAGAAGCTATCAAAAGTCTGATCGCAGCGCGCGAGACAGCCATCGCCAACGCAGACGCTGAAGCTGCCATCGAACCGCTTGCGCATGACGTTGTGGTCTACGATCTGCAGCCGCCGCTTGCTTTCGCTGGAGCCGATGCGCGCGATGCTGAGGAGCTGCGTGCCTGGCTGAAAACCTGGAGGGAACCGGGGCCTCGGGTCGAGTTCCGCGAGTCGCGGATTCTGATCAATGGCGACCTAGGCATCGCTTATGGTCTCAGCCGCATGCGAGGGGAAAAGATTGGGGAAGGGGCGGTTGAGCTGTGGTTCCGTACCACCCTCGTATTCAAGCGCTCCGAAGAAGGCTGGATGATCGTCCACGAGCACAACTCGGTGCCGATGAAGATGGATGGCAGTGGCCTTGCTGCCGTCGATCTTAAACCCTGATGATAGGAAGGAACGTATTGCTGCGTACGAAAATCCCGGCCCTCGAAGGCCCGCCTGCACACGGTGACTCGTTACGACTATTGAGAATATGATTGAACGCGAGCGCACTATTTTGGGAGGGCTCTTCAATATGAATATGCGTATCTTGCAGGCGAGAGAGACTGAATGAACACTTACATCGCTCTTTTTCGAGGCATTAACGTTGGTGGTAATAACATATTGCCAATGAAAGACCTTGTCGCAATCCTTCAAGCCTTAGGCTACGAAGGTGTCCAGACATATATTCAGAGCGGGAATGCGGTATTTAAAAGTCGAGAAACTATCGACGCTAAGGGCGCCGCTGACATTAGCAGAGAAATATTTAAGAAAATGGGTTTTGAACCTAAAGTTCTGTTGCTTAGTCATAAACAACTTCAGGAGGCTATAAAAAATAATTCATTTCCCACGAACGATGGAAAAGCGTTGCATTTTTTCTTTCTGGAGCAGCCCTGTAGCAAGCCTAATATTGATTATCTTGAATCGTTAAAAATCGAGTCAGAAAAATTCAAACTGCATAAAATGACATTCTATTTATACGCACCGGAAGGGGTCGGTCGATCAAAGCTGGCGGCAGCGACCGGGAAAGCACTAGGGGTTTCCCTAACAGCCAGGAATTGGAATACCGTTAATAAACTGCGTCTATGATTGAGCCGCGCTGATAACTCAATGCAGACGGTGTCGGATGCTCATCACATAGGAGAAAACCAGTGAAAGGCATTTCCGACAAGAGCTTTTCTGCCAACCGACGATTGATACTGTCGACCATCCCCGCTGCTCTGATCACGACGCTCCCTGGATGTTCCTCGGCTATTCGCATACCTGGACGGCAAGATAACGCTGCCATATCTAATGGGTTCGAAGCCTTGCAAGCTTATTGCGGTGTCTATCGCTTCAATGCAGGACACACCTTGGGTATTGACCGCTTCATCAACGACAGTGGAGAAGGTGTGTTGCTCTGGACGGATCATCGCACCGGAGCAGTACGGCGAATATTCAACGAATCGACAGATGAGTTTTCCATCGGTCCGGGTTTCAATACTCGCGATCCTGTTCAGCAGACTATCCGCTTCATGTGGGATAAGGACATGCGCGTTGTTGGTCTGACTGCCAGCTCTCTGGAAGGTGAAAATTTTTCTGCAAGGAAAGCGTCCACGCGGGAGGAGGAAGTCGTTTTTTCTCAGGGAGACGCTACGCTCAGGGGGACTCTCATTCATCCGGAAGGCTCCGGTCCGCATCCCGCGATCATACTCTTGCACGGTTCAGGGCCTCTTACCCGTTATTCTTTTGGCCCTTATCCCCGTTTTTTCAACTCGCTCGGCTTTGCGGTTCTTGTGTTCGACAAACGGGGAACGGGGGACTCAACCGGATGGCGCATAGATGCGTCGACTGGCGCACCAGAAAAACTATCGCCATCCTACTACCCGGACGATCTGCTGGCAGACGCCACCGCTGCGTTAAACCTTTTGCATACTTATCCGGGAATCGATCCTGATCGGATAGGGTTTTGGGGTTCAAGTGAGGGAGGCATGCTTTCTACACAGATGGCTGCGAGATCGCAAGAGGTTGCTTTTGCAATTAATTCCTCGGGCTTCATGGGGCCGCTATGGCAAACATTACTGTATCAGGTTGAAATCAACATGAAGGCCCGGGGTCATTCTCGAACCGATATTGAACAAGCGCTTGAGTTTAATAGATTTGCTTTAGAGGTGGCCCGAACTGGTAATGGGTTCGACACCTTTTTGGAACGACGTGAAAAAATTGTTCAGAGTGGCAACGCGGCGTGGATCGGTTGGTATATCGGCGAATATTCTTCTCTCTCTCAAATGAGGTGGTCCTGGGACCATATATTATCGTTTAATCCGCTTCTTACTCTTAGCCAAGTCAGTTGTCCAACGCTCGGCGTGTTCGGTGAGTTCGACCTCTCGACCGATGCATCGACTGCCTCAGTTGCAATGCGGGATGCCATTCTGGCAGCCAATAGTAGAAGAGACGTGACTGTGAAGGTAATCCCGAATGCAAGCCACTCTCTCATGGAAAGGCATGCGATTGAAGATAGATCTCAGTCGAACCGTATGGCCCCAGGCGTTTTCGACTTGCTTCGGGAGTGGTTAATACAACGGGTGAGCTAGAGTTTTGTTGCTGGTGCCAAAAAACTATTGGAGAAATATGATGAAACATTGGATTTGTAAAGCCTGGAAAGAGAATAAGTCATTTCTTATATTTATTGCCTTAATGCTCATTTTTCGAAGTGCTGTAGCAGACTGGAACGAAGTTCCAACGGGGTCGATGAAGCCTACGATTCTGGAAGGCGATCGAATTCTTGTGAACAAGATGGCTTATGATATCCGTGTACCTTTCACTCATATTTCCTTATTCCAACGTTCCAATCCGATTAGGGGCGATATAGTAGTTTTTGATTCTAAAGCTTCAGGGAAAAAACTTGTAAAGCGAATTGTGGGTGTTCCGGGAGATATTGTTGAATTAAAGAACAATGTTTTGATTATAAATGGCGAGCAATTAAGCTATGAACTCGTCACATCTAACGACACAGCCATAGATAAAATGGAAGATTTGCTAGGTGTAGAGCACTTTATTCGCGTCAGTAAACATGGCTCTCCTCTGTCGAGTTTCCGGTCTGATGTTATTCCTTCCGGGTATTATTTTGCCCTCGGCGACAATAGAGATAATAGTGCAGACTCCCGAGTCATAGGTCTCGTTCCACGACAGGAAATAGTGGGGAGGTCTAGGCACGTTGTACTGTCATTTAATTATGAAAATTATTATATCCCTCGAAAAGATCGTTTTCTCCAAAAGTTATGAATAATAAACCACTCATTATCAGGCGCGGAAGGCGTCGGTTGATTGAAGCATTACAGCTTGGGAAGTTAATCAAGAAGGATCAAATGTTGAGAAAGATAATTTTAGAAGGATACATAATCGTTCCGGATGCTGATCTTGAGATTATAAAAAATGAATTAAAAACTCATATCAATCTCACTAGAGAAGAGGTTGGCTGCATAAAGTTCATCGTAGAACAGGATCAGAACGATAAGAATCGGTTCAATGTGTACGAAGAGTTCTTGGATCAAAATGCGTTTAATAGCCATCAGAATCGCGTTAAAAATTCGTATTGGGGAAAAGTTACAAAAAATGTGAAGCGCGATTACAAAATTTTTGAGCAAGATTGAGCAGAAAAATATTTGATCCTATGGGGTATTGGGATCAAAAATCTTCTAAAAATATAGGTGGGAGAATGAGGGCGTCGATGCATCACCCAATCACATCGACGTCACTCACCAACGATTTATCTCCTCACTGAACGTGCTTTAGTTACAACACCACTACCCAGCACTGCCAGCATCAGTAACAACAAAAACGGACTGGTGCTACCACCACCGCCACCATGACTTTCTCTACTACTGGCTGCTGAGCTGTTGCTGGAAATAGCTGACGACTCTTGCGAACTGGCAGCGCTTTCTGTAGACGAGCTGTTTGCTTGTGATGAACTGCCAAGGCTGCTGGAAGATACCACTGCCGATGTGCTGGATGATGAAGCACTTGATGGCGCCGAGCTTGCAGAGGATTCAGAGTTTGCAGAAGACGCCGAGCTTGTTGCCGTAGGCGCCGAACTCGATGAGGCAACCGAGCTGCTCGATGCGCCGTTTCCGGAGAATTCATGCAGTTGCCAGGGCGTGGTTCTGCCGGTGCCGGCAATAATCGTAAAGGAGACGTTGATCATGTCGCCGGCCACCAGGCCGGTGATGTCGTAATACCAATTACTACCGTCCTGTAGCATGCGCAGGTTTTGTTGTGGGCCACCGTTGAGGGTGTAGTGAATATCCACAATATCGCCTTCGGTGACTATGGCGCGGAGTGTGGTGGTGTTGATTTCCTGCAAACAAATTTCATCGCAATTGGTATTGGCCGATGAACTGCTGGATGCAACGGAAGACGCTGTGCTGGACGATACGCTGCTGGCAGCGCTTGATGAAGAGCTGCTGTTAGGCTCGCCTTGTTGAGTCATGCTGAAGCTGCCGGGTGCTGCGGTGAGTGTTACGCCGTCTGAAAAGTTTACGGGCGTTTCAGTAGTGCTGTAGTTGTAGGCGAGGTAGGTGGTGACTCCATTGTTATGAAAGGCCACTGCCGAGGGTAAATCCGCGGTCAGCTCGCCGGTGCCGGTCAGGGTGTGGCCGAGTTTGGCAAAGGTGTGCACCCAGTGATAGGTGTGGGCTTTGGTTTCGCCAGCTTCGGGAACGTAATCAAAACCGTATGTTTCCAGATCATCCAATGCCGCAGTGCCATCGGTCATTGACCAGATATTCCACCAGACATCGCGCCAGTGATCATCCGGTAAACCGGAGGGCTTGCCGTTACTGGATTCGCCGCTCATACCGACATCAACATAGTCTTTCAAATAATCGGCGTGCTGACCGATGTGCAATACCAACGGGCTTAAGGGTAACCCCTGAATACCGAGGATATGCGCGAAGGCGCCGCTGAACCAGGTGGAAAACACATGGCCGCTGCCCCAGATAATCGAGGTGGTCATGCGCGTGTAACCGGCGGGGAAGTTATCGTAATCGCCATCCAGACCACGGAAGCGATCAATATTATTCCAGTATTCCCAATAGGCAGAGGTTGAGGATGCATGTAAATACATGCCGCGTTCAACCAGTTCATCGTTTCCGGTAATCAAACCGTACAGCACGATGGCACCGTAGGAGTTGGCGGCTTCCGAGGTGGATTCATTGTTGTTGCCCAGCGCAAAATTCGCGTGGCCTGAAGCCCAGGAAAAACCATAAGCCGGATCAAAGTTGCGCAGGTAGGGAAACATCGTATCGTCGCGGCCACCGGCGTAATCGCGGATCAACAATTCAATCATCGGGCCCCAGGCATCAGCGCCACACCAGTCCGGATCAACGCGGCACACTTCCGTGGCGGCACGAACAAAATAACCGTAATGGAAATGGTGGTCGTTCAATTGTTGATGAGAACCGAAGGATTCCTCAAGTCCGAGCAGCGTGTTCCATTGATCGTCGTACACAAAATATTTATTGGTATCCAGGCTGCCGTTGGTGTCGGCGCGGAACCAATCTTCCAATTCAGCTTTCAACCAATTGATTAGCGTATCGGCTTCTTCAACCATGTCGTTTGAGCGTGCGATAGCTGCCAGCTCCGCAATCTTGCCGTAGTTTTTACCGGCCCAGTAGGTGTCTTCCGCGGTATTCCAGTTGGCGGCGCCCTGGTTCATAAATTCCGTGATCAATGCCTGCAATTGCACAGGATCGTATTCGCCAATGCCTTCGGGAAAGTAGGGCAGTACACCAACAAAAGGAATGGTGTAACTGAAGCTGCTGGTTTCAGCGAATTGGGTAACGCCGCGTGCGCTGCGGATCTTGTAGCCGCTTAATGCCTGGTCAGAATTTTTCCAGTGCATGGGTAACAGGCCAGCCATGGTGGTGACCGGTGCATCCTGAAAGCGGTATTCATGGGAAACCGTCACGCTGTTGCTGCTGCGATCAACGCTGTAATCGATAAAGACTTCATCTACGCGTGTCGTGGCATGTGCTTCAAATGATTCAATCATTGGCGTACTGGGGTTGCTCGCCAACTGTGGCAGCCAGGTGACCGTCATGCGTTTTACGGGATTGTTAACGCCGATTTCAGCAGAATTAACATTGGTGAATTCGGTAGTGTCGTGGCCGGTAATTAGAAAGTGATTGCGATTGCCTGCAACACTGGTCCACACGCCGAGGCTGTTGCCTTGTTGATAAAAAATCCCTTTTTCGCCACCGTCCGGCGCTTTGGTGCGCACAACAAGATTGCCTTCCAACGCGGTAAAGAAAATATAAGGCGAGCCATGCACAAAGGTCGCTTCCATCACCGGTGTATCGCTGCTGTTCCATTGAACAGTGACCGAGCCATCGCTGTAATCCTTGAGGGATGCGCTCATATTGGGATAGTCGGTGTTGGCGACGGCGATACCGTCGAACACTTCGCTAAACGGATCGGGAATAGGGTAGATGTACTCTTTATCTCTTGCCTGTAAACCGGCAGGAATGCCGAGTATGCGCGTGCCGCGATTGGTGATGCGCGCGGTGATCGGATCGGGCGTGATGTAACCCGCTGTACTCGGATCGCCCACAGTCATTTCGCCGAAAAAAGAAACAGATCCCCACCAGCGATGGGTCATGGTGGGCTTTTCACTCGCGGGTGCTACCAGTTTTGGGGTGAGCGGTGTTGGCGCACCGATAGGGTCGCAACCGCTTACGCCCGGCTGCACAACGCCCGCGTTATAAATCCAGGTGCCGTGATCGATAGCGCATTTGTAACTGGCGGGATTAATGGTGTCGCTGATATTGCCCGCGCCGTACGAGGTAATATCGGCCAGGCTTGAGTGGGATACAAAAAGTGCAGACAAACAGAGTAAGGTTTTATGAAACCTGAACATAATAGAAGGCCCTCTAGGGTGCCTTGGTTTTCTGGCTATCGATGTGCAAAGGGATAAGCGACAGATAGAGAAATGCGCAAGACTCGTTATTAAAGTTATGTGTTATGACCTGGCTGACGTATTTCCCTATTGATCAATGGCTCAGGTTGCGCCTATGCTGCTGTAGATTAATTGCCTCGTCGTCCCACTTAAGCGACTCGCCCAGCATGGGAAAGAATCGCAGCAGACCGTCCGTGTCCCACTCTTGTGTCCCACCTTTGTAAACGCCAGCTGGAGCGATGTCCGGGTACTGAGACTGTTTCTTTTAGGCGTAGACGTAGCTTTGGCTGGATGATGTCAAAGAGATGTTTTTGGTGACGTCCCACTTTTTTGTGTCTGTGTCAGGAGAGAATATCTAATTGGATCATCACATGAATCCGAACGAAAAACGCAAACTCGCCATGGACCATAGCCCTGAAGCCATAAAAGAACGCTTGAAAAAGCCGGCGAAGGAAAACGTATTGGGTGACGCTGTTTTGGGTGGTATAGATGGGTGCGTGACAACTTTTGCTGTGGTGTCCGGTGTGGTTGGCGCGGGTTTTCCTTCGTCAGTAGCTCTAGTGCTTGGATTTGCAAATCTCATCGCCGATGGGTTCAGTATGGCAGTCAGTAATTATGAATCTATTAAAACGAGCGGCGAATATATTCAACGTATTCGAGACACTGAAGAAGAACACATAGATAACGTGCCGGATGGAGAGCGAGAAGAGCTACGTCAAATATTCGGAAATAAAGGATTTACGGGCGAAGTTCTGGAAAGCATTGTGAATACAATAAGTTCAGATCGCCATTTATGGATTGAAACAATGCTAACGGAAGAGCACGGGATGCAAAAAGTAACGCGAGATCCGGTTAAGGCCGCTTTAGCCACATTTGGATCATTCATCATGGTTGGTGCAATGCCGTTAATACCCTTTATGGCACCTGGAATAGGGCAGCGCGTGCAGTTCACGATAAGTGCGTGTTTCGCAGCATTCATGTTCTTTGCTATCGGTGCAATAAAAAGCCAGGTATTTTCCAAACCAGTATTTCGATCAGGTATAGCTACTCTTCTCACAGGCGGAACAGCTGCTTCGCTGGCGTTTCTGGTGGGCTACTTGTTAAGGGAAATATTTGGAATTTCGTTGGCATAGCGATTGTATCGGCGTAGCCACGGCGATTGCCTTCCAACATGGCTCAGGTTGCGCCTATGCTGCTGTAGATTGATTGCCTCGTCGTCCCACTTCATTGACTTAATCAGCATGGGATAACAACCAGTACAGTGCGCCTGTGTCCCACTATTGTGCCCCACCTTTGTAAGCACCAGTCGGAGCGGTGCCTGGGTTAATATCTTACCTCGATGGCGGTCTCTTCTTTGCATATAAGAGGGGTCATTTTTATTTGTATTAATGCCTTGTTGTTAGGTCGTGCAAGTGTCATTGTGGGTGGCCTTCATGCAGGCAAGGCATATCCCAACATCACTCCCAGCTCGCCTGTTCCGCCATTTCTCTACATTTTGATTATTAAACACGGCTGATTAGCAACAAAATTCGATTTCCCCTAGCGTCATATGTTGTTGTTCTGCGCACTGAGGCGCAATTTATGCAAGCAGCTCTGATAAGCCTGATTGCAGCGGGTGCAAGCTCCAACCAAATCGCTGAGGCCGCCGTAAATGAATGGCGAGAAATTGATGCTGTTTTATCTCCTATCATCGGCCTGCATGGCGTAGCTGCGCTTTACAAGCGGGCGCTTCATTTAATTCTTGATGACTATCCCTGGATGATTTCCGCGCACGATGAGCAGCTTGTGTTGGGTGATTTTGCCTCGCTGAAAATGGCGTTGGCCAAACGGACCAGTGCAGAAGCAAGCGCTGCGAACCTATCGTTGTTTCAATCTTTTCACTCCACGTTGGTCAGCTTGATCGGCGAATCGCTCACTGATCGTCTTCTTATATCCATTGTAGATAACCCTTTGCGCGGCGATGCCGCACAGGACATCCCGTCATGATCATCGGTAGTAGTAGTGTGAATAAAGCTAACATCAATCGGCTTAAGACAGGTGTGCCGGGACTGGATGAGGTGTTAGGTGGGGGCTTGCCAGAATATTCGTTCAATGTTCTGGCTGGACCACCTGGGTGCGGTAAGACAACCTTGGCACATCAAATGATGTTTGCCCTGGCAACACCGGAGCGACCGGCAATTTATTTCACGGTGCTCGGCGAACCACCGCTGAAAATGTTGCGTTATCAGCAACAGTTTAATTTTTTTGATAATGAAAAAATCAATGATTCGATCCACTTTATTAATCTTGCGGATGAAACTGCCACAGGTGATCTCGATAAAGTCCTGAAACGCATTGTAATGGAAGTAGAAACCCATGCGCCGGGGATGGTGTTTGTTGATTCCTTCCGCTCGGTTGTACTTGCCAGCCGCCCTGAGCACAGCTCGTTCATAACACTGCAACAGTTTATCCAACAGCTGGGTATCCAGATGACCAGTTGGCAAGCCACGACTTTTCTCATCGGTGAATATTTTACCGAGAGCGATCCCAATCCGGTTTTTACTGTCGCGGATGGGCTTATCTGGTTGCGCCAGAGTGTGCAGCGCAATTCGGTGGTACGCAAACTGGAAATCATGAAGATGCGCGGCCAACCAACGTTGCCGGGCTTGCATACTTTTCGAATCAGCCTGGAAGGTATTCAGGTTTTTGCACCACCGCAACTCTCTGAAGCGGACCAAACCAAAACAGAGTGGCCTGTTAAAAAACGTTTACCTATGGGTATACCGGCGTTGGACGCGATGATGGGTGGTGGTTTGCCAAGCGGCTACTCGCTGCTTGTTGCTGGACCATCAGGATCAGGTAAAAGTATTTTGGCAGCCGCTTTTCTGGAAGAGGGGGCTCGTAACGGTGAAACCGGTGTTATTGCGGCATTTGAACAACGGGCAAGCCGTGCGCGCGGATCGGTAATTGCTGATTTAATTGCACGTGACCGGATCGGTGTTGTCGACACGCGCGTGCCGTCTTTGTCGGTTGATGAAATTTCGGCATTGTTGATTGCAGAAATCCAGCGGCTCAATGCTGCGCGCGTTGTCATTGACTCCCTATCGGGTTTTGAATTGACGTTGGCACCGACATTTCGGGAAGACTTTCGCGAGTCCATGGCGCAGATGGTATCGGCGCTGACCAGTACCGGTGTCACGGTACTGATGACATCGGAATTGGAAGACCGTTACACCGATTTGCGGTTTAGTCCATACGGTACTGCGTTTCTTACGGACGCCATTATCGTGCAGCGTTACATCGAGGTAAAAAGTCATTTGGAACGTGTGATCGCGGTAGTAAAAGTACGTGGCAGCGCACACTCTAACGAATTACGTTTGTTCACGATTGATGAGCAGGGTATTCAGATTGGTACGATGTTGACTAATCATGAAGGCTTATTGGGTGGCAGCCCTACCCGGCGCCAAAGCATGGATTACGTTGATGGGTGAGCATGACTATAAAGTTGCTGCCGCAACCCGTGAGCTGGCTGTGCTCACCGGACAGGTAGGCCAGCTGCGTACAGAGTTAATACGCTTAAGGCGCGATGTCACGCTTGCTCACCGTGAACTTGCTGGTGCCAAACGTGAACTTGTCATTGTGCAACTGGAGTTAGCACCGGCGTTGCGGGAATTAACGCGGCTTGAAGAGCGCGCGTCAGGCCTGCTAAGCCAACAAAATGAATCACAAAGGTTGCGCGAAGCCAATGAGCAATTGGTACTGGCCACGCTACGTGCTGAAACCTCGGCTGAAATCGCCATTGGTCATTTAAACGAAGTAACTCAGGCAAGTCAGCGCGATGCATTAACCGATACACCCAACCGTACCCTGATGTTTGATCGTTTGAATAGTGCAATTGCTATGGCGCGTCGTAATGGAACGCACATCGCTGTGCTGTTTCTCGATCTTGATCACTTCAAACAAATCAATGACACGCTAGGACATGGCATCGGTGATGAAGTTTTGCAATTGGTTGCTCGACGCCTCGAAGCAGTGGTGCGTGATTCCGATACGGTTAGCCGTCACAGCGGTGATGAGTTTCTGGTGTTACTGACGGAAGTTGCTCAAGCGTCGGATGCTGCATTAATTGCCGCAAAAATGTTATATGTGCTAAGTGCTGCCAGTCACGTTGGGATTCATGTATTGCATTTATCAACCAGCATCGGCATTGCGATCTATCCTGAAGACGGTGAGGATGCGGAAACCCTCATTGCAAAAGCGGATGCTGCTATGTATTCCTCCAAACGTAGTGGGCGGAGTGGCTTTGAATTCTATCGAGAAGAAACCACTGATCATTTCCAACCCAACATATTGACCGATAAAATAAAAAAATTTGTTTACGAAAAAAACACAGCTAATGATGGTGGGCCGCTGGGGTATTTACGTGAAGCCAATACACAACTAATTATCGCCGCGTTAACGGCGCAGGAACTTGAAACGAAAGCCAGAAAAGCCCACGAGCAACAACTCAATATCATGGCAATGATTGCCCATGAACTGCGCAACCCTTTGAATCCTATTCGGACCGCTGCTGGATTGCTGAATCATGCGCGTAATGATGAATCGATGCATTTGCGTTTGCAGGCTATTATCGAGCGCCAGGTTGTTCATATGTCACGTCTTGTTGATGACCTTCTCGACGGGTCGCGCATGACAACGGGAAAGCTCCGGCTTCAACTCCAAAAATTGGAACTGATTGATGTTCTCAACGCCGCTGTTGATTGCTGTCGTCCAGCCATTAACAGCCGACGTCAGCATTTTACGTTTAAACGCTTAATAGACTCCGTGAACATCCTGGGCGATCCGATGCGTCTTACTCAAGTCTTTAGCAATCTATTGGACAATGCCTCGAAATATACGCCGGAGGGCGGCGCGCTTAGTATCGTAGTCGAAACTAAGGGTGAGGAAGTCGTTGTTATGGTTACCGACAATGGCATTGGTATTACCGAAGCTGCGTTGCCGCATATTTTTGAATTATTTGTACAGGATACCTACGGGCTGGTGCATCACAACGGTGGGCTTGGTATTGGGCTGGCAGTGGTACGTAATTTGGTGGAAGCTCACCAGGGATCAGTCAGTGTGCAAAGTGCCGGTGCAGATTGCGGTAGTGAGTTTGTAGTGACGCTACCCATTGCCCGGTTGATTACTCATTAGGAGAACCACCATGCGCGTCATCACATCCATCCTCACGTTCATTTTTTTGTTACCCGGTTTTGCTATTGCAGTTGACCCCACTGTTGATGAAAGCGTCGAAGCGACAATCAGGAGACTTGACCTCGCCGAAGCCAGCGCGGTACTCACGGCGGACTTTGATACTGTTGAGAAGCTCTGGGCGCCGGATATGATCGTCAACAACCCTTTCAATCAGGTCGTCAAGGCCAGTAGTGGCCGGGTAAGAAGCGGTGCAGTTACATACGCTTCGTTTACGCGCAATATCGAATCGATCCAGATCCACGATACTACCGCCATTGTCATGGGAAACGAGATCATCGTACCCAGCGGGAAATCTATTGGTGCAGGGACCACGATTCATCGGCGCTACACGAACATCTGGATGAAACGTGATGGCCAATGGTTGTTGACTGCACGGCATGCGAATGTCATCTGCGCGAATTAGCCAAGGCTTTACGAAGTAAATACAGCGTAACTTGATATCCGTAAATTTCTAGCGTCACAAAAAATCCTTTTGTGACGCTAGATACTTCAATTACGGCCTATATTCGCTTGTCCGTTTGCGTCTCCCACCTCTGCCTGCTATACCAATGGTATATATTTTTGCCGCGGCTAATAACCTCAAAATCGAGTCGCCATTTTCCGCCTTGAGGGCACACTGATGTTTCGCTTTACCATTTCCCAAAAGCTCATGCTATTGGTCAGCATTGCCTTGTTGGCATTTTTATTTACCCAAGGGTATTCGTACCATGTAGAGCGTGAAAACGCATTCCGGTTACAGGATGTCGATCAGCGCCTTTACCCCACTTTGGAACTCACGACTATTAATCTCGGATCTTTGTTGCTCATGGAGCAGCAAATTAATAACTCTGTTACTACGGGTGATGAAGAAGCCCTACAGTTGGCCGAAAATTATTATCGCGAAATTCGTGAAAATCTCGCGCGCCTTGCGACCCTGAGCTCTGAACTGTCCGGCCAGGTGGGTGCCATCGACAGCGAACTGCAAATCTGGTACGAAACGGCAACCCGTATCGCGCAGAGTTTTATCTCAGGCACTGTCGATTTCACCAAGGTGGCGGCCGAAGCGAACGCCAATGCCGAACGATTGACCAATCTGCGCGAAGACCTGGAGGCCATGAAGCAACAAACAGAACTCGCATTCACAAACAGTATTCGTGTCACGATCGAGCGATCACATAACGCCAGTTTTATTGTGCTCATTATTGCCATTCTTGCAATCGTCGTTTTAGCGATGGTGAGTTTAATTATCGGCCGTTCGATCAGGGCAAGTATATTTCAAGTTTCCAATTCATTGCATGAGATGTCGAAAGGTGAGGGCGATTTGACCACTCGCATTGAATATCACGGGCGTGATGAAGTGCGCGACCTAGTGAATCATTTTAATGAGTTTATCAGCAAGCTACACAGTTCATTCGCCAATGTGAGCCACGATGTCGGCGGGCTGAGTCAGGTAGCGTCGCGCTTGATGGATTCCAGTAGCACCAACTTAAAGCAAATTAACGCGCAATCACAAGCTATTTCGTCGGTACGCACTGCCATCGAAGAACTTATGAACAGCGTAACTGAAGTTGCTGCGTTTGCAGAAAATGCCTCGGTGCAAGCGGGGGATGCCAGTCAAGCCGCCGCCTTGGGAAAAACCACCTTAACCACTAACGTAGACACCATTCGTACTCTCGCGGTGGAAGTGAAGCAGTCTGCTGATGTTGTTAATCGTTTTGAAAGCTTCTCGACGGATGTAGGACAGTTATTAAACACAATTCAAACGGTAGCGGAACAAACGAACTTGCTTGCGCTTAACGCAGCTATTGAAGCAGCGCGCGCGGGTGAGCATGGTCGTGGCTTTGCCGTTGTGGCGGATGAGGTGAGGGGGCTTGCGGTGCGTACGCGCCAGGCTACCGAGGAAATTCATAAAGTCATTAATGAGCTGAGACAGGTATCGGCCAGTGCCGTGACGGCCATGCAGGGCAGTGTAGAGCGTGCAAATCGCGGTCTGGACGCAACCAATGCGTCAGGTGAAGTATTAAATTCCATTTTAAATAATGTACAGAATATCAGTCAGATAAACGAAAAAATTGCATCAGCAACCAACCAACAAAGCCAAACATTTTCCTCGGTACTGCACCACGTTACAGAAATTTATCATAACGCCGAAGGCGTCACTGAACGAACCAACGAGCTGGACACCATCAGCCACGACATCGATCGCATTAGTCAGGCATTGCGAACTATCGCTGGTCAATTCCGCGTTTAATTAGCACTTTCCCTATAAGAAAAATTAAATAGATTCTTAACAGCTGCTTTATTGTTAACTATAAAACAATCTGGAGGTTTCAATGAAAAACTTAGCGCCGTTTGAAAAACATGGGATGGCAGTAGTAGCTTTATTAGCGGTAACTGGTGCACAAGCGCAAACATCGGATACCCAACGTATCGAGCAGCTGGAGCGGCAAGTTGCGACTTTGCAACAGAAGCAGGCAATGCCGACTGCAGAGCGGGTACGCTTTAATGGTTTCCTCAGCGTGGCTTATGGGCGTGCGAGTAATGACGCCGGTTACGGCGGCTACCTGGAAGATTACAGCCTTGAAGATGAAAGCCGGTTGGGCCTTCAGGGCACTTTTAATATCAGCGCTTCTACCGAAGTCGTTATGCAACTCGTTGCTCGTGGTATCGACGAATGGGACCCTGATATGGAGTGGGCGTATATCTCGCATAAGTTCAACAATAATTTTAAAGCACGCGCGGGGAAAATGCGGCAACCTTTATTTATGTATTCCGATTCTCTGGAAGTAGGTTACGCGCAACCTTGGGCGCGACCACCCATAGAAGTATATGGCCAACTACCCTTTAGCACCTACACCGGAGTGGATGGCATTTACGACTGGAATTTCGATAATTCCACGCTGTCGGCGCAACCATTCTTCGGTCAAACGAATGTAAATATTGAAGGTACTGAGATTGATGTAAGGGACATCACCGGCGGGTCACTTACCTGGACCGATTTTGTCTGGACGTTCCGTGGTGTATACAGTGCCGCAGAGGTGGTTCTGGGATCGGAGGCGCTGGATGCAAGTTTCTACGGTTTTGGTGCGGCCTATAACAACGGCAACTGGCATGTTCTTGGTGAGTTTACCAACATTGAGCTGGACGGTCCGACAACCGATTCGCGTTCCGCTTACATCACGGCGGCAAGACGATTTGGGTCGCTTACACCTTACGTCACCGTCGCGATGATCGAATCCACAGATGATGGGGAGCGGTCATTGTCAGCAGCGCAAGCGTTTGCGTTGTTCACCACGCCCGGCAGTCCTTTCTATAATGATCCCAATATTTTTACTGCTAGTGACCTGAATAATATTGAACGTACAGCAACCGGTGTTGGCTTGCGGTGGGACGCACTAACCAATGTTGCGATTAAATTTGATGTGACACGTACCAGTAGTTTTGGCGATACGGGAGGTGGGTTGCCGGGCAATCTCACCGCGCCGGCGCGGCAATACAGTGATGCCACGCTTTACACCATCAAACTCGATGCTGTTTTCTAAGGAGGCCACAATGAAAATCAACTACTGGATATTACTTATGCTGCTTGCATCGCCTTTCGCTTTTGCCGATGTTGTAGTTATCGGCCACCCGGCGGGCCCGGATTCGCTAGACGCCAATCAAATACGCGATTTGTTTATCGGCCGAAGTAATCAACTTCCGAATGGGCAAGCCGCAGTACCGCTCGACCTGGAAGCGGGCAATCCTTTGCGCGAAGAATTTCACACCAAGGTTACCGGTCGCAGTCAGGCGCAATTGAACGCCTTTTGGTCGCAGCAGGTTTTCACGGGCAAAGGCCATCCCCCGCGAACCCTCGACTCGACTGCGGCGATGAAAGCCACGGTTTCTGCCACACCTGGTGCTGTGGGATATATCTCGGCCAGCGAAGTGGATAACAGCGTGAAGGTATTGCTAACGCCCTAATTTTCTCTGTGATGTAGAAAGCCCGCTATTCGCGGGCTTTTTCCACCGGCGTCACCCGCCAAATCGTATTGGAAAGATCGTCTGCGATAATCAGCGCGCCTTCTGGATCTACCGTCACTCCAACGGGGCGGCCGCGGGTTTTGCCGTCGTCGCCGCGAAAACCGGTAACGAAATCCACCGGTTGGCCGTCGGGACGGCCGTTGCGGAAGGGGACGAACACCACTTTATATCCCACCGGATTTTCACGATTCCAACTACCGTGCATACCGACGAACACGCCATCGGCGAACTTCGCGCCCATGCTGGCTTCTGAAAAGTCGAGCCCGAGTGCCGCAACATGCGATCCCAACGCATAATCAGGCGTGATGGCGGACGCGACCTTTTGTGGGTCTTGTGGGCGAACCCGGTCATCCACATGTTGGCCCCAATAACTGTAAGGCCAACCGTAAAATCCGCCCTCCTGAACCGAGGTCAGGTAATCAGGCACCAGGTTCGGTCCTATTTCATCGCGTTCATTCACCACTGCCCACAACTGATCGGTACCAGGTTGAATCGTCAGCGCGGTAGGATTTCGTAAACCCGTCGCATAAGGTCGATGCGCGCCGGTTTCTGCATTCACTTCCCAGATCATGGCGCGGTCGACTTCGGCAATCATGCCGCGCTCAGTAATATTGCTGTTGGAACCGATGCCGACGTAGAGGAATTGTCCATCAGCGCTGGCGGTTAAGGCTTTGGTCCAGTGGTGATTAATGCGCGACGGCAGATCAGTAACCTTGGTGGGCGGACCGCTCGCCTCGGTTTGCCCTTCGCTATAATCGAAGCGGACCAGTGCATCCTGGTTGGCGACGTAAAGGTTATTATCAACCAGCGCCAGGCCGTAGGGCGCATTCAGGTTGTCGGCGAACACAGTGCGCAATTCATAAGTGCCGTCGCCATCGGCGTCTCGCAACAACGTCAACCGATTACCGCTCTTCACCGAGGTAGTCCCTTTGGATTTTATATACCCGGCGATAATATCTTTCGGTTTAAGTGCGGGAGCATTTCCGCCTTTGCCTTCCGCAACCAGGATGTCACCATTGGGCAGGACCAGCATCTGCCGTGGGACTTTGAGGTCGGTAGCAATGGCAGACACGGTGTAACCTTGCGGTACAGTTGGTTGTTGATCGCCCCAAGGGGCAGGCTGGGCAATCGTCATCGCTGGCAACAGTCCGCGTTCTGGCGGCGGAAGCTCAGGATTGGTTCCGTGCTGCGCAGACTCAGGATCATTGCCATCACAAGCGCTGAGCAGACCAGCCACGATCACAGGAATAAACAGCCGCTTATTCGACGTAAAAAAGTTCATCTTGCACCTCCTACACCAAATCTGGCGAAGCCGATCCAGGTGGACGCACAGGCGAGTAACATCACGATAATCGACAGAATCAAGCCGGTCGGCATCGTAGCCCAAGCGTCTTTGGCGTGGATGAGGGCATTAAAGAATCCAAGTATCCAGGTCGCCAGCAGGAAAAAAATATAGAGAAAGGCGTGGTGGTGACGATGCGCCGCGCGCACCAGATAAATAACGGCGGCCAACAATGCGAAGCCGCCAAATACAAGGCCCCCGGTAATGAACCAGGACGCGAAATTGCTCCACTGAATATGGTAAGTTGATGTGTAGGCCAGGTCGCTTAATAAACTCCCCAGAAATAAGGGGATAGTACCTGCGAGCACAACGCCATGAAGCGGATGAAGTCTTCTATGAAGTGCTCGACCGTCGTTGACTGTCACAACATTTCTCCTCGTTAGTGCAATGAATAAGGCTCCAATGCGAGCCACCGAGTTAACCATTGCTAGCCGCTTTTACGGGCATGTGACGTTCTCACGGCTGTCTGGTTCCACGTCATCATCGCGAATGTGGCCTAGCAAACGCATAGCCATGGCACATTAAACGCGAACGGGGTCATTGAAACGTATCATCTGTAAAAGGAAATAAAAAATGAAAAGTGCCATTCTTATTTTAATTTTATGCTTTTTGTCTGCCTGTAATTCTGCAACTAAAAAAGTAGATGCTCAGACCACTCAAGGTTCTGAGGCTTCATCATTAGAGAACTTCTGCGCAGAAAACCATTGCCGCAAGAACCGCCGAGTTACATTTATGACAGACGGTGAGCCAGTTGATGAGTTGCTTGAATTATATTGGCCGATTGTTCAAGGTGATAAGATATCTCTTTTACCTGGAGATAAGATTTACGTCGAAGCGGAAATAGTCGATGGCATGTTTTCCAATTTTAAGCAGGTTGAAGAAATTGTTAACGACGAGAAAACCATCGTCTTCGATTTTCAGCAGATGGAGGGGAAGGTCGATATGATGCTGAATGTTAAAAACCCCTTCCAAAAAGCCATGAAGTTTCATGTGGATATGATTGACTTTAAAGGGAACGCACACCAAACGAGTAGTTGTCCAGTGATGTCAGGTGGCGGTGTATATGAGCATTGGCCACATGCTATTCCGGAAATTATTTTGTCCAATATTCGAGCTGTCGAATTAACCGATATAGCGGGTTGCATTTACTAATGACACAACGTGTGAATTGCTAAGATTCACTTCAAATATCCAAAATGATCAATTTCAGGAAGACTCAATGTACGGTTTAATCGGAAAAATGAAAGCAGTATCAGGGCAGCGCGATGCACTTATTGCCATTTTGCTTGACGGCATTTCAAATATGCCAGGCTGCCTGAGTTATATTGTTGCGAAAGATCCAAAGGATGATGATTCGATCTGGATCACGGAGGTCTGGGACAATCAATCCAGCCATAAAGCTTCACTGTCGTTGGATTCTGTCAGAGAAGCGATCACGAAGGCGCGCCCGCTGATCGCAGGTTTTGATGAGCATATTGAGACGCAGCCCGTTGGTGGTCAGGGTATTCAGGCGTAAGACTGGGCCGATTGCGCGTGGACGGACACGGGTCCAAGACAGTTAAAATGCAGGGGCAGAATTTTTTTCCCGACCGTTGTCGAAATCCATTCGCGCTATTCGACTATAAAGTACAGCGCATGAGGCTGTTTATTAACCAACAATCTGGAGAAAATGAGTCATGTCCCGAATGATCTTTATCAACCTGCCCGTTACCGACCTTAAAGCCTCAATGGCTTTTTATGCAGCGCTTGGTTTCGAGAATAACCCGCAGTTCACCGACGATACCGCCGCCTGCATGGTCTGGAGTGAAGCGATTCATGTGATGTTACTGACCCATGACAAGTGGCGCACCTTTACCCAGCGCCCGATTCCACCCAAGACCTCCAGCGAAGTGATGATCGCACTGGCCCTCGACAGCCGTGAAGCGGTGGATGCCATGAACAAAACAGCCGCAGAACATGGCGGTACAGCAGATATCAACCCGGTTCAGGATCTCGGTTTTATGTACAACCGGAATCTGGCTGATCTTGATGGTCACGTTTGGGAAGCTTTCTGGATGGATATGGCTGCATTTCCGGGTACCGAGCAGGCGAGTTAAGCAACCCTGGCACAGCGACTTTGGCCAAACGCCCCTTCGGGGGCTTTATGTTTTTACCGTCCGGAATTATTACTTGAAACTTTTTCTGCGGTGACACGCTATGACTGAGAGAATCAAATCCAGGACAATTGAAGAATATATTCAGGCTGCGCCCGATATAGAGGGTGCTACCTGGATGTGAATATTTTCATACTTGCAAAGACGTAAGGAATGGCAAATGTACCAAGGCTCTTGTTTGTGTGGCGATGTGCAATATAAAGTTGATGAGAATATCACGCAGATCGAATGTTGCCATTGCCTTACCTGCCGTAAGGCGCATGCGTCGGCTTTTGCGATGGGAGTGACTATCGCCAAAAGCAGTTTTAGCCTCATAGGTGGTGCTGAATCATTAAAAGAGTTTGAGTCTTCTCCTGGAAAATTCCGGGTGTTCTGTAAGAATTGTGGTTCACACCTTTATGCCTATAGGGTTACAGAGCCTTCGCTAATACGGTTAAGACCTGCATGTCTTGATACTGATTTATCCAGCTTTGCAGTTAAACACATACATTGTGAAAATAGAATCGTCCTGTAATAAACTTGATGTTGCGTAAAAAATGGATTCTATTTAAACAGCCGATATTTGAGTAACAATCAATATATTTTTTGCAACACGCTATTGATATGATTCATGAAAATAAAAATGTCTAATACTGTCTGCCGCGACTTTAGATGATGGATTCCATGGTCCTGACTGGAATCTTTAAAAAGAAGTTCTAATTTAAATAAGGATGACCAATGTTAAGAGTAGTTGTATTGCTGAGTTGTATAATGTCTTTACCGCTATATGCCGCAAGTTTTAATTGCGATAAGGCTAGTTCAGGTATCGAAAAGATGATCTGTAACAATGCCGAGATTTCGTCTGCTGATGAAGCTTTGGCAAAGCGGTATAGTGAGGTGAAGGGTAAGGCCAAGCGTCCGGATTTGCTTACCAACAATCAATTGGAGTGGTTGTCGCAACGAAATTCCTGCAAATCTGAAGCCTGTGTTCTGGAGGAGTATAAAAGCCGAATCGAGTTCATTGGTGGTTGGTTGGATTATGAAGAGAAAACCTTGCCAAAGCCAGGCGGCGAAGTTCAGTGTACAGATCGACCGGAATGTTGGCCGGAAGGGAGCGCTATGCATACTGGTCTTGTAATAGCAGAAAAAAGACGGAAGGTATCGAGCCAATTGGAAGTCAAACTCGCTGACCTTATCGCTCTTCTGGCTTCCTCGCCAGATAATAACGGCGATATTTACCCTGATTCACGAACTATCTCTGCATTAAAAAAGCAGCAGCCCGCATGGGATCAATACGCAACTGATGAATGCGAATTAATCGGATCACTGACGGGAGCTGGTGGTTCCTGGCCTTCAACTTACGCGACGCGCTGCAAATTTAATTTGATGGAAGAACGATTGCGTAGGATTAATTCATCAATCAAATGCATTCAGAAGATACCGCTTGAAAAACGTTGGTTAGAGCAGTCAAGCTGCCTTCAACAGTTGGCGCCCTTGGCAAATAAAATTTAAATTTAGGTAAACAACAGCGAGCTGCCGAGAACGAGTAGCTCGCGAACTTCTATAATATCTCTATTAATCTTTATTCCAACAACTCCCCATAAAGCCTCCCATACTCCTCCGCACTCCGCTGCCAGCTCAGGTCTTTGCTCATGCCGTTGTTCTGTAACATCCGCCAGATTTTCTTATCCTGAAACGCAGCTAGCGCACGCTGGATTGCGTTGTAAAGGCCGTGGGCTGTGTATTGATAAAACATAAAGCCGGTGGCGTCGGTTTGGGTTGGTTCGGCGAAGTCGATGACGCTATCGCGCAGGCCGCCGACGGCGTGGACGATGGGCAGGGTGCCGTAGCGCAGGCTGTAGAGTTGGTTGAGTCCGCAGGGTTCATAGGCGGACGGCATCAGAAAAATATCGGCACCGGCTTCGATCTGATGGGCGAGGGTTTCGCTGTAGCCGATGGTTACAGACAACTGTTCTGAAAATTCCTGCGCGAGTTGGGCGAGCCTTTCTTCGTAATCTTTCATCCCGCTACCGAGGATGACGCATTGACAGCCTTCACTTAGCAGTTGTGGCAGATTACTGAGTATCAGATCCACACCTTTTTGATCGACCAATCGTCCGATAAAACCGAGCAAGGGTTTTTCTGATACCTCCAAGCCGCTACGCTCCTGCAACGCCACTTTATTTTTTTCTTTATTGGTGAGCGTGCGACGGTTGTAGGTTTGTGCGATATGTTTGTCAGTGCCGGGATTCCATTCGTCGGCATCAATACCATTTAAAATACCCGATAACACCGCTTGCCGATGTCTGAGCAAACCATCCAGACCGTTGCCCGCATCGGGCGTTTGTATTTCCTCCGCATAAGTTGGGCTCACCGTCGTAACACGATCAGCATACACCAGGCCGCCTTTCATAAACGAAAACTGGCCATAGAATTCCAGCCGGTCCATATGCCACAACTCATGGGGTAAACCCAGACTGACAAAAGTATCCCAGGAAAATAAACCGCGATAGGCAAGGTTATGGATGGTAAAAACAGTAGCAGGGCGCGGATTATCCTGCGCCAGAAGCGCCGGGACCATGCCAGTTTGCCAATCATTACAATGCACAACATCCACCGGCCAATCCAGACCGGCCTGATTCAAAGCAATCAACCGCGCTACCTTGGCAAACAACAAAAAACGCTGCGCATTATCCGGCCAATCAAAACCATCCGGACCGCAATAAGGATTCCCATCCCGCTCAGAAAACGCCGGCGCATCAACCAACCACACCAACACCCGCGTACCGGGCAACAACGTTTTCCACAGCGTTACAGGCTCTCCATCAACATCAAACACCGTCACTTTTTTCACATCACCAGCCGCCGCTTTCATAACCGACGCATAACCCGGCAACACAATCCGCACGTTATGTTTCAGCTTGATCAACGCACGCGGCAAACTCGCCGCTACATCGGCCAGGCCACCGGTTTTAATTAATGGAAAGACCTCGCTGGTGGCAAATAAAATATTGCTCATCGTTTAGATATGTTCCCAAGAAGATACAACTTAATAAAAATTGACATTAATACGATGCGAGTTTGGCGTTAGGCCTTGGGTTTCGAAACCCTCAATTCAAGGATGAATTGAGGGAGCTACAGGGATGTATGCATGCGTTTTCGAAACCCAAGGCCTAATGACAAACGGATTCCGAAGCCCCAACCCATCTATACTTAATTCTATGACTCCACCCGCAACACCAAAGCCCCCAACGGCGGCAACTTAATCTCTATCGACTGCTGCTGCCCCATCCAGGGAATAGGCGACGTATAAACCGGACTCCCATTCCCCACATTACTACCCGCATAAAACGCCGAATCCGAATTCACCAACTCACGATAACCACCCGCCACCGGCACACCAATACGATAATTGTCGCGCGGTGACGGTGTAAAATTAAGCACCACCACCGTCATCTCATCGCCACCCTTACGAATATAACTGATGACCGATTGTTCGCTGTCATGGCAATCAATCCACTCAAAACCATCGTGCTGAAAACTGCGCTCATAGAGCGAGGGAGAACCCGTGTAAAGGTGATTCAGATCCTTCACCAGATTTTGTAATCCCTGATGAAAATGCTCACCGGTTAAATACCAATCCAATTGTTTCCAGTGCGCCCACTCACTCCATTGCCCGAACTCGCAACCCATAAACAATAATTTGCTGCCGGGGTAGGTATATAAATAGGTGTAGAGCAAGCGCAGGTTAGCGAACTTTTGCCAATCATCACCGGGCATTTTGTTAATCATGCTGCCTTTACCGTGAACGACTTCATCGTGAGAAAACGGCAGCAAAAAGTTTTCGGTAAAGGCGTACATCATGCCAAAGGTTAATTGATCGTGATGATACTTGCGGAAGATCGGGTCCTTGGTCATATATTCCAGCGTATCGTGCATCCAGCCCATATTCCATTTCATGGAGAAGCCGAGGCCACCGACCCAGGTGGGCCGCGTGACTTGCGGCCAGGCCGTGGATTCTTCAGCGATCACGATCGCACCGGGATGCTGGCCGTGACACAACACATTGAGTTCGCTTAAAAAACTCATGGCTTCCAGATTTTCGTTACCACCGTATTTGTTGGGAATCCATTCGCCGTCTTTGCGCGAGTAATCCAGATGCAACATAGCCGCGACGGCATCGACACGCAGGCCATCAATGTGGAATTCTTTCAGCCAATACAGCGCATTGGCGAGCAGGAAGTTGCGCACTTCGTTGCGGCTGAAGTTGTAAATCAGCGTGCCCCAGTCCGGGTGTTCTCCCATGCGCGGGTCGGCGTGTTCATACAATGCTGTACCGTCGAATTGGGCGAGGGCGTGACCATCTTTGGGAAAGTGCGCTGGTACCCAGTCGAGGATCAGGCCCAGGCCATGGCGGTGCAAATGATCGACAAAATAACGGAAGTCATCCGGTGTGCCGAAACGGCTGGTGGGCGCGTAGTAGCCGGTGGTCTGGTAACCCCAGGAATCGTCGAGCGGGTGTTCAGTCAGCGGCAGGACTTCAATATGGGTGAAGCCCAGCGGTTTAACGTAATCCACCAGTTGATGGGCCAGGTCGCGATAGTTAAGGAATTCGCCATTGGCGCCGCGCCGCCATGAGCCGAGGTGAACTTCGTATACCGAGAGCGGTGCGTGTTGCCAGTTCCATTGCGCGCGCTGCTCCAGCCACTGGTTGTCCTGCCATTGATATTGTGAGGGCGGTACAACAATAGAAGAGGTTTTCGGGCGATGTTCAAACATTTGCCCATAGGGATCGGTTTTTAGAAAGACTTTGCTGGTCGCCCGATTGCGTATCTCGAATTTGTAGAGATCGCCACCGCTCAACCCGGGAATAAATAATTCCCAGATACCACTGCCACCGCGCACTCGCATGGGATGCTGGCGGCCGTCCCATGCATTGAAATCACCCACCACGCTGACGCGCTCGGCGTTTGGTGCCCAGGTTGCAAACAAAACACCGCTGACACCATCAACCTGGTGCAGGTGTGCGCCGAGCTTATTGTAGATGCTCCAATTTTGACCCTCTCCGAACAGGTGTAGATCGAAATCGCTCACTTGTGGTGCAAAGCAGTAGGGGTCGTACTCCCGGCGCAGTTGATCGTATCTGTCGCGCCATTCAACCTGGTAGTGAGGAGCTATGTTGGCTTCCGCACCGTACCATTCAAAAAAATCAGTACCCTCAACACGGCTCATGGCTACCGGTTTATTCTGGAGCAGCAAACTTGCGGACCGCGCACCGGGTAAAAAGCAGCGCACGCAGGTATCGAGTGTCGCAGGATTATCGGTTACCAAACGGGTAGGGCTGGTCGCCTTGTGTTTGCCAAGAACTTCAAATGGATCGTGGTGACTGGCGTTGATGATGCGTAACATCGCGTCATTAATAGGTTGTCCTTGTTGCAAATTCACCATTGAGGGTATTCCTGTTGTCATAAAAAAATCACTTATTGAGCGTTACTGTAACGGAATTGTGTGGTTTTTGCTGAACGCATTTTTCCCCGTCGGATGATAAAAAATCGAGGCACGCGCCAGCATCCCTGCGACAAGCTGATAAACACCTTGATGAAACACGCGAATGAGCACCCATGAAAAAACTACATAACGTGGCTATCAGTTTCGTTACATCGATTAGTGCGCCAATATTTTCATCACAACTTGGCTATAGCAGGTTCGGTGCCATTCTTGTAGCTACACTAGTTAATCGACAGTTCGGGATCTAACGTATAACGCGTTTAAAAATCCGGTTGATGTAAATCAATCGGTTCGTTTGATAGCAGGCTTAAAATTGAATTCCAGCCTTGGCATTGATATTGCTCCGCATACTGTGACGAAGTCTTGCAGCATTTCAGAATCTTTCTGGTTTATGGCCTGATTTATGGCCCGGTTTACGACATGGGTTCTATTGGTCAGTTGGAATCTTTTAAAAGAAAATTTTTCGATTCAACAGTAAGGGAGTTTTAATGAGTATTCACCAGACCTCTGGCCGTTTTGTAAGTCGCCTCACACGCGAAACCCTCGCAATCATCCTCGCTGGCGGGCGCGGATCGCGGTTACACCAACTCACCAACTGGCGTGCTAAACCGGCGGTACATTTTGGTGGCAAGTTTCGTATCATTGATTTCCCCTTATCCAATTGTGTTAATTCCGGTATCCGGCGCATCAGCGTATTAACGCAATATAAATCCCACTCCCTGGATCGTCATATACAGCGCGGTTGGGGCTTCCTCGGCGGCGAGCTGGGCGAGTTCGTTGAGCTGCTGCCGGCGCAACAACGTTTGGAAACCTCCTGGTATGCTGGCACAGCCGATGCCGTGTTACAGAATCTCGATATCATTCGCCGTCATAATCCTGAATATGTGTTGATCCTCGCAGGTGACCATGTTTACAAGATGGACTACGGTACTATGCTCGCAGCCCATGTTGAACGTGGTGCTGATATAACCGTGGGTTGTATCGAAGTACCGCTGGAGATGGCCACTGCGTTCGGTGTGATGGATGTCGATGCTGATCTCAAGATTACCCGCTTTACCGAAAAGCCTCCCAAACCCGAACCCATTCCCGGCCGCCCGAATCACGCGCTGGCGTCCATGGGTATTTATGTGTTCAGTACCAAAGTGTTGTTCCGCGAATTGTTGCGCGATCAGAACCTACCAGGTTCATCGCACGATTTTGGGAAAGACATTATTCCATCGCTGATTCACAGTCACAGCGTGATGGCATTTCCGTTCCGCGATCCGGTCAGTGGTGGCGAAGCCTACTGGCGCGATGTGGGAACAGTCGATGCGCTCTGGGAAGCTAACCTGGAATTAACCAGCGTCAGCCCGGAACTGGATTTATACGATGAAGAATGGCCGATCTGGACGTATCAGGAGCAGGTGCCGCCCGCCAAATTTGTTTTTGATGATGATGGCCGGCGCGGCTTCGCCGTAGACTCGATGATTGCCGGCGGTTGTATCGTGTCCGGTTCTACAGTTCGCCATTCACAATTATTCCCGCGCGTGCGTGTGCATTCCTACTGCGAAATTACCGACTCGGTTTTATTTCCGAATGTAGAAGTCGGACGCAACTGCAAGATTCGCAAAGCCCTGATTGACCGTTATTGCAAGATTCCTGAGGGTACTGTGATTGGTTACAACGAGGAGGACGATCGTAGACGCTTCCACGTTTCACCCAAAGGTGTCGTCCTGGTAACACCGGAAATGCTTGATGAGGATTTCCCCCATGTCAGCTAAAGGTGATGCAACCGCACGCAAAATGAAAGTTGTCTTTTGCTGGCACATGCACCAGCCTGATTACCGCGATCTGATGACCGGTGAATATTATTTTCCCTGGACCTATCTACATGCGATTAAAGATTATGTTGATATGGTGGCGCATCTGGAGCGTTATCCCGAGGCCCATGCCGTCTTCAATTTTGCGCCAATTTTGTTGGAGCAATTGGAAGATTATGCACATCAGATCGACGCGTGCCTGACGCGCGGCAAACCCATCAAAGATACATTGTTAAATGCACTGGTCGCAGAAAAATTACCGGCGGCGGGCACACCGGGTTTTGCCGAGCTAACGCATAAATGTCTGCGTTCTAATCGTGAACGGATTATTAACCGTTTTCCGGCTTACGCCGAATTGGCCGATGCCGTGGCGATGTTCGAAGAAAAGCCGGGCAACCTGCGTTACGTTAACGAGCAGTTTCTGATTGATTTGCTGGTGTGGTATCACCTGGGTTGGATGGGGGAAACCGTGCGCCGCACAGATTCCCGCGTGAAACGGCTACAAGAGAAAGAGGGCAGTTACACCCAGGATGATCGTCGGGAATTGTTGCGTATTATTGGCGAACAATTGAGTTCACTGGGTCCGCGTTATCGCCAGTTGGCGCAACGGGGCCAAATTGAAATTTCCATGAGCCCTTATGCGCATCCCATTGTGCCGTTATTGCTGGATCTGAAAAGTGCCCGGCAGGCCATGCCGGATGTAGCCTTGCCACACGCTGAAAAATATCCCGGCGGCGATGAGCGCGCGCGCTGGCATATGACGCATGGCTTGCACACCTTTGAACGCTTTTTCGGTTTTCGCCCACGCGGTTGTTGGGCTTCCGAAGGTTCATTAAGCGATGCCACCTTGCATCTGCTTGACGATTTCAATTTTGATTGGGCAGCCACCGGTGATTCGGTACTGCACAACAGCCTGGGGCATAAAACAAATCACCAGGCTGTACAGGCGTTGCACGAACGCAATGGCGGCGCGGTTCATCGGGTATATCAATTCAATAAAGCGTCTGCCTGTTGTTTTTTTCGCGACGACGGACTCTCCGATTTGATCGGTTTTAAATACGCGACCTGGCATGCTGACCACGCGGTGGATGATCTGATCAAGCATATGGAAAAAATTGCCGAGAGCAGTGAATTTTCCAGCGACGCAGTGATCTCCATCATTATGGATGGTGAAAATGCCTGGGAATATTTTCCCGAAAATGCCTATTACTTTCTCGATGCACTTTACGCACGCCTGAGCAAACATCCTACGCTGGAACTCTCAACATACAGCCGTGTGCTTGACGAGCAAAAACCTGCCCCGGTTGCACTGGAGCATTTGGTAGCCGGCAGTTGGGTTTATGGCACTTTTTCAACCTGGATTGGTGATCGGGACAAAAATCGCGGTTGGGATATGTTGTGCGAAGCCAAGCTGCAAGTGGACAAGGTACTCGCTAAAGATGTTTTGTCACCGGAACAGGTTGTGCAAGTAGAAAAACAATTGGCGTTATGTGAAGGCTCGGATTGGTTTTGGTGGTTCGGTGATTACAACCCCGCCGAAAGTGTCAGTGATTTTGAATATTTGTATCGTCGTCATTTAATGAATTTATACGCATTGATCGATCAGCCAGCACCGGATTACCTCTGCCAAAGTATCAGTAAGGGCAGTGGTTCGCCGGCGGCGGGTGGGGTGATGCGTCAAGGACACGCTGAGGCGTAAGGGTAAAAGAGTGACAGAAAACGGAAAGGCTTTCACAGGTTCTCCATTGTTCGCTAATCGTTGTGCCGGGGTATTGCTACACCCAACATCTTTACCTTCCAGTGCCGGTTTCTCGTCCGGTGATTTGGGAAAAGAAGCTTACCACTTTGTTAATTTTTTGGCCGATGCCGGTTTTACGATTTGGCAAATGTTGCCGACTGGCCCGACCCATGGTGATTTATCACCTTACCAGTCGCTGTCGGCCCATGCCGGTAACCCGGATCTGATCAGCCTGGATGCACTGGTGGAGCGCGGATGGATTGCAGCGGATGATCCAGGTCTGCACAGCAAGGAACGCAGCGAGCGGCAGGCAGCACGCCAGCGCGCAGAGAAACGTTTTTTTGCTTCAACGCAACATGATTCACAACTGCATCAGCAGTATCAGGAATTCTGTCAGGCCAACGCCACCTGGTTAAATGATTTCGCGTTGTTCCTTTCCTTGCGCGAACACTTTCATCGCAAACCCTGGAATGAATGGCCACTGGAGTTTGTGCAACGTGATACCACCTCCTTAAACGAGGCGCGTGAACAATTCGCTGAGCAGATTCAATTTTATTGTTTTGAACAATTTGTGTTTTTTCAGCAGTGGCAGGATTTGCGTAGCTATGCGCGCAAAAAAGGCATTTATTTTTTTGGCGATATGCCGATCTTCGTGGCCCATGACAGTGCAGATGTCTGGGCAGAGCAACAGAGTTTTCGCCTGGATGATCAAGGTAATCCATTGACGGTAGCTGGCGTGCCACCGGATTACTTTTCCGAGTTCGGCCAGCATTGGGGTAATCCACATTACGATTGGGAACGCATGGAGGCCGATGGTTTCCAGTGGTGGCTGGCGCGTTTGCGTTCGCAGCTGAATTTATTTGATTTGATCCGCGTGGATCATTTCCGTGGCTTTGAAGCCTTTTGGGAGATTCCGGGTAAGGTGAAGGATGCACGTCAGGGACGGTGGGTTAAGGCACCAGGGAAAGCGTTATTGGCAGCGTGTTTCAAGGAATATCACAGCTTGCCGTTGGTAGCGGAAAATCTCGGCGTTATTACTGATGAAGTAGAAGCATTGCGCCAGGATTTTTCACTGCCGGGGATGTTGGTACTGCAGTTTGGATTTGACGGGAATGCCGAGAATCCACATTTACCACATCGCCACAGTTTGCTCGACGTGATTTATACCGGTACCCACGACAACGATACAACCGTGGGCTGGTATCAATCCCTGAGTCAAACATCGCGTAAACAGATCGATGAATATTTTTTTCACGCGCAGGACACCATGCCCTGGCTGTTAATCAAGGCGGCTTTTGCTTCGGTTTCGCGGATGGCCATTGTGCCTATGCAGGATTTACTGGAGTTATCCAGCGAGCATCGCATGAACATGCCGGGGACGACAGATAAAAATTGGACATGGCGTTTTAGTTGGGACCAGGTACCGGAGAATCTCGCAGTGAAGGTACATAAACTCCTGGCTTTGTATGGTCGTTTGGCCAAGTAATGTGATTACTTCGTGTCGGTTGTAAGGGTAGGCGTGCGAGGGAATGTCGAACAATATGGGAAGGCAGACTTACATCCGGCGACATACATTCATTGACTAACGGGACGGCATTATGGAACACAGATGCAGCGAACGCGTAACGACAGACTTCAAAGTTCTGATATACAAAATGGGAGTGCCGGTCGCTATCGGGCGGTTAAAAAACGGCAGTAAATTAGGTTTCTTTGTGGAGACCGACTTTGCTGATATCAATGTCCTGCAACCGCTGGATATTGAAGTGCTGCTTCAACAGGGCCCGCATAACCTCGAACGCTACAGATACACCTCGCGTGTTATTCGCAAAGCAGAGACGGGTTTAGGACTGGAGCTGGAATATATGAGCCCCGAAGCAGCGCAGGCACTGGATGATTTATTGCGCTCGCCCCAGGCACGCCAGCAGCCGAAGCCGGCAGATCGCCCCTTGGCCGACGTGGTTCAAGTGGCCGCGAAGCTGCCAAAGAAAATGGCGCAAGCCAACTAGCTACTCCGGCAGGGTTTCCGCCTGCCGTCATCCCTAGCGTGAAACCCTTGTCTTGCAAGGGTTTCAGCTACACCGACACGAGCCCCATCGACCGCATCGATAAGCCACCCGAATTCCTATAGTATTGCGCCTGCGACATCCGGCTAATTGCAGGCGATAGATTACATGCAGGATTTTTATAATAAAGCGCTGATAAGTTTCATATGCCTGGTTCTGGTGAGCTGCCTTGCTGGCTATCTGTGTGTGGATAACACCTTTCTGAGGGTATCGCTGTTGCCTGTCACCAAGAGTGATCTTGCATGGCGCACGGAGAAGAATACGGATACTTCCCAAGGTGGGCTGTCAACGCTGACAATCGTAGATGACAGATTCAGCCTGAACTATAACATTACGCTATCACGCAAGGCTCAATACCCTTATGCGGCGTTTACCCTGGTTTTTGGCGAGGATCAGAATAACCCCAACCTTGTCGACTTATCCCGGTTCAACAGCATGTCTTTCAGCGTCAAATGCTCTGTGGCGAATACGCTCAGTTTTTCTATGCTGACTTTTGATGAAAAAGTATCCAGTGTTAACGACTTTTTGAGCTACCGCGCGCCGTCGACATTTTTCTCCTGCAGTGAAGATTGGGAATATGTCGAGCTTGATCTGACCAGACTCGAAACACCCCAGTGGTGGTTTACGATGTTTGATGTCGAGCTCTCACGCAAGGCGTACAAACTCGATAAGGTATCAAAAATAAGCTTTGGCAGCAGCTCCCAGAGTCCTTTTGATGTGGAGTCTAATGTCCAACTGAGTGAGATAACCCTGGTGGGGCGCAATTGGTTTTACATGTACGTGTTGGGCGGGTTCTTGCTACTGACCTGGGGTGGTTATGCTTTCTGGTTCTTCAATCAGCACACGCAGGCTTTGGTAGACGATTTGCGCAACAAGTTTCAGCGTGATCGACCTTTGGTGGCTTACCAGCAGCTTTCTGTGGAGACGCATAAAGACAAGGACCGGAGCGCGATCCTGCATTTTATGGCGACGCAGTACGCTAACGCCGATCTGAGCCTGGATACCATGACCTCCGCTATCGGTGTCAGCCGCACCAAGATCAACGACATTCTTAAATCGGAACTGGGTTTTACCTTTACCGGTTACCTGAACAAGCTGCGCCTGACTGAGGCCGCACGCCTGTTGAAACAAAGTGAGGATGCCAACATCGCCGAGATTGCTTATTCGGTCGGCTACAAAAACGTTTCCTATTTCAATAAGTTATTTAAAGAGGAATACGGTTGCCCGCCCAAGGCATTCAAAATACTGTACGAGAAGACTTCACATCCCAATTCGTGACCCAGCCACTTCAAATTTACTGAAAAAAACTTCAATTATTTGCAAATTGATACATTTTTTAGTGCAAAAGCTAATGGTTCATGCTGTTTTCCGAGCAAACTCTGCGTGAAGGTGCGGCCATGACAAGATGGGCCGCCAGGCTGTCATGCGCAGCTGCTTTTTGCTACGAATTCAGAGACTGATCATGAAAATAATAAATAGATTGTTACTGTCCTGTTGTCTGGTATCACTTATTAATTGCGGGGGCGGCGGAAGTGACAGCGCTACCGCACAATCCAGTTCAGCAACCCCATCATCCGTATCCTCCTCCAGCTCATCCGTTGCACCGCCGTCCTCCAGTTCGGCGGCATCCTCTTCCAGTACTGCGGCTGTGGAGGAGCTTTACCCAAGCTACAACACGAATCCGCTTCCTGCGGATAGCACAGGAATGTCAAGCAACGCGGTGGACATCGCCAGCAAGATCAGTCTGGGCTGGAACATCGGCAATACGCTGGAAGCAATCGGTGGTGAAACGGCCTGGGGCAACCCGATGGTGACGAATGAATTGATTCAACTGGTGAAAAGCAATGGGTTTGAGGCAGTCCGGATACCGGTGTCCTGGGATCAATACGCTAACCAGGAAACGGCAGAGATAAATTCGGCCTGGCTCGACAGGGTGAAGGATGTTGTGCAGCTCTGCGTCGACAATGATATTTACGTGATCGTCAACATCCATTGGGATGGAGGATGGCTGGAAAACAATGTCACGCCGAATAAGCAGGCCGCCAATGTCGCCAAACAAAAAGCATTTTGGGAGCAGATTGCGACGCATCTGCGCGAGTTTGATGAGCGCGTGATGTTTGCCGGTGCCAACGAGCCCAATGTGGATACCGCAGAACAAATGGACGTATTGCTTGCGTATCATCAAACCTTTGTTGATGCGGTACGCGCGACAGGTGGCCGGAACGCCTATCGGGTTTTGATCGTACAAGGGCCTGCAACCGACATTGAAAAAACTCACGAGCTGTGGTCGGACATGCCTGATGACACCGTCGCTGATCGGTTAATGGCCGAAGTCCATTTTTATACTCCCTATAATTTCACCTTAATGCGAGAGGACGAGAGTTGGGGGAACCAGTTCTATTACTGGGGTGAAGGTTTCCATTCGTTAACCGATACTGAACACAATCCCACCTGGGGCGAAGAGCCCTTTGTTACCGAGTTGTTTGAGCTTATGCAGCAACAGTTTATTGCGCAGGGTATTCCGGTGATTCTGGGTGAATTTGCCGCTATGCGTCGCGATAACCTTACCGGTGAAGCACTTGAATTGCACCTGGCGTCACGTGCGCACTACCTCAAATACGTTACGCAGGAAGCCCTGGATAAGGGGCTGATCCCGTTCTATTGGGATAGCGGCGCATTAAATAATCTTGGGTCGGGAATTTTTAATCGCCAGGACAATACCGTTTTTGATCAGCAAGCACTTGATGGATTATTGCAAGGTGCAGGAAAACAATAAGGTTTCCAGGGTGTCCCTGGCTACACTAACCGATGGAACATATATGCAAACCGTTACAGAAATTGTCAATAACCATCTGCTTAAATCATTTTTCATGGTGGACTTATTAGAGTGCAGCGCTAAAAAAGTCGCCTTTGGTTTGACGCCACAGGCAAGCCTTTTCAACAAAGAGCTGCAAGGCATGTATGGTTGTGTGTTTGACTGCGCGGCGCGCTCGGCCGGGTATGCAAGTATCGGCCAATGTGTTTTGTCTGAATGTGAGATGACTGTGCATTCCTCACCCTCATCTCCCGAGTTGATTGTGAAAGCCCGCATTGCCTCTGCGCATACGCTGCACGCGATTTACTGCTCGGAGATTTACAGTATGAGAGGGCGCCGGAAAATTCTGGTGGCGGAATCCCAGGGGACTTTATCTAAAACCACACCCATAGATCCGGCTTGATATGTCGAGCTTTCTGATATGGCTACACAATGTTTGGATGTTTTTTTATGCCAGAAGTAACGCGTAGAACACTGTTTAAAGCCTGTCTGGCGGGAGCGGCGGCATCTCCGTTGGCACTTCTCGCCAATCCGCAGCCGAAACCCACAGCCCCATGCACGCGAGCAGCGCCGCAATGGAAAACCGGAATAGAGGGACAACGTAAAGCGGATTTGGAAAACGGTACTTATCTTAATCCCATTATTGCCGGTGATCGCCCCGATCCTACTATCCTGAAAGACGGCAGCGATTATTACATGACATTCTCGTCATTTAATTCCTACCCGGGCATTGTGATATGGCACTCAACAGATCTGGTGAATTGGGCTCCCCTTGGCGCCGCGTTAACACGCAACATTGGCACCGTGTGGGCGCTGGATCTTTGTAAATTCGGCGACCGTTATTTCATATATATTCCAGCGCTCAGCGAAGGCAAACCCTGGTCGATTTATGTCATTTGGGCGGATGATATCAACGGCCCCTGGAGTGATCCGGTTGATCTGAAGATTACTGGCTGCATTGACCCGGGACACATCCGGGGCGAAGACGGAAAACGCTATTTGTTTGTGAATGGTATTCGCAAAATTCGTTTGACCGACGACGGACTGGCCACCGATGGCGAACTACAACCTGCCTATGATCCCTGGCGTTATCCCGATCACTGGATCGTAGAAAATTTCGCACCTGAAGGCCCTAAACTCTTGCGCAGGGGAGAGTGGTTTTATCTGGTAACGGCTGTTGGCGGCACTGCCGGCCCGGTGACGGGCCACATGGTCATTGCAGCGCGCTCCCGCTCGGTTCACGGCCCCTGGGAACATTGTCCGTACAATCCATTGGTACGCACCTTGTCTGATGAAGAACCCTGGTGGTCAAAAGGTCATGCCACGCTGATCGAAGGTCCGGCGGGTGATTGGTGGATGGTGTATCACGGTTACGAAAATGGCTTCAGAACTCTTGGACGGCAAGCCTTGCTCGAACCTGTTGAGTGGACTGAGGATGGCTGGTTTCGTGCACAAGGCGGTGATCTTTCACAACCGATGCGCAAACCTGTACAGGGTAAAGCAGGGCCACATGGCGCTGCGTTGTCTGATGATTTCTCCACCAATAAATTCGGTACGCAATGGTGTTTCCATCATCCCGCTGAGAATGAAATGGCGCGCGTCACTTATCGCGAAAACGCGTTGGAGCTTAATGCAAAAGGTCGCTCGCCCGCCGACAGTGCGCCATTGACTTGTGGGGTTGTCGATCGTGCCTATCAGGTTGAAGTGAGCCTGACGTTAACGGGAAGCGCCGAGGCGGGCTTGCTGCTTTTTTACAACCATAACGCCTTTGTGGGACTGGGTTTTACCGCAGATGTGCTCAAAAGTTTTCAATATGCAGAAGAGCAATCCTGGGCGCGCATGCCGCTAAAAACCCGCAGTTTACGCATGCGTATTACCAATGATCATCACGTTATCACCTACGAATACTCGCAGGATGCAGGCCGAAACTGGACGCGCCATCCAACCCGTATGGAAGTATCCGGCTTGAATCACAACGTGTTTGGTGGGTTTTTAAGCCTTAAAGCCGGTATCTATTGTGCTGGCAGTGGCAAAGTGCAGCTGCGCGATTTTCAATATCGTGCGCTGGACGAGGGTAAAAAGTTTAGCTAAACCTTGATAGCTTTCTTACGCGTGTTCGCTAAAAAGTGCATCGACAGCGCAATCTGTAAATGCACTTTGTCTGCCTGCCTGATCAATACTCTGACAATAAATCAATCAGATCCTGCTTACTCATCTTCCCGGCATGTTCAATTCCGAACTCCGCGGCTTTCTGATCCAGGTCGTAACGCGACCATTTTTCATAGCGGGAATATTTACTGTGGTGGCGGGTAGACGTCGGGTCCGCTTTGACGGAAAACTTTTTGCGATACATCCGTTGCATGCGTTGGGCTTTATAGTTGTCGCCATCGTCAAGATGGTTTTGATGATGAACAGCCATTTACACAATCTCCTGAGTTTTTATCATGTGGATCATAGCGAGGTGGGTAGCAATCAAAGTTGCCGCCGCCCACCGGTAACACCGTAAATTTCACCGCTAATATAGCTGGCATCTTCCGAAGCCAGGAATACATAGATCGGAGCCAATTCTGCCGGCTGGGCCGGGCGTTCGAATAGCGTGTTGGAACCAAAGCTTTTTACTTTTTCTTCCGGCATGGTGGAAGGAATGAGCGGCGTCCACACAGGTCCTGGTGCAACCGCATTCACGCGAATACCCTTCTTGATGGCTTCTTCGGCCAGCGACAGTGTGAAGTTGGCAATCGCTGCTTTGGTCGCTGCATAGGGTGCGAGGTTCGCGCTGGGTGAAAACGCCTGGATCGAAGTTGTGTTGATGATCGAACCACCAATAGACATAAACTTCAAGGCGTAACGCGAAAAGAAAAAGAAGGATTCGATATTTGTGCGAAACGTATAATCAATTTCTTCGTCGGGGATGTCTTCAATAGAGGAATAGGTTTTTTGAAAAGCCGCGTTGTTGATCAGGATATCCAGCCGACCAAAGCGTTCAAGGCAATCGTCTATCACGCGTTCGCAAGCAGCGCGATCCGCCTGGTTCATCTTGATTGACATGACCTCTACACCACATTGCCGAACAAGCTGTTCAGTTTCGCGCGCATCTTTTTCTTCTTCAAGATAAGTAAACACCACATGTGCACCTTCGCGCGCATAGGCCACGGCGATAGCGCGGCCTATGCCGCTGTCGCCGCCGGTAATAATAGCGACAGCACCATTGAGTTTTTTATTGCCGTGGTAGCTTTGTTCACCATGGTCTGCTTGTGGATTCATTTCACCTTCCGTGCCCGGAATGCTTTGCATGTCCGCGGGGAAGGTGGGGGTAGGGTATTTGGTTCTTGGATCTATAAAGACACTGTTCATACGGAGACTCCGTTAAGTGATCGAGTGTGCGTCATAATGCTTGCGCCAGAACAGGGGTACAGACATCTTCCCAGTAGTGCTCCAATTCCAGTGCGCGATGTGCTGAGGTGTGCTCGTGTAATATTTTCTGTTGTGCACGGCGGGCAATGGCAGTACGTTCGATGTCTGGCATTTGCAGATATTCCAATACGTCTTGCGAGCGTTGCGCGACCAAAATTTCATTGCCGGGTGTAAAAAATTGCTCCAGCCCCGGCCATGGGTTTGTGATAATCGGGGTTCCGCAAGCTGCGGCTTCAAAAAGGCGCAGGCTAGGGGTGTAACCAACGTTCATCATGACCTTGCGGGCTATATTCAAGGTAAATTTCTGCCCGTGATAAAAAGCACAATGTTGATAGGGTGCTATGTGCTGCACATAATCGACGTTGTCTGGCCAATAAATCGTCGGCGGATATTTTCCGCCGGAAACACAAAATTTTGCATCCCGATCGGTTATGGCGGGTTCCAGCAAAAGTTTGTTCAGCATGGGTTGGCGATCTTCTGTGTAAGTTCCCAAATAACCAAGGCTGTACGCCGGAGTATGTTGATCATCCTTGACCGGGTGGTACCAATCAGGATCAATGGCAAATAGCAAAGACCGCGCGCGCAATGCCCCCCATTTTTGCTCCAACAGGTCAAGCACTGGCCCCGCACTGCACGATAGATATAGGTCAAAGCGGGTAATCATGTTGGGTGTCAGGTATTCATAATCGCCATGCTGCAATTTCTCCAATGTCATCGGTGTATCGAGATCATAGAAAGCAAAACACGGGGGTGAGAATAGCGTGATTTTTTTCGACAGGAGTTCGGCATCGGTAACGCGCGAGCCAAGGATAACCAGATCAGCCTTTGCCAGTGTTAAACGGTAATCGTCTATCTCAGCAACAGAGTGATACAAAATGGTTTCACAAAACGAGGGGCTGGGGAGATCCCGGTATTGTTGATGGGAAGGCGTATTTTTTTCAAAGAAGGTGATCCTGTGGCCTCGTTTGGCTAAGGCTTTTATCAGGCTACGGTAAGTCGTTGCGTGGCTGTTGTTCCATGCTGAGGTGATCGATAAACCAAATACAACAATGTTCAGTGGCTTCATGATCCATATCCTGTGATGATATTAATTACGGCAGTCGCTGCCGCAAATTTAGCGGCAATAAATTCGGTCAACGACATCGGCGACCTGAATAATCTGTTCTATATCAGGATCAAAGCGATTGGTGCTGCACAGGGTTTTTGCCCAGTCGATTAGCGCGCGACCGCCATGTTCACCGGTCGCCCGCGCAATTTTTTCACGCCGATTTCCAGCAAACTGATGCACCTCAAAATCATTGAAAGATCCATTTACATTGGTGATGGAGGCTCCGCCCAGCGTGCCATAAAAACGTAATTCAATAATGGCATCGCGACCCGCATGCATCCCCCAGGAGCAGGTAAGCCGGGTGCGTGTCCTGCCATGCAGGAATTCGGCTGTTGCATAATCTTCGGTGGCTTCATAGGGTGGGAGCAGGGCTTTGCCGCGTTGCATTAAATTGCTGGAGACTTGCTTTATATCGCGGTTTCCCAGGATAAAAATAGCCAGATCAATAAGGTGAGCCCCAAGATCCATCACACAGCCGCCACCTGACGTGCTCACGTTGTAGTTCCAGGTTTTATCCGGGCCGTAAGCGCTGTGGAAGACCAGATCGGCAGCATAGATTTCACCAAATTCACCCATAGCGACTTTTTGCTTCAACGTTTCTACACCGGGTAAATAACGATAGGGAAAATCCACGCTCAACAGTTTATTGGTGGCGCGAGCTGCCTCAAATATTTGTTGGGTTTCCGCGACGGTTGGTGCAAGCGGTTGTTGGCAGAATACGGCTTTACTGGTTTTTAATGCGGCAATGCAGTGGTCGCCGTGCATGGCAGTAGGGCTGGCGACAACAACGCCATCAAGGTCTTGCGAAAGGATATCGGCCAGGCTGTTACTGACAGTAATACCGGATTGCATGGCAGCAGCCATGCTCGCCGCATCTAGCGAAGGATCATAGAGTGTGCAGCAATCGGCAATATGTTCTTCCATCAGCATCTGCATTTGTGTCGTGCCGATATGTCCAATACCGATGAAACCTAATTTCGGTTTTATTGGTGCGATAAACGCATCAAGAAGGTGTGCGGTGGCAGTGTTCATGTGTACTCCAACTGTAAATCTGTCAGGGTGTTGGCTTTATCCTCATGCACGACTGTTCATTAAGGTGTATCAGTACCCGCCATGAACGGCAAAGGGATAACGTTTGGTGTGCGCAAAACTGATAGCGTTCTCAAGTAACGTGTTGCTATGCAATTGCTGTTCTACATAGTCAATCGTTTTCATCAGTCCTTGCTCCAACTGCATTTTTTGTGGCCAACTCCGTTGGATATTCAGTGCCCTCTCTCTTGACGTTGTGTTGTTGTGATGTACTGCAAAATTGATAGGAGATGAAGATTGGGTCAGTTCAACAACCTTGTGGGCGAGCTCGATAATAGACAATTCGAATGTCTTGCCGCACTTAACCCACTCACTGGGTAATGACGAGTTCAGTGTTCGTTGTAGCGCGCTCACCAGGTCATCCACATACGAAAATGAACAGGGTTTTCCCGCATTGTTACAGAGATTAATTGGCTGGTTCATCAATGCTTTTACGATGATATCGGGAAGCAACAAACCTTTATCCAGCGGTAAGTGAGGGCCAAAAGCATTGGTGATTCGCATAACTCTGATGTCCAGGTTATGCAAGCGGCGATAATCCGAGCACAAGGCTTCAGAGCTGCGCTGCGCTTCTTTCTGGCAGATGAGTGGATGAATCGGGTCCAATTGATGACTGCTATCCAGTTGTTGGAATTCGCTATAAATGTTGCTCACGGATGCATGCAGTACACGCGCGTTTTGCGCAACAGCGAGTTTAAGCAGGTTGTTGGTAACCTCCATGCTCTGCCGCATGGTTTCAAGGGGATTTGCCTGGTAATGCGTGGGGGTTGCAGTATCGGTGAGGTTATAAATTTGATCTACATGAGCCTTGATAGGGTCAGTCATTTTCTGCTCAAGTAAAATGCAGTGCTTATAGGCGGATAAATGCTCGATAACATCGGCTTCGATACCAGGTTCCATACTTTGGAAATCATCCAGGCACACGACCTGGTAACCTTTGTCCAGCAGCTGCTTGCACAACTGAAATCCTGGAAATCTGCCTCCACCTGCAACAAGAGCGCGCTTTTTCATAAATTACATTCACCGTCAATATTAATTCTGCGTAATGACGCGTCTGACGGGTATCCTGAAATGCTCACCACACACTGGCTCGCCGATAGATACTCAATGACGCTGATATGTCAGAGCCATATTTATGCCAAGTTGGTGAAACGGCATTTAATTCGTCACGGACGCAGAATCAGGCGCTTAAAGTGCGGAAATTGTCGGCAAAGTTCGCGAGGATATAGCATCAATAACAACATAAACAGCAATAATTTTACAAACGTTTGTAATATTTACCCGGACCGTTCTGTTTGTTTAACGATGCCAATAAAAAAGCCAGATCCCGAAAGATCTGGCTTCATTTTCAACCTGTTTTTTGTGAAGCGGGATCAGCGTTAACCGATCCCACCGAACGATTAGTTACCGTTCCACAAACGTTGCAGCAGGCTGGTTTTTCTACTATCGAAGTTCAGCCAGGTGCCCCAACCGGATTCGTTAACATCGGGGACGTATGAGTGCTCATACAAACCGCCGGTGTCGGCAGATTCCGGGTTGATGGACCAGTAACAGGCCTCGATATCTTTTTCGATCATGTAATCAACAAACGCGTTTTGCCATTGTTGATCCACATTGGTGGTGATATGGCCCCACATTTCCTGCTCGGCTGCACGAGTGTTTTGTGGCCAGTCCATGTTGCCGCCGAACTCACCGATGATCATGGCATAGCCTTGGTCACGCAGGTAACCAAAGTGTTCTTGCCAGCCCGGCTCAAGTTTGGCTGGGTCGATGGTGATCTGGCAGTCAGCATTGCCAGCTTCATCGCCTTCCAGCTCAGCACATTCGCCAGTCATGAAGTGACGTTGAACGAACACGGAAGGACCGTAGGTGTGCGGAGACAGCACCAGACGCTCTTTCGGAATGTTCAGCGGACGCTCAGCGAAGCCGAAGAAGTTCTCACCCCAGTTCGGGTTGTAGTCCATGCTGCCGTGGGCAACATCAGTGCCGTCAGACTTCGCAGAACCTACACCTTCCACCACGATCAGCACATTCTGGTTAACTTCGTTGATGGCCTGGTAAGCGCTTTCAGCGAGGGTAGCCCACTCGTCCCAGGTGTAATCCCATGGTTCGTTGAAGATATCGATACCGAGGATGTTGTCCACACCGAGAGACTGCTCAAACCCTGCAATGGTACGCAGGTCTTCCAGCCACAGTTGCTCATTGTACGGATCATCATTCGGCGCACCACCGCCACAGGAGTATTCTTCACGGGTGAAGTCATACCCTTCGCGAGTCGCGTCCGCGTAAGGTGGATTTGCATCCAGACGGCCGGCACGCCAGCCTACGTAGTTGGAGCAGGAATGGATGTCGATGATGACTTCAAGATCGTTCTGGTCAGCCAGCTTGATGAAATCTTCCAGAGCCTGACGCGCGTTTGTTTGACGCACAGATTCATGGTTTTTCAGCACGCCACCGGAACGAATGTCGCCGATACCTTGCGGATCAGTTGGATCAAGGGTTTGTGGTGCGATAGGTATACGCAGTACGTTGATACCCACGTTTTTGATTTCGGTCATGGTTTGTTGCATGTCACGACCGGTATCCGCCCACCACATGTTGCCTACGTACAATTCCATCGGCGCACCGCCAGGATTGTTTTCAGCATCGGTTGGCTCATGTTGACCTTCAAGACCGAACCAGGCGCCACACTGAACGGGGAAAATGCTGCCGTTCTTGGTGATCTTACCGGTTGAATCTACACGCCAGCGACCGCTAGTTGGGGTACTGGAAGAGACTGAACTGGCCACGCTGGAGGCAACGCTTGAAGCGACGCTTGATGCAACGCTAGAGGGCGCACTGGATGCAACACTGGACGGTGCACTAGAGGCAACACTCGATGGTGCGCTTGATGCAACGCTTGAAGGTGCGCTGGAGGCTACGCTTGAAGGTGCACTGGAACTGTTACCCACCGGACCGTAAGGCGCCGGCTGGCTGCTACAGGTGCTGAGGGAGATACAGCTGCGGTTTTGTTCCCAACCCCAGCCACTCTGGGTGCTGGTACACAAGGGGTACAAAGTGCCGTACCAGTTACATTGTCCGCCCGTATTGTTGTTGGGGCTGGAACTGGATGCGACTGAAGAAGCCACGGAGCTAACGGTACTGCTCGCGGCGGATGATTGGTTGCCATTGCTGCCACAAACCGCACCGTTGACGGTAGGGTTCTCAGCGCTGCCGCCGTTTTTGTTGACCTGGAAACCGAACTCGACGGTCTGGCCGGGCTGAATTGAGCCGTTCCATCCGAGGTTGGTTGCTGAGTATGGATTGCTACCGCTGAGGTTGGCGTTCCACGAACTGGTCACGCGGTTGGCATTATATTGCCAGCTCACATTCCAGCCGTTGATCGCGGTGTTGCCATCATTGGTAATGCGAATGGCGGCAGTGTAACCACTGTTCCATTCGTTACTAATGACGTGGCTACACACGGCGGCCTCGGCAGAATTGCCGTAACCCGCAGCAGCGATACCAACGCTGAGGGCGGCGACTGCCAGGCTTAAGCCCTTTGGATTTGCCGTTAACATTTGTTAGCTCCTATCTTATTTATGATTTAAGAAGTTATGGCTCTTGCTCTGTTGTGTGTCACACGCGATACCCTAGAGCTGCAGACTTCACCGCGTGCTTGTGTCTTCCCTGTTGTGCGTAACAAGGCAAAATTGCCTGGCTTGTCGTTCCATGGCAGACGAAATTCATCCTGAATGATCAGGGTGAAGTTCGAATCTGTTCGGATATTGAAATTCTTGTTTGCGCATCAGCGATAGAGCACAAGCCAGGCAGTCAACGGATGACTGTAGCTAGGTGTTTACCTGACTGACGGGCAGCAAAGAAAAAAGCAAAACTCACCGCAGCTATTCGAAAATGTCGAATAGTGGCCGTGGTTTACGTCGATGTGAACTGTGTGGAACGCACTAAGAGCTTGCGTTTATTATTGATTTTTTTATATATAAAATTTTTAACTGCTTATCTACTTCTTACTTCATTTCGTCATGTATCAATTAACTTTTAATAGCTATTAAAAAAGAAATCCAATTAAAAGAAACGTTATTAAAAGAAAGCCCCGTGATACATAGCAAAAAATCATTGCGTTACGATTGATGCTGCAACGTGTATTGCGAATACTACTTCAGCTTGGCGATTATTTTCGGTATCGAGTTCCGCTTTATATTATTTTATGTGCCAATGTTTATTTCGTGTGAAAAATATCACAATAAATAGATTCATACCATCATCATTTGCTAAAAAAATAAGCAATGTGCGCATCATGACACTGTGATAACTGAAAGTTGTAGCTGCCATGTCGCTGTCATTCCGGCCGACGATAACCGCCGGGAATGCCGTGCTTGCTTAAAACCCATTGCCACAGCTGAATATTGCGCGCGCGAAACGCCCCGGCGCATGACAATAAATAATATCGCCACATGCGTAAGAATCGCTCACCGAGTCGATCAGAAAAATCTGGCCAGGCGTTCATCACATTGTCGTACCAGGCCATGAGCGTTTTATCGTAATCTGCGCCGAAATTATGCACATCTTCCACAATGAAATAATCCTCCAGCGCTTCGTCAATCTGACTGATTGCGGGTAGTTCCCCGTTAGGAAAAATATAGCGGTCAAGCCAGGGGTCCGGTGTGGTGCGGCGACGATTTTTGCCGATGGTGTGCAGTAAAAACAATCCATCATTGTGTAAACAGCGGTGAGCAACTTTCATGTAAGTGCGATAGTTTTTCTGGCCCACATGTTCAAACATCCCGACGCTGACGATGCGATCAAATTTTTCGTTCAGATCGCGGTAGTCCTGCAAACGAAATTCCAGCGGCAAACCGCGATAACGTTCCTGCGCCCATTTCGCTTGCTCTTTGGAGATCGTCACGCCGACACAGTTCACGTGATAATGCTCCGCCGCGTACCCCATGAAACTGCCCCAGCCGCAACCGATATCCAATACTCGCATGCCCGGTTGCAACTGTAATTTTCGGCAAATGAGATCCAGCTTCGCCTCTTGTGCCTGAACGAGATTATTCGCGTTTTTCCAATAACCACAGGTGTAAGTCATGCGCGGGTCAAGCATTGCCGCATAAAAATCGTTACCCAAATCATAATGCACTTCGCCTACTTGCCAGGCGCGTTTAGCATTCTGGCGATTCAGCAAGCGTGAACGCAGTGCATGAAAAATAAGTGTGTGTGGCTTGGCATGTTGTGCGACTCGCCCGCGCAGCAACCGATAAAAAAACTCATCCAGTTGTTCAACGTCCCATTCGCCATCCATATAAGCTTCACCCAGTCCCAGATTACCCTGTGCAAATGCGCGTTCAATAACACCGGGTGCGAGCAGTTGAATATCCCAGGGGCGGGTGCCGTTAATGGTAATGTCGGCTTGTTCCAGAAGCTCGGAAATCAGTTGGTGGAGGCTGGACTGCTCGGGAGAGAAATACTCACTATGAAGGGAAGGCAGGTCATGGGGCATAACAAACTCCTCTCAGTCATAAACAATTAACGCGTGAGGCGAGTGAGGCTACCGGAATACTGTCACGCCAATGTAACTGATCTTTTGGAAGGAAAAAAGTTTTTTATGTCGTGTGGAGTTGCATCAATGGTCGCGCTTCCTTTTAAAAGTACCATTCAATCGCCAGCCGCGCTGTGCGAGGTTCAAAGACATGATAATGATGATCGTCCGTGGGCTCGGCTTCCCCCGATAGTTGCGACGCATAAAAATATTCAATGTCATGATCATTGGAGTCGAACAGATTGAGTATATCAAGGGTCACTCTCACCTGATCTTTAACCTGATACCCCATACGCCAGTTCACTAATGTGCTGGCATCAGCAGTGGCTCCACCATCAAGAGGGTATTCGGCGATGTGGCGCAGGCGCAGGTGTGTAAAGAGATGGTCACTAAATTGCCAGTTAACGCCAGTGGTTAATACATGTTCCAGCGCCCCGGGAATGCGAGTCGAACCATCAAGCGCTTGATCAAACTCTGCATCGCTAAAGGAATATTCCACATCAAACATCCAGTGGTGGTTGAGGCGGTAATAAGCGGTCAGTTCGAGACCATGACGGGTACTGCCGACACCGGTATCTTCTGTAACGCCTTCATCACCGACGAATAACAATTCGGAGTCAATGTCCAGTTGCCATAATGCAACGGACGTGTTGAGTTTTTCAAAATTACCTCGCCATCCGATTTCATAGCCGAGCGTATCGACTAACGGGTCTGCCGGGTCGAGCGCTTCGGCAGTAACGGGATCAACACGCAAGGTCACGCCACGGGCATCGTTACTGTGAAAGCCCTGGCCCACACTGGAATAGATTTCCTGCTGATCATCAAGCGCATATATCAAGGAGAGCGAGCTGGTGGCAATGTCATCATGTTTTTCGCCACGATTGAGTATCAAAGAATCCGGATTTGCAGCAGACAGCGGTGAAACATCAAAAGAAAAATAATCGTAACGCAGACCCAGCACGCTACGCAGTGACGGTGTGAGAGCCCATTTGTGTTGCCAATAAAGGCTGTGGCTGGTTTCTTCCACGGCATCGGTGCGGATAGTACTGATGAATTGCCGCGCATGGGTGCGATTCAAACCGACCTCATTAATGTCATCTGTCCGGGTTTGCAACCCGAAGGTGTATTGAGAGGGCTTTCCCAGGAGTTCACGGCTGAACGTCCAGCTAAGGTCACCGCCATAAATTTTTCGGTCATCAATCTGTTGAAATTGGTCGCCATCTGGGTCGGTAAAATAGCTGAAGTTGGACCATAACGTCATATCATAATCAATGACGTACAGGTGCGCCTGTAACACATTTTCATCGGTATATTGATGGCGAAATGTACCCGATAAACTGTAGCGGCTGGATTCGCCGCCGACACTGGTGTCAATTGAACCGAGGTCGCTTATTAACCCTTGTTGCACGGCGCGTTGGGGTATCTGGTCCGCAGAATTCCATTGGTTATCGTAGGCCATGGCCAGCAAATGAAATGAAGAATTTCCTTGCGTCCATTGCTGCTTCAGCCAGACATTGGTCTTGCCCACGTCTTCATTGATGTCGTCCCACGGGCCTTGATAAGTTTGATATTCAATACCATAAACTAATTTACCCGCAGCGGCGTCAGCTTCACCCATGAACAGGGCGCGGTAAAAATCGTGTTCACCCACTCCAATCAGAAAGCGATCTTCGGTGGTGTGGGCAGTGAGAATATCGGCAGAACCTGCACCAGAAAAATCACCGACATCTGCGTAATAAGGGCCTTTTTTGTAATGAATACCACCGACCAATTCCGGAATAATAAAGTTGATATCGGTGTAGCCTTGGCCGTGGCCATGAGTGCGCATATTGACGGGCATACCATCAACACTGGTTGCGAAATCCGTTCCGTGATCAAGATTGAAACCGCGCAAGAAAAACTGGTTCGCCTTGCCGCTGCCACTGTGTTGTGTGGCGACGAGCCCGGGTACTGCTTCAAGTATTTCGCCGACCCTGAGCAGTGGCCGTATCGCGAGATCCTCTTGTGAAATACTGCCTTCGGATGCGGATATACGCTGACCGATAACGTGTGCATTGCGGCCCAGGACCCTGATTTCTTCAATACCGATTTTATCGGCAGTCGTGTAAGCCGAGAGTGTGGATAGTGTCGTTATTCCAGTCAGCCAGGCAATCCTGCGTGCATGCTTATTCATCTTGTCTCCATCAAATAATGTAAACATTTCAAAAACGTTCGAATACCCATTGCAGTGCAACCAGAGAGATCACGACCGATGCCGCAGTCAAGCTGTAGCGCGAGTACCAGATGCTGTTGCGCACAAAGATAAGCAGCGGTAATACTGCGATCACAATCACCATTTGTCCTATCTCCACACCAATATTAAATGCCAGTACCGTTAACACTTTTTGATCCGCCGGCAGGCCGAGTTCACCGAGCACACCAGCAAAACCCATTCCATGCAGCAACCCAAACGCAAAGGTCAGCCAGCCCAGGCGTATAACGACCGGAAAAATATTATTGAGCGCTGCAATCGCAACCGATGCGGCGATGCCTACTTCCACCCAGCGGCTGGGAAAATTAATCCAACCCAAGGCCGTAGCGGTAAGTGTGATGGAATGGGCGAGGGTAAAGGCAGTGACAATCCAGGTGGTATCTATCACGATATCGCGCACGCTGCTTTTGCCAACCCAGTGATGCTTTTTGCGGGTCAGTACACAGGTCAATAACAGCGATAGCAGGAATAAAATGTGGTCGAGTCCTTTCCAGATGTGGATTACCCCTTGGATGACGAATTCTTGAAAAGTAAGCCAGGTACTGCCGTTATTGTGACTGAGTGTGACGTTGCGCTGTACGTTGGATATCACGCGGCTGCTGATGTGATTGTCAGTTTCCGTTATTGATTCGGTCGCAACAGAAACCAATAATTTATGCTCACTGTCTTCCTTGAAGAACGCGCTGTAGTGAATGTGCAAATCGCCGGTTATTGGACATTGCGCGCGAACCGGTAATACGAGATAGCCCTCGTTGAAATGCTCGGTGATCTGCCACGCTGATTCAATCAACAGGGAGCACGGCAATTCACCGCGCTCGAACCGCAAATGGTGGGAAAGGTATTCATGGGCTTCTTGCGCGCGCGTTTGCAGCTCGCCCCACAACAATTCGCCATCCTGATTGCTGTCGACACCAATGGCCTGTTCAAGATCGTAAAGCCGAATTTGCCATTCGCCTTCAAGTATTCCGGTCTCGCCAAGCGTCCCGTTGAGATAGGCTGTACTCAACTGATGAGCGAAAGTTGCTTGGCTCAACAACCATAGAGATGCAATGAGAAAAATGAACCGTGATCGCATTAGTTATTATCCTTCTGTTGCTGTGCTGCACTTGCTCTTGCGCGTTCGAGTAATTCACGGTCGCTGTATTCGCGCGCGTTTTGCCAGTTTATTTGTGCCCAATAAAGCGCTTGCTGCGGCTGAGGGTCAATATCCAGGTAATAACGTGCAATCTCGTTGGCATGTTGATTGTCCATGCGTTGTTCGCGTAGCGTGATACGTTCGCGTAATTCTGTTCGCCATTGCTCACCGCCCATTTTTTTCTCCGCCAAGGCCAAACGTAATAAAAGTGCATCGTCAACATCGGTAGCGCCTTGAACGATCGGCTGTAATGTCTGTACTAATTTTTTCGGTTGATCGAGCGCGAGTTGTACATCTGCCCATTGACTCAGAAGGTTGACACTGGCGTTTTCTTTGCGCTGGGTGTCGAGCCATTTTTCAGCTGCAAGCGGATTTTTCAGACGTAGCGCCATATCTGCCAGTATCTGCGCCAGCCAGGGACCACGTTCATCTTGTGGCAGTTGTTCGCGTTCAACCAGTGATGCCAGTTGCTGATAACTTTGTGCGAGATCACTCTGGAAACTGGTTACCTCTAGCGCACAGCCGCTGGCCGTAAGAAGGTCGGCGTTGCCAAGTAATATCAGGCAGGACTGGCGTGCTGCATCGGCGTTGTCCTGGATTAAAAAAATACGTGCCGCCAGCAAATGGGCGTTGATGTTGTCCGGTTGCTGCTGCTTGACTTTTTCCAATGCGGCGAGGGCATCCTTGAAGGCGTGTTGGTGCTGTTGTACCTGAGCCCAGGCGAGCCAAATATCCGCATTGCCAGTACCCTGGTTGATCAAGGGTTGAAGCGCGGCCTGGGCCAAACCGTAGAAGCGCGAGTGGCCGGGCAGGGCAGCCTCGCGTAAATAGGCGTTGGCGAGTTGTGCTACGGCATGGGAGTCAGCGGGGCGCATACGTGTCGCTAGCTGTGCTTCCTGTACTGGCGTTGAACGTGATACGGGCCAGGTAGCAATCACCGTATCCGCTGATGCGGGAATTGTCTTCGCGGCAAATGTTGTTTGTGTTGCGATGGTTAAGACGATAAAAACAAGCCATTTTTTCATAAGCAAATTCCTGATGAATACGCATCGAATCGATAACGCCATCCCTGGCGATGTGTGTTTTTATGTTCAGCCCTGATTTATTCCAACAGATCGTCGTAAGCCATCGGGTCGGTCACATCCTGTTCAAACTCACGGCCATTAACCGGTAACGGTTCATCGGTGGCTGATTGTTCAAACGCTGCACGGCTGTAATCGTTGAAGGACACTTGCAGTGCTTCGATGGTGATATTCACCGTTGCGGTCATGGAAGTAGCTTTGCCATCCGAAACCGTGAAGGTAAATTGATCCATACCTGTCACTGTCGCGTTGGGCAAATAAGTAAAGCTGCCAGTGGCAGTAAGCGTTAATGTGCCTTGAGAGGGCTGCTCCACAGCGGCAAAAGTCAGGGAGTCCCGATCAGCGTCCATCCCTTCAAGCATGTCGCTGAGTTCGGTATCCGCCTGGGTTGTAAAACTGGCGGCCGTTGCAACCGGGGCAGTATTCATCTTCGGTGGTTTCGGTTTGCCGTCGCTTCCACCACACCCGATCAATGCAGTGGCAAGTAGCAGCGGCAATAACACATGATGGTTGTTCATGATGTGCTCCTTATTGTGAGCCTGGCAGTGGATCGGCCAGATAGGGGAAGGTCGCCTTCATCATTGATGCATCAAGCGGCGCGCCATCGGTAAAGGCCACGTTGCCGACATTGGCGTCAGCCGGATCACACAAGCCGAGGTCGGTATCAACACCATTAACCGGTATCGGATAACACAGGCGTCCCATCACCACACGCAACGCAATATCAACCACATCATCACCGGGACGGCGACCATTGGGGAAACCCGCCAGATCATTGCCAGCTACACCGAATGGCGATTGCTCTGCGGCCGGGGTAGCGCCGATGCCTGTGTTCAGGCGCAGCATTTCCGAGGGCGTGACCGTTGCTAATTGGTTAACGCCGGGGAAGCCGGTGAGGAACGCTGTTACCAGATCTGTGCGTGGAATGTTGGTGGGTGCCAAAGTCGGCAGGCTGGCACCGAGGGTGGTATTAACGGCGTCCTTGAAGAGGATATTCAACAATTCCGGTAAGGATGGATGGGTAACATAGTCGGCAAACTGACCGTCATCTTTGGGCTCTGCGCTGGAAAAGCGATCTTTATCTTTCAAGCCGATAACCAGCTCATTCACCAGTGGATTACCCAAACGCGACACCTGGGTTAATGCTCCGCCATTGACTTCGGTGTTATTGAATGCGGCTTGCGGGTTGAGGATTCGTGCCTGGGGCAGACTGGCGGTAGTCCAGGTACCAATGCTCCCATTGCCGCCACCGGTCAGGCACGCCTTGGGAATTTCAAGCGCAATCGCCGTGACATTTTTGAATTGCAGATCATCATTGCCGGCGGCTTGTGTAATCCCGCCCGGGAAGCCTTCACCGTCGCCAGCACCAGGCGCACTGTCACCTTCGACCGGAACGTAATTCACCAGATCAAAGGTCTTACCCAGATTTACGACGAAGGGATCTTTGCGTTGACCGACGAAGACGCGACCGGCCATGCTGCAATTGGGAATAGTAATGTCGTAGATAAAACTGTCTGCATAAGTGGCATAGGCTTCGATCGAACTGAAGCTCTTGGTGCCGATAAAATCCAACGGTTTATTAAAACTGGTACCGGGCGTGGTTGCATTCATCACATCGGCAGAGGTGCCGGTGCGGCGATTGCCGGTAATCAGCTTGACGCTGTAGCTCTCGCTAAAATTTACTGCGGACATATCCCCAGCCGATACACCACCGACATTTTTCAAAGGCACGGCAACGGATCGCGTATTGCCCTCCGGGCCTACCGTCAGCTTCACACCTTCACCATCGGCCAATGCCTGGGTGAAACGAAACTCATACGTCAGGTCTTCAACGGCATCGCCATTATTGTCAATGTGAATGCTATAAACACCCGCCGGGTCCATCGCAAAATAATTTGGGCCGCCGTAGGCATCTTGCAGTGGAATGTAGTTGGCAATCAGGGTGACATAATCACCACGCCCGCTTTCATAGCTGTTAAACGCATAAAAGTCAGTCGAGTCGAGTGTTGGCATACGGGTGATATTAGGTGCTTCGCGGTGGCTGGACGCCAGGCTGTTGACAGAAATCAGACCGGCACACAGTGCGCCGATAACTGCCGATAGATAGGTAGTCTTCATGATATTTCCTTCTCGTAAGATGTGGGTTGCATACTCCAAACGGCTCAAGTGGTTATTTGGATGCAGTATTTTTCAAATTTTTTTTGATTCTCTGGGGGCGCGAGGATTTATGTGAACATCTATGGATAAGACGTCGACGAATAGGCGTGATGTCGATGGGGAGATAGCGATAAGCGAATGGCGGGAAACAGCAAAATAAAAAGGCCCACGAAGGGCCTTCTATTGTTCGCTGCTTTATTTTTATTGCAACTGTGTTCTATGTTGGTCGCATACTCGTTACAGCGTGACTAATTCAGCGGTGTATAACACGGTGGTGGGTTGGCCCGTCGGCGATCCGCCTAATGGTTCCAGGCTAACGGCCAAGGCCGCAATCTCCACCTGATCCATCAACGCTATGCGTGGCAGCACCAGCTTGCCTTGTTTTGGTAATACACCGAGAGAGATTGGCGCGCGTCCATCAGCGGCCACCAGCCACAACTCATAATCCTTGTCGGTTTGAGCTTGCAATTTATCCGTTGCCTGAACTTCAAGTGTGTCAGCCCCCAACTCTATTAGCCACAGGGCCTGAGCTTTGTCACCTTGCACAATAGCGACTTGTGCTGGTGCTGGCGGCACTGAAGCAGGCTGCGGCCACATCAACATTACCGCGAACAAAATTGCCGCCGCTGTTGATAGTCCCGCGAGCCATTGCCACCGGTGTGGTGTGCGCTGGATGGGCAAGCGCACGACATTGTTAACCGGTGCTTGAGATGTTTCGTCAAAGCCGAGCCGGGCTTGAATGTTCTCCCATACCTGTGGACGCGGTGCTACAGAGGGCAGGGCACCGCCCATCGCGTTAAGGTATCTTTCCCAATACCAAAGACTCTGGCGCATGGATGGATACTGCATCAGGAGACGCTGATAGCGCACACGAGCGGGTCCGTGGAGTGTGCCGAGAACATACTCTGACGCTAAGGCATTTTGACGTTCTTCGATAAGATAATTCATGATTCAAGACACCTTTTTAAGCGTTCCAGTCCGCGACGAATCCAGCTTTTAACAGAACCAAGGGGCGATTCCAGATGGTCACACACCTCGATGTGTGTCAGCCCTTTAAAGTACGCCAGATGAATAGCCTGGCGCTGTGGCCCCTCAAGATGATCCATGCACTTATCAATGCGTACACGCTCGCGTTTTTCATATAAATCAAGCTCCGGGGAGCGATCATCCTCAGCTTCATTAAGGTGTTCATCGCCGCTGTTTTCACGTCGACTTTTGCTGGCGCGAAGCATATCCAGGGCACGATAACGCACGATGCTGATCATCCAGGTGAGAACGGTACCTTTTTCCTGTTGATACTCCCCCGCGTTGTGCCAGATGCGCACATAGGCCTCTTGTACCGCATCCTCGGCCCAATCGCGTCGGTGCAGCATCTGCAAACTAATGGCGTAGAGTTTTCCCGCCGTGTCATGGTAAAGCTCTGAAAATGCCGTTCGGTCACCTTGCGCGGTGGCGCTTAACAAGCGCAGGTAATGCTGGTGCGAGTCATCCATAAGATTAGTGTCTCTATTTATTGTGTGAGTATAGAAATAGGGGTTAACGCAGCTAATACGCGCAGGGCGTAAATTTGGATGCAAAATGTATCGCTAAATTTTCCACAATATTCACGCTCATTTTTTTCAGGTTGTATTGGGGCAGGTCTTTTCTATCACGCATGGCGTGGTAACGCATGTGGATGTTAGAAAAGGGTGGGTAATTTTTTACCCGAGCGGGTAAAAGTAAACCATCGCTTCGTGCCCTTACAGAGTCGATAACAAGTGGGTTTACCAAGTATGTATAGATAACAAGGGTGCGTTTTTTTTAACCCGCCGTCCGGATAAAAAATTATTAATTCGTAATATTTTCAATAGGTTATTTGAAAATATTCATCTGGCATAGAGCTTGCTCTCCATAATTAAAAGCCCATAAACGGAAATGGAGGTGTAGCTGAGTGGCATCGTTCAGGGCAGTTCCAGCGATATTGGAAGCATTAAGGAATTTTCTGGAGCTGCGTGCCGAAGCAGATCTCGCCAGTTTTATTACCTCGCCCGGCGTTTTGATTCTGGGCACCAAAGAGCTGGACGCGGAGCCGACAGGCAATAACCTTGGCATTTATCTACACCGTGTTTCGGTAGATCCGTTTGGCAGAAACCGATATCTGAATCCCACCAGCACAACCAAACCCATGCAACCGGAGTTGCCGATAAATTTGCATTTTCTATTGGTTGCCTGGACGGATACCGGTGAAAACGAAAGTGCGTTGATCAGTTGGGGATTACAACATCTGGGGGCATCGCTGGATCTGGATATTTCCCACATCGGTGGTGCAGATGCGTTCTGGCGGGATAACGAAAGTGTGCAAATTATTCCGGAAGACATGAGTACGGAAGATTTGTTGCGTATCTGGGATGGCCTGCCGCGCAGTTACAAATTATCAGTACCTTTTCTGGTTAAAACGGTGCGCTTGCTACCGGTACCGGAAAGGGTCAATGGACCGCTGGTGCAAACGCTTGTTACGCCGATGAACGTGATAAAAGGCGCCTGACCGGGATGCAGAAAAGAGGCTTATGGAAAATGATTAAGTGGACGCTGTTATGTTGACGTCGCAATTGCTTGAAATTCCGTTGCGCCACGGCAGTGATTACCTTCACTGCTATGACGCCACCGGTTATTCAGCGCCGGACCATCGCCCCATGGTGCGCGATGCATGGAGTTTGACCTTGCATCAGCCGCCGCGCGATTTACGTGTGCTCAGCAAAGCGCATCAAGTGCAATTTTTTCGCAAACTACCGGAAGCGATGCAACGCATTGTATTGCCCGATGAAACAGATTTTTCCCGTCCGCTTGCGGGTAGCTATCCATTGCATGGTCGCATCTCGCCCGCCAGGCGCTATTTCAACCCACGATTGTTTTCCATTGATGCAGGCCAGGGAACGGGGCACTGGCTTGCGTTGTATCGCTCGCCGTCAGGCACAGTGATTCCCTCAGCCGGAGCATTGATCGGTACGGTGATGTATGACGCGGAGGATGATCAACCCCCGCAAGATCAATCCTGGAAGCCTGCCGCCTGGGCTCTAGTGACGGCGGTAGTAACGCCAACGGTGGGTGACCCCTTGCGTTTTATCGCACAAGCGGACGCGCACGGCGATTTTATTTTGCCATTAAATCGTATGCCGGCACTGGCGAAGGATGCCCCTTCGTCCACTTACGCCGCTGTGTTAACAGTTCAAATGGCTGCGATTGATGAGGAAACGGATAACGAGGAAGAAAACACGAATCTGGACGAAGACAATGTGATCAATCCGGATCAATTAGTCGATGCAGATATTGAGAGCTTTACCGAGGCAGATGATTTCTTGCCTGCAATCGAGTTAGCAGTAACGCCGGGTAATGCAATGCGCATCACCAGTCAGGACAAAAATTTTATTGTGCTAAGACAGCGTTAAACCGTTTTTATGAACATGCCGTTACGGCCCCATTAACCTACGCAAAAGGAATCTGGTCATGCCGGAATATCTTGCTCCTGGAGTGTTTGTCGAAGAAGTCAGTTTCCGCTCAAAATCTATCGAAGGTGTAGGCACCAGTGTGGCCGCCATCGCGGGGCCGACCCGTTATGGTCCCGTGCGCGGCGCACCGGAAGTCATCACCAGCTATAACGAATATGAGCGGATTTATGGCGACCCCGGTTCCCTGACATTCGGCGATGAAATCCATATTAATTACACCGCGCTAGCCGCACGCGCATTCTTTGAGAATGGCGGCAAGCAATTATTTGTCGCGCGCGTCGTAAACGGCGGTAACGATACGGATACCAGCGGTGCCGGCAGTACGGCGGGAACTGCTGGCGCGGCGGCGCAAGGTTTAAGTATAGAAGCGCGCTTTCCCGGTTCCGGTGGCAATTTTGATGTCGAAGTGCTTTGGGAAGATACGCAAAGCTTACTCAAAACCCGCAGCTATTCCCTGGCAGATGACATTCCTGTTGGCGCTGTGGGATTGCTTTCACTGACGGGCATCGCCAGGGATCAATTCGATGAAACGCCTTCGCATCCACAGGAAAATTTTCCTCTGCTGTCGTTACAAGTTGTAGCAACCAAAACGGAAACCGGATTTGCTTTTCTGGCTGGCTCAACAGCGCAAGTAAGAAACACGCCGCCTGAAGATACGCCCCCTGCGAGCAGTTCTGTCGAAGTTGATGTTGCTGCGTTAGGTGAGGGTATCAGTAATGAAGTATTTGATGAGCTGCCATCAAGCTTCCGCCATGCGTCATTGTCTGCACCACCAAGCGGTCCCTTGGTTGGTGATACGCCGGTCGAAATAAGGCTCAATGCACCCTTGGCAGAAAATGGCCATATCGAGCTTGAGCTGGATGATCGTTTGATATTTCGTGGCACGATTAATCAGACGGGCGATACGCTCACGCTTGATCCCTTACCTCCAGCAGAAGAAGGTGATGAACCCGGTGAGCCCATAGCATTAGATCTGGAACACCTGGCCCTTTATCCCAACGAGGTAAAAGGCGTTTATATACAACGTGAATTTTCCCTGGACGTGATTCGGCGGAAAGTCGGCGTTGAGGATGAAGGAACACCCGGTAGGGGAGAGGTGGCATATCGCGCAGCCGGGCTCTCTCTGGATAGCACCCGGAGAAATTTCGTTTCCCGCGCCTTGCGACACGACCCGGAAAAGAAACTGGATGGTTTAACCCAACCCATTGCAGTAACAGCAGAAGGAAGTATTGAACAATTACATACTGCGCTTTTTGCGTTATTCAATACTGATTTAGTAAACCCTGACGAAGACTCCTTTGATGATCCCCGTTACATCATTACGCTGGCGGGCGGCACCGATGGAAACTTGCCGATTGCAATCGATTACGCCGGCGAAACGGATGAGCAACAGGGTTCCACCGGTTTGGCCGCGTTGGAAGAAATTGATGATATTTCTATCGTGATGACACCGGCGGCAGCGAATGATCCGGATAATCATCAAGCCGTTGTCGCAGAGTTACTTAAACATTGCATAAAGATGCGTTACCGCATCGGATTGGTCGACAGCCGTGAAAATATGAGCCTGTCGGAAGTGCGCGCTTTCCGCGATAACTTTGATGATTCCCGCCTCGCACTCTACACGCCCTGGGTTGTTACGTCTGATCCCACCGGCCAATCGCAAACCATTAATTTACCGCCCTCCGGTTTTATGGCCGGCATTTATGCGCGAACTGATGTTGACTTCGGGGTGCACAAGGCACCAGCCAATACACCGGTATTGGGCGCGCTTCGGTTTGAACAGGACATCAATAAATTCCAGCAGGAATTACTCAACCCCAACGGTATTAATTGTCTGCGTTCGTTTGCCGGTCGCGGTCATCGTGTCTGGGGCGGGCGCACCTTATCCAGTGACCCTGAGTGGAAGTACGTGAATGTGCGGCGTTACTTTCTTTATCTCGAACGCTCCATTGATAAAGGCACACAGTGGGCCGTGTTTGAACCCAATGGGGAAAAGCTGTGGGCCAATGTGGTTACCACGGTGGAAAGCTTTTTATTCAATGAGTGGAAAAACGGCCGCCTGCTCGGCAGTAAACCAGCGTCCGCGTATTTTGTGCGCTGCGATCGCAGCACCATGACGCAAAACGATATTGATAACGGCAGGCTGATTTGCGAAGTGGGCGTGGCGCCCTTGCGTCCCGCTGAATTTGTCGTTTTCCGAATCGGCCAGAAAACGGCTGATGCTTAATTTCTTCAGCCAATAGAAAGGAATTGATTATGCCTATTTCACGAGAAACACCTTATTCAGCGTTTAATTTTTTGGTGAATACCGGTTTTGGCGGCGAAGAAGAAGTCATCGGCGGATTCTCCGAAGTCTCAGGGTTAAATGCAGAAGTGACCGTTGCGGAATATCGCGCGGGCAATGCCAAGGTTAATTACGTCAGCAAAATATTGGGTATTCACAAAAGTGGTGATGTGACACTCAAGCGCGGCGTGATTGGTGCGGAAAATATCTGGGAATGGTTGAACCAGGCACGGGACGGCGAGATCACTGCCAAGCGCGATGGCATCACCATTAAATTACTCAGCGAAAACCGCCAGCAAACGGTGGTGACCTGGACACTGCACGGCGTTACCCCGATCAAATGGACCGGACCTACCTTGACCGCCAAGGGCGGTGGCGATGTCGCCATGGAAGAACTGGTGCTGTCGGTTGAAATGATTGAAGAGTCCTGATGAATTCTTTTGGGATTAGCGTAATTCAATAAACATAAACCATGCGCGACATTGTCGCGCCGACGGGCAGGGAATGGGTGCAATGAATTTTGATGGCAAGCGCATATACCTCGATCCGGAACCGGTGGTTGACCGTCAAGCTGCCTTTGAGGTGGTGATGATCGGGCATTGCCCCGGTGCGGCGAGTAAAGACGTTCTCTTCAACCATCAATCCATGACCAGGGAAATGGCTGCAATGGGCTACGCCGAGCAATTGGATGCCCTGAAAAAAAGCAGCGAGAAGTCAGACCCGTTATACAACCTGCCGATTCCGATTTATTCCCTGGCGGAATTCCTTCAATTGTTTTCGCAAGAAAAATCGGCCGCACAAGAAAACCCGGCGACCCTGTACCGCAGCCGCCTTGCCGGAAGCCAATTATGGTTGCCAGCCGCCGTGGAGGATTTTTTTCGCTATAGCGGTAGTCATGTGTTTAAAAAATTGTGGGTGATCAATGTTGATCAGGCCCTGGCACAACAAGCCTTTCTGCCTGATGAGCAGAACACCACGATGGACCTTCGTCCAGACAATGCTTTTATTCGCGCGTTGGGCTTGCCACGGGTGGGCTTGATGGTTATGCCGGATCTGGAGCGTTTGCAAATCCCTGCACATATTGAAGGTGTGCCGCACCTGCGTATTGCCAATCCGGTGCCGCAGTTTTTGCCCTGCAGCGCGAATCTCGAAGACGGTGTGCGCGAACGACGTAACAGCGAAGAAATGCAGCAGCCGCCTGCACCGCGCAATTTCGGTGAACTGATGCGGCAAATGCTCGCCGCGATTTCCCGCTTCCGGCCAGACCTGCGTATGTTGATCAGCCTGCCGCTGGATCGCGAATTGCTCGGTGAATTACCCCAGGAATCGCGCAGTGCATTGGCTGACATCAACACCTTACAGAAAAGCCAATTTGCCGAATCATTGCACCGCGTCCAGATTATTTATCCCTACGTGCGCGATCACCGCTATCGATTGATGAGCGCATCGGGATTGCTGGCGGGCAAGATGGCAGAAACCGTGGCCAGTAAAGGTGCCTGGCGCTCTGTGGCCGGCACGCCCCTGGCCGGCAGCTATGAACCTTTTCCACGACTGTCACAGCAACACATTGAAGTGCTGCGCAATGACAAATCGATTGGTGTATTGCGCTCACGCTTACAAAAAACGGAGCTGGATGATGAGCGTCTTTCCGGCGGCGTATTCGGTGATCAAACTGAGCATGCCCGCAGCGGCGAGATTTCCCGCTTTCTTGGTTGGCTCTACCGCGAACTGGAACACATGGGGCACCAACTCTTGTTTAATGTGGACCCGGCCGATCCGAAACCACTCATTGTTTTACAGGATTTTTTTAATCGTTTGCATCAACTGGGTGCGTTGCGCGGCAAAACGGCGGAACAGGCATTCAGCATCCAGCGGCTGCTGAGTGAAAACGATCCGTCTATCCTGATCTTCATCATTGATATTGCACCGGCATTTCCCATCGACACGATTCGTTTGCGGTTGCAACAGGATCGACTGGAGCTAAGCCGTGGCTGAATTTGTCCCGTTTCGTTTTGTTGTCAGCTTGTACGCTATTGATGGCGATAAAAATTCGCCCATCTGCCAGGGCGCATTCAGTGAAGTGTCCGGTTTTGAATCCACCATGACACCCAAGACGATGAAAGAAGGTGGACGTAACTGGGGCGAAATTCAATTGGCTGGCAACACCACCTTTCCAGCCATCGTGCTGAAACGGGGAGTAACCAAAATTCGCGATTTATATGCCTGGTTTGATGTCACAACCCGTCAGGCGAATTACGCTTACCGCATGACCGGCATCATTGAAGTGTATGACAACAACCGCTTCAATCAGGAGATAAAACCGATACTGAGCTGGAAACTGGAGCGCGCCATGGCGACCAAATTTAAAGGCCCGGATTTATCGGCCACTAGCAGTCAGGTTGCTATTGAGGAACTGCATTTGGTTCACGAAGGTTTATCGCTGCAACTGGAGGATCAACAAAATGAGTAGCAGCCCACCGCTGACCAAAGCTGTGTTGATTCCCATGAATGGCGATCAACCGGAAACCGATGAAACACAACATATCATCGTGCAGTTTAATCCCACGAGTTTGCGCGTGACCTTATCGAACACGCTCAAAGCGGAAAATGCCGGTGGCGAAACGTCCAACGCGGCGCAATACATTGATAAGAGCGAATCGACCCTGGCGGTGCAGTTGCTTTTCGATACCACGGTGCCAGGTGCGGTGAGTGGCTCGACCGGTACGCCATCAAATGATACGCAAAGAACGCAAACCCAATCGCGCGCGTCCCAGGCAGATCATGAAGCCAATACCGATGTGCGCCTGTTAACCAAAGCCATCGCCGATGTCTTTATGCAACCGCAGAATCCCGAAGCCGAACGGCCCAGCGCACCGAAACGTTGCCGCTTTCAATGGGGCGCTTTTGTGTTTGTGGGTATGGTCAGCAGCTACAACGAAACCCTGGATTATTTTTCGCCGGAAGGTGTGCCCTTGCGGGCAAGCCTGGCATTAACACTTAAAGAAGATCGTTATCAGTTTGAGACTGATCCCAACACAACCATCAGTGAGCGTAATCAACCCACATTTGCGCCCGGTGGTGAAGATGTCAGTGCCGCCAGTGCAACCCGCGCAGCGAATAAAAAGCCTCAACAATGGCGTGAGTTGGCGCTGTTTAACGGCATGGAAAATCCGCGCCTCAGTGCACAGTCCGGCTTGTCGATTCCCGGTGTGAGCCTCGGTGCGAGTGTTGGCATCTCCGCCAACGCGGGGTTGGGTTTTCGCGTCGGTAATTCTGCTGCACTGGGCACAAATATTCCCGGTGCTTTTTCGCTTAAAACAGAAAAAACCATCAAGGGCAGCGTAACGCTGCGGCTTGATGCGCATACAGAGTTGGAGGGGTAGATCATGCCGCTAATTATCAATGAACTGCTCACCCATATTGAATCCCCGGCGGATCATGCCACACAGCCGGCAACCGCTACCGGTTCGGATGACGCAGAGCAACAGGTGATGGAAGCGCTGGCGCTCAGCATGGAACGTGAGGAGCGGCTGAAAATTGACTGAAGAAAATATCGCCACCGTTAACGCGCGTCCGCGTATTCGTCTGCAAAACGAATTGCGCCCCGAATTAAATTCTTCGCTCCTGGATATGCGCATTAATTTGCCGCTGAGTGGTATGGCCAATGCGGAGGTGCGCTTTGTTAATTGGCGCAGTAACAGCGCAGATGGCGACGCTGACTTTGCTTTTCAAACCATTGAGCATGGCAACCGCCTGGAAATTCTGGCGGGTGACAGTGATGCTGACCCTTTATTCAGCGGCGAGATTACCGCCATCGAAGAGCGCTACGGTGAGGGCGCGCCGCAATTGGTGTTATTGGCAGAAGATCTTTTACATCACCTTGCGCGCATTCGGCACAACCGCGTCTTTGAAGACATGAGTCTTGATGATGTTATCACCTCACTGGTACGTGATCTGGGATTGGAAAACGATATTCAGGTCAGTCAATTGCAAAGTACCTGGCACCAGATGAACGAAAGTAATCTGGCGTTTATTGCGCGTTTACTCGCGCCCTACGATGTGAGTCTGCGGATCGATAACGGCAGGTTGCGTGCAAAAGCAGAAGAGCCGGATGCACAACCAGAGCCGCTTCATGCGCAGAATAATATTCAGCACCTGCGCATTGCCGCAGATTTGAATCATCAGCCGACACGGGCGCAGGTGAAAGGTTTTGATCTGGGAACCGACGCCGACTCCGACAGTGAGAACGACGATTTTCCCGGCGCGAGTGACACCAAAGCGACTGACATGTTGCAGGATTTATCCTGGGGGCAGACGGAAATTTTTCCGCAACCTTTCGCGCGCACACAAATGGAAGCGCAGGATTGGGCTAAAGGACGCTTTCACCAAAAAGCCAAACGCTTTCTGTACGGCGATATTTTATGCAGCGGCATTGCCGGTATGCGTGTCGGTCGTGAAGTGGAATTGCAGGGCGTGAGTCAACGGTTGCAAGGTAAATATCAAGTGGTGGATTGCCAGCATTGTTTTGATGCGCAGCGCGGTTATATCACGCACCTGAAAGTGCAACGTGGCGGTTGGAGTGGTTGATTAATTGTTATGAATCATCAAGCCGGTGTATTACAGGCGTTACACCTCGGGCGGGTACTGGATAACAGTGATCCGGAAACCCGCGGGCGATTGCAGGTGGAGATACTGAATACCGGTATGCAGCTGTGGGCAACCTGTATGACCAGCAGCGCGGGCCAAGGCTACGGAATAAGTTGCTTACCGAAAGTTGATGAAATTGTGGTGCTGGCATTTTTAAGCCCGGAATTGCCGGTGGTGTTAGGCGCAGTCTGGAGCGGTGGCAGCAGTCATCCCGGCGATGCGCAAGCGGTGGAAGATAAATACAGTTTGATTTCACCGCAGGGCACGCGCGTGATTCTCGATGATAGTGATGGACCGAAAGTCAATATCCAGACCAGCAGCGGCTATCACCTGACCATTACGGAAGCAAGTGGTGGGGAAATCAAGATAGAGAAGGGCAGTGAGTCGGTAACCCTGTCCACATCGGGCATCAGTATTGTCAGCGCATCAACGGTTGACGTGCAGGCTTCGCAGGTGAATGTCAGTGCGGGAATGGTAAAAGTGGACGCAGCGATGAGCCAATTTTCGGGCGTGGTGAAGTGCGATACCTTGATCGCCACCTCCGTGGTTGGCACCAGTTATACACCGGGAGCAGGAAACATATGGTAAAGCATCACGGCATTCATGTAACGGCGCCTTATTACGCCGCCAGTAATGACGGCACTATGTTGCATCGCTACCTGGACGATCAATTCATTGATCGGTTCCAGCGTGAAGCCAGCACCGGAAAACTGACCGGGCGCAGTGCGCAACGCTGGTTGACGGATGATCGCTTCGGCAAGGATCGCGTTGTGTTGCGTTTGCCGATTCATCGCACATTTTATGTGGTGTCTTGTGAAGTCAGTTGTGACCGTCAGGGCCAGCCCGCGTTGGACCCGGCGCGCATAGTGTCTGCCGGTTTGGTCGTACGCAAAGGCACACCACAGAATTACCAAACCTGGCAAGTGCGCGATGGTGTTGCCATTGGTTGGCGCCCCGCCAATGCCATTGATCCGGGGCAGGAACCGGATCATTATCGTCGTTTGCTGAAACGCGGGTTTATAAAAAGTAAATCGAAAACACCACCTTACAGTGGTGAACAAACTCACCCGCTGCATACGCAACTTGTTGCTCAACAAACAGAGCAGCACAGTCGCAATCACACCTTGCTGTTTGGTTATTTACCCTTAAGTGGTTCTGTTGAAGCGAGTCTGGCTAGCGATGTGGAGGACAACACAACATCACCGGCAGGCGCTTCACAAGTGTCCGCAACCGGACAACTGGCAGAGCACGAATGGCCCTTCGGCAGTTGGGATGTTAACAACGATAAACCCGTCTGCGATTGCAGCGGCCAATTGTCAGAAGTGGTTGATGAAATCGCACAACATTTCCATTGGCACCAGGAAACCGGATTGCAGGTGGACAACGGCATACCGACCCGCGCATTTGTCGGACTGCTACGCACGCTGATGCAACGCTATCAAGTGTTTGATGCCTCCATTGAAGACAACGAAGCCCTGCGTTATCTCTTATCCCAGATTTATTTTTACGACGGCATTGTGGTGAATGTGGGTGTGGCTGGCGATGCGTCGACACTAGGTCGTCCGGTAGTGGAGACGCTGTTGCATTACCTGCAGACACATCGCGATGACCTGTTTATGTGGCTGGCGGAACTGGATCGACAAGACATTCTGCATGCGAAAGAAAATCTGGCTCCACCTACGCTTTCTGTGTTGCCGGGCATCAATAAGGATTTATACATACGTGAAACCCAGGCCGCCAATTTGCGCGAGCAATTGGTGCTGCGCGCAGAACAAGCCGAACAGTTAATTGAAAAATCCCTGCCGCTGCCACGCTATACCCAGGGAAAAGACGATTATTACTTTGTGGTGCCGTTTGTGCGCTATCGCAACGACTGCGGTGATGAAGAGGTCGCCTGGGGTAGCCCCAGCCAATCCTTTCGCGTAGCCAGTCCGCTGGATGCGGAAGCGGCGCGCCCAGTGGTTATCCAGCTGCCTGAATTTCAGGACCTTAAACGCGGCTTCGCCAAAGGCGTAACCTTTTTGACACCCAAGTCCATGGCAGAAGCGCTCAACAGTGTGGTGCCGGATATGGAATTCAAAAAGCAAAACAAAAAGCATCGCCTGGATGCCTGCCTCGGTTTCAGTATCAGCTTCAGTATTCCGATCATTACCATCTGCGCCATGATTTTATTGATGATTATTCTGAACTTATTGAACCTGATTTTTTTCTGGCTGCCCTGGGCGTTTTTGCAACTGCCACGCTTGTGTCGCAAGTAAGGATCTCGACTATGCCATCGGTTATCAGTTTTCCGTTGAGCGGTTTTGACAGCAAGCGTTTGCCCTGGTCGACAGGCAATCAGAGTGTGCGTGAAGTGATCTGGAATATTTTGTTGACCCAGCCCGGCGAGCGATTGATGCGTCCGGAATTCGGTGCCGGGTTAAAACAATTTATCCACAAACCCAACAATGAAACGACACGGCGTTTGATGGCGGATATCGCACTTAAGGCGGTTCAACGGTGGGAACCACGCATTGATATTCTGGAATTAACGGTTAGCACCGAACCGGCGCAATTGAACAAGGTTATTTTGAGTTTGCGTTACCGAATCAGGATGACCGCCGAGGAAGACAACCTGGAACTGGGACTGCAATTGAGTTAAGACGATGCCAATACCCATTACATCACTCGATAACAGAAGTTTTGACGATCTGGTTGCCGAAGCCAGGCAGCGCCTGCAAGCGCACTTGCCAGAGATGCAACCGCTCGTCGAAGGCGACCCCATGTTGGCTTTGGTCGATGTCTTCGCATGGATGACGGAATCGGTAATCTATCGCGCGAACCTGATTCCCGAGCGACAACGACAAGCTTTCCTGAATTTATTGCATTTGCCTATGCGGCCAGCCCAGCCTGCGCGGGGTATTGTTTCTATCGATACCAAACCCAAAGGGCCTGCGTTGCCGCCGTTACTGCGCAGTGAAAGTACACTCGCCGCTGGCGAAGTTATCTTCAGCACACTCGGTGAGTTGCAATCAACACCCCTGGCATTGGCGGTGATGACGAAAGAGTCCGTATCCGACAACGACCTGGACGCCTTGGGTATACCGCGCCACAGCTTGCAGGAAATTTATGGCGTGAAGACCAAAGCATTTCGCCCGCGCAGTTTCAGTGCTGGCAAGGATGTGCTCGATTTGGCACACAGTCAGGACAAACGCTTTTATTTGTTGCTGCATTTGCCGGATAAAAAGCTGGCAGCACCGGCGACACTGGCCACCTTGCGTGAGAATCTGGCGGGGCAAATCATCAATGTGGGCATTGCACCGATGGATGATCAACCGGCAGAGATTGCTGAATCCCTCGCGCCGCGAAAATTGCAGTGGCATATCATCTGGCAAAAAAATGCGGCTGATCGCAAAGCGATGTATCTCCCGCTGGAAGTGATTCACGATACATCAAAAGGTGGGCGACAAACCGGTGTGGTGCGTCTGCGTTTACCTAAAAGTGTCGGGGTGTTGAAATCGCAATTTGCCAATGATCCCCAATACGCCGGTTTTGGTAATACACCACCGGAGCAGCCCGCCGATATTCCACCGGAGCAGGTTGTGTGCTGGTTAAGTTTAAGTGCACCGGGTGAGACGGATCTCAAGCTGGGTTATCTCGGTATCAATGCGGTAGATGTGATTGCCCAGGGTATTGTGCGCGACCAGGTAATTGGGATTGGCGATGGTCGGGTAGGGCAGGTTGCTTTGCTGAATCGCTCCGATGTGGATGCATCCAGCGTGCAAATTGAAGTCAGTGAACACGGCACCTATGTACCCTGGCAACCCGTACCCCATTTTGCGGCGAGCCGACCGGATGATCGTGTGTATCGCTTTGACAGCGCAACCGGTACCGTGCAATTCGGCGATGGTATTCGCGGCAGTCGGCCAGCACCGAACGCACGTATTCGCGCAGCCTATTATCGTTATGGCGGCGGCAAGCAAGGCAATTTACCCGCAGACAATATCAAACAATTGATTACCCCGGCGAGCACAGCATTTTTGCTGCGCCATGAATGGCGCACGGCTTACGGCCTTGATGCTGAAACCGTCGCTGACGCAGAGCAGCGCATTCCCGCACATTTAAATCACCGCAACCGCGCCGTAACCCAGAACGATTTTATTCAACTGGCGCGGGACAATCCCATTGCACCGGTCGGCCGGGCAGAAATGATTGCCGGTTTGTTGCCGGGGAATAGTCTGGCAAGTGTTCGTTTACATGTCCCCGGTGTTGTCAGTTTATTTGTGATGCCGCCGGCCATCCCCGCCTTTGCTGCCGCTCCGAAACCAACAGCGGGTTTGCTGCGCGATGTGTATACCTACATGGATGAGCGCAAATTACTCGGTACGGAATTGTATGTGCTCAGCCCGGAATTTATTCCCGTCGCGATTTCGTTAAGCGTCGAAGTCATTGATCCTGCTGTATTAACGGAAACCTTGAACACGGTGAATCAGGCCGTGTTGTTGTATCTGTGGGCCTTGGCTCCCGGTGGCCATTTAGCGCAAGGCTGGCCGATGGGGCGCGCGCTGGAAATCAATGAATTAATAACCGTTGCGGCACGCGTTAAAGGCGTGTTGGCGGTTAACCATGTGCGTCTGTTTTATCAGGTTGACAGTGGTGAGTGGATTGAAACGGACAAGCTGGCATTGCAGAAATATCAATTGCCGGAAGTCATGGTGGTAGAAACGCATGAAGGTGAAGATCCGCCACCAGCGCCGGCGATTATCGAGGGTGTGGACGGCGGCGATGATGACGATGCGATTGCCGTCCCGATTATTCCTGAGTTGTGCTAACAGTACGTGATGCGCTATTAGCGAGAATAGCTAAAGAGAGAAAGCAATGGATAGTTACGGAACACAATTTCAATTACTCAGCAGTGCCGGTGATTTTCGCACCGGCGGCTTTGATAATTGTGTGTGGGATGAATCCGTAGCGCTGTTTCGCCTGGCGGTTCAACAGACGCCCCGGGTGTCGGTTATCAATCGTGCCGGCGCATTTTTACAATGGCAGGAAGCGCAGCCCTTGGTTGAAGACGCGTTTGGTCAATTGGGTTTTTTAAGCGAAGACCGCCAACAACTGTGGTACGCACTTAACTGGCAACACAAACAAAAATTTGATGCGGGTGATGCAACTGCAACGGCTGGGCCAGTGCTGGCCACTAGCCAATCCACAACCGGTGACACTGCCGCTGCTATCAGTCTCGATCCGGTTGATGCGCCGACCAATACCCGCTTTATTGATCTACACCTGGGGGGCGATGGTCGCGTTGCGTTGATCTATCGTGGTGACACAAACCGGGGATTACTGCTGGTGCATCTGGCACGGCGTTGGCAATTGCGTCTGGATCTGGGCCTGGACCTGGATCAGGGTTTGAACCTTGACGCGCAACGCGTGTGGGTGGATTACCTTAATCGGATATGGGTTATTGGTAATAACAGCCTGGGTTTGTGCAGCGGGGAACCTTTGCCGCAAGCTTACCAAAAACGTGTAGATCGCTTTGAACCCTTGCAGGAAAATCCGCACCCGTTAAAACTTCATTGGCAACAAAATTTGCCAGATGATTTGACGATCATCGGTGTGTGTGCCGATGAACAGCATCTGTATTTATTGCTGCTAAATCAGATTACCGAAAAACAAGTATTGATAACACGTAGTCTCGACGATGATCCCGGTGCGCCATTGTCCACCTGGGATTTACCCGACTCGCCTTTTTTTACCGACATTGCCGTGTTGGCACCGCACAAAATTGTGTTGATGGTGCCGCAGGAAAACACGCCTGATCCCGCGCTCGATTTACCGGCGATGCTCTTGCATGACGGCGGCAATTTTACGCTTGAGCCACGCCGTTATCCGCAGCACAGCCAACAGAGCGTGCGCTTTGTCACCGGGCAGCGCGGCATGGTGCGCTACTTGTCAGAACAGGGCCCGAAGCGTTTGTATCCATTAGCCCAGGCGCGTTTCAAGGCCGAGGGCAGTGCCATCCTGAGCCAAACACTCGATTCAGGAAATTACGATACCGTTTGGCATCGGATTTATATGGAGGCCTGTATTCCACCCGGATGTGAATTGCGCGTGTCGGTAAAAGCGTTTGACGACTTCGATCAAGAAGGGTCCGACTGGCAGGAACAACCTGGACCACTCTGGTTGCCGTTGCAATCTGAAATACCTTTTTATCGCGGGCGCTTCGAGCCGGACCCACATCACGAAGGCTTGTTTGAAATTCAACTGCAACGCCAGCAAGGTGCCGTGAGACAAATTCGCGGTCGCTACCTGAAATTAAAAATTGCAATGCGCGGTGACGGACGGCACACACCGGCCATTGCCAGCATGCGCGTGTATTGCCCGCGTTTTTCCTGGCAAGCCCATTACCTGCCGGAACATTTTCATCAACAGGAAAGTATCAACATTACCGACACACGCGCAGCAAACGGCGCCGATGTGCGCGAACGCTTGTTGGCCAGCTTTGAAGGTTTGATGACGCCGGTGGAAGAAACCATTGTCAATGCCGAGTGCTGGTTGTATCCGGCCACGACACCGGAGCGTCGTTTGATGCGTCTGGGTTCCACTATCGGTTCAACCATGCCCGCAAGTTGGCCGACAGCGCGCAAGCGTCGCTGGTTGGATGTGGAAGGTTATCTGCAACAAATAAAAGGAACCTATGCGGGCTTGTGCCTTGCACTGGATGTTGCGACTGACGGTGCGGTCAGTCGTGGCCAGGTTATACCGGTGGAAAATTATCGCCTGCGGCGCACTCTGGCGACGATCATCGGTATCGACCTGGATGATAACGATCACCCGTTAACCTTGGGTACGGGTCAAAGCGGTAACAGTATTGTCGGTGAATCGCTGATTCTGACCGACGAAACCTCCCAGGAATTCCTTGCGCTGTTTGCGCCGGAGTTGGCAGAAACGTCGGAGCAACAAGAAGAAGTAGCGTCGTTTTTTGATCGCTATGCCTACCGGCTTTCGATTGTGTTGCACGGCGATGCACAGCCACAACGCAAGATGATCGAACAATTCCTGGTACAGCAAATTCCCGCGCATATGGAATGGAAAATTATCGAAAGCGATCTGCCGTTTGTGTTGGGTTTATCGCCGTTACTAGGCATCGATACTTATCTGCAACATGCCATTCCCTGGCGTGAAGTTATTCTGGATGACACCTGGTTGGGGCGCGAAGGCATCATGCGTAATCACGCGGCCTTGTCGCCCGCAGATCTGTTGTATGGCGACCGACGTTTTTATGGAGATCACCAATGAGTCAATTCACACTTGAAGAACACCTGCAACAGGATGCCGATTTCCACACGCCCCTGGAACGCGTGAATTTTGAAGCGGGTATGTTGTTAGGCATCGATGCCACGCGTGCCGAGCAGGCATACCATCGCTTGCGTATCAATCGCCATAATTATTGGTTTCACGGTGCGGGAACTCTGGTGGGCTTTGCGGTTAAGCTGGACCCGCCAGAGGGTACTGAGCCGGAAGAGCCGCCAGAGCCCGGTGAAGAACCGGACAATATCAGCGTGCGATTAATTGTCACGCCCGGCATAGGCATCGATGGGTTGGGGCGCGAAGTCATGAGCTTTGAACCCTATTGCGTCAACTTGCGCGATTGGCTCACCGCACAGCTTGAACAGCCCGATGGCAATCAATTATTGAGTGATGGTTTTATTGAAGGCGATACCGTTCTGAGTTTGTTGATCACCATGCGCTACCACGCGTGCGCAACCGGTTTGCAACCCGTGCTGGCGCGCAAGATCAACGCCGGAACTGATCCGGTACAACCCAGCCGCGCGCGCGATAGTGTATTGCTGGAAATTATTCCCGGACCTACACCCACTGCTACTGAAAATCCCTGGCGAGGCCTGAATCTGGAAACGGTTGATCCGGAAACGGACCTTACACCAACCGAAACCGCATTTAAGGAAGCAGCCGGCGAAGCGGAAGAAAAATTTTATGACGATAAAAGCCGTTTGATCTACGCCGTTCCGGCGTCCAATCGCGCGCTTGAAATCGATGGCGACATCGAGGATTTGTCGCGTACTTTGCTCGCCCAGGTGCGGGTTCCACTGACTGCCGATTTGCAGCCCGATATCGATCCCGCACGCATTACCGTTAACAACCTTGTGCGTCCTTTCGTCAGCACGGCAAACCAGCTGGCGTGGTTGAGCAGACAGGAGCCTACGTCATGAGTTTTTTTCAAAGCCCATTTAATCCGGTAAATTTTGCGCTGACCGAAGATAAAGCACGCAATATTTCCAGCATCGATCCCAAGCTATCGCGCACCAATTATTACGATGGCCGATTACTGAAAGCATCGGATTTGATTCGCGATCAATTGTATCTGGATGAACGCCTGCGCGAAGCAGGTCGAGTCATTGGTCAGGGCATTATCCGAGGTCTGGATGTACAACTGACCGATGAAGGAATGTTGCTGGTTACACCAGGATTAGCCATCGCCCCTTCCGGCAGAATTCTGGAGTTGGAGAAAGAAACCCTTGAAATCAATCTTTATGATCCAGCGAAGATGGCCGAGCTGAATCCCGGCTTTCGTTATCTGGAGCGAGGGTTGTATGCCGTGGTGTTGGAGTATGCGGAGAAGGGCGAGGGCAGCGCTGAGATCTATCCGCGCGACCTGGAGGCGGAGCGCGGTTTTCATTTTAATTTTTACGCTGAGGGTGTTGTTCTGACCTTGCAGGCATTGCCAACGCGCTACGTTTATACGACCAAATCCTCGGGCCAACGTTTGCACAGCTCGGTGGTATCGCGTGCGGCATTGGTGCGGGATTTTATTATGACGCAGCGCACTCAACCGCCGGAGCTGCCGGAGAATGGCATTGCCTTGGGATTGCTAGCGATAGAGAATGGAAAACCACAGTGGTTGGATCGCGGACTGCTACGTCGTCAACATCGGCCGGCCCAGTCACGTTACAACCTGCAAATGGATTTGTTTTATCACTATGAAGAACTCTTGCAGGACGTCTTGAAACTGCGCCAGCAAAGCACCCGCGAAGATCCTTTTCCCGCTACACATTACTTTGATCTTTTACCGCCTTTCGGCTCAATCCCCAAGCGTTGTGTCGATCCCGTCAATGGCTATCAGGGTTACTTTCCCGAGGGCTTTGAAGTCAGTATTGCGCCGGTCCGGCGCGACGACATCAATGCCATTGTTGAACAAAGTAAAGCGCTGGAACCCATCGATCTGCAAAAAGATACGGATGTGGACATCGTCATTCTGGTGCCCCTCAGCGATCAGGAATTTTCATTGCGGGCGCGGCAGCTCCAGCATACGCGGTTACTTTCAGATAGCGTCCCGGATAGCGATAGTGAACGTGACTTCGTGCATCCTCCCCATCTGGATGATTATGGATTGCGCGCGTATGGAGAAACCACACACGAGGAGAATACAGATTCAGCCATCTGGAATGCACTGTGGGCCGGCGATAAAAATATTTTCTATGTACGACGGCCAACGCGCGTGGCAGAAACGCAAGTCAGCGCTATCGTTCTGGCGGCGGGACGCTACGAAGACTTACCCGATATTAATGCTGAATTACCGCAGGATGTCGAAGAACTGGAAGCGCGCATTGATGAGCTGGAAGAAGATAACGAAGCCCTCCTGCTGGAATTGAATCGCGATCCGGATGAACGCCTCGACGAGGCGCGAGCCCTTATCGAAGATCTTAACGAGCAGATTGAAGAGCTTGAAGATGCGCTGGAGGCGGCGGAGAGCGGCGACGATCAAACTGCCGCTCTGCGTGAAAGAATCAGCCAGCTGGAAGAAGAAAATAAAAAAATCCTGGAAGAGCAGGATGCTCTTGAAAAGAAACTGGCAGAAGCCGAACAACGGATCAAGGAATTGGAATCTGGCAATGGCGGTCAATCAATGTCTATTGAAGAGATCCTTAAGCGCCGCCCCGTGAATGACGATGCAGCCAGAAAAGCGGCGCAGGAAATCCACGAGAATTTTGCGGATAGCCCGCGAACCCTGGCAACGATTGTTGATGCCTTGCTGGTGATGCCCGCGCGTTACGATGCGTTGAACTGGCCAACGCTTGCCGCCGTAGCGAATCAAAAGCAATTGCCCGATTTATTGACTTTATTCGAGAAAAATCCCGATACCAGTTTGCCGCAATTGATGGCGAAGATCGGCGAGCAATTCAAGTTGGATGAAAAGATTATTGAGCAGTGGAAGAAACTGGCCGAATCAGAATAGCTTTTGTCGTTGGAGTGCATTATGGAAACCAAGCGCTTGCAGTTGCATAACGTCATCGCCGACAACAATACCCGGCGTCTGCATTATTTTGCCGGGCGTTATCTGTCGGAGCAGGAATTTGACCTGATGCAGCAATATGTCGATGAGCGTTGCGAGGATTTACTGCGCAGCGCGCCGCCGGGAATTGTTTACGGCCTTGATGTGAGCATCACCGAAACGGACGACAGTATTGATATCAGCGTTCGCCCTGGCCTTGGTGTCGGTGGTGATGGTCGCGCCGTGCACGTTAATTTTCCTATTCGTCTCGACTGGGACTCGCTGATTGATGAATACCAGAACCGCATTACTCCTGAAGACCACGAAGCCGTACCGGTCGAAGGATATTATTTCCTCACCGTAAAACGTCAGATTGCCTTGCTCGATGAGAGCGAAGGCGCCGATCCCTGTTCACGCACCGAACCCAACCCGTTGCGCGACAGCCGTTTGGAAACCTTTGCAACCCTGGATTTACATTTTGTGTCCAAGGCCGCGTCCTGGATGAGCATGGAAAAAAATCGCGCGGCCATGCGCGTATTGGTGCGGTCATTGTCCGAATCACCTTTTGATCCAGACACCGGTGCAGTGCCTGTCTGCCTGCTCAAGATTGTCGACGACCAATTGCAATGGGTGGAGGACCGGGTAGGGCGTTTCGATGCGACAGGCGATAATGTTTACCAGAATATTCTGGGTTATTGGCAATTTTTGCAAAGCCAACTGCGGCATGAACATACCGACGGGGAAACGCTGGATAATCTGGCAACACTAACGGGCGTTGATTATTTGCCCGCCGCTGGACCCTTCCCTCGGGATTTGATTACCGATATCGCCGGTCGTGAAAGTGAAGACGACAGCAATCTCTGGCAGCGACCGGTATTGCATTTCAATCCCCGCGACTTGCAAATGGAACTGGTCGCAGTACCGGCCAACAGCGTCGACGGTGTTATTCAGCATGAATTACCTCGCGGCGTTATTGATCTCGTGCACAACCAACAGGATCGTATCCGCATCATGGTCGCTGTGGAGCCGGACGATTACCGGGCTGATCTGCTCGACCTGCCGGATATTGATATGGCATTGCTCAATGAATTGCACGAGCGCTATGTGCAGGCTGCTTCCGATTACAACGCCTGGGCTATCGAGTATTTTCTGTTGTATGGAAACATTACCCGGACGCCGACCGATTTTACCGAAGAAGATAAGGTATCGGTCCTTAAACAGATTTATAAAACCGCCGGCCCCGTTAGCGATTATTTTGATTTAACCGAAGAGGAGCGCAAGCTCGCCGGTTTGCCTGTCAGCCAGCCAGCGCCGCAAGCTACCTTTGACTATTTTACAGAGCTGGTTTCACAGCGACGTTTGCAATTGCGTGAGCCGGAAACCTTGCCTCGTCCTTACAGCGCAATTGATGCGCGAATATCCGATGAGGTTTGGGATGAAATTTTTTACACTTCACCGGAACCGGAATACCCCGACGAGCAAGAGGTCACTGACGGCCTTTATCGCCAGCGGGAAAATTTGCTCTATGAAATAGAAACCATTGAAAACTTTATCAGCCGCAGTACGGAGTTGATCAATGAGGTCAGTGACTTCCTGATCCTCCAGCGTCAACAACTCGATTCCATTACCGTGTCCTTTGCCGGGCTTGCCAGTGGCGTCGCTGGTGATGGAAGCGGCCTTAACCTGATGCGCTGGAGCGACAGTCTGGAGTATCGGGCCGTAGTGGAAGTTAAAGAGGATTAATCCTTAGGGGGCGTCATTATGGCAATCAAATATAACAAGATGTTATTAGGTGCAATGCAGGAAAAGACAGAAATTGCCAAGGTTGTCGAATACCAGACATCAGCCACGCACTATCTTGATCCGAAATACCTCGCCACCGAGAAAGGCCAAAGTATTAACGAGCATATCGGTATTATTAACGCTCAACTTTATACGCCCATGTTTTTGGATACCGAAGTGTATGAAAAACCGAATGAAAAATTCGGTACTATCGCCCATATCAATTTTGCGGATATCAGTTTTCTCGATGCGAAGAATGGTATTGGTACGTTACGCGATGAATTTGGCCTCAGCCAGGAAAACCGACTCGTCGGAAAAGTAAAGAAGTATCTGGATGAGATAAAGGGCAGTTGGGTTTATAGAATTTATGATTTCAAGAATTTTTCATTTATACGAAAAGATGTAAGCACCGCGCCTTGGGCTGATTATGAGATCGAAAAACTAACCGCCTACGATGACCCCAAGGATTCAACCGACACAAAAAAAATTACCAGCCATACTGCGTTATTCACTACCGGAAAGGCAATACGCCAAGATATTCTGCTTATAGAGCGGCTGCGTCGCGAACTGATCAATTTGCACAAGCTCCAACAAAAAATCCTGGCTGAAAAACGAACTGCTTTAAACAAGGTAGAAACCGACATTCCCCAACACCACCAGACGCTCGCTAACCTCAATCGACAACGGGTCCGCAGCGAAGGCGACTATCAGGTCGCGCGCCTGTTGGTTGCGGAAAATTGGACCGATGTTGAAAAAGCATACGCTGAGCGCGCCCGTATCCTCAATAATCACAAAGGTTTGTTCTACGCTCGCGTCCGCGAAACACCGATTAATTTACGCCCGGTCAACCCTTTGCCCCTACGCCACGGCAGTCTGGATGACCTGGTGCCGGGTTACCCTCTGGAAGATATCGATTTGCCTGAAGATCTACAGGTGTTTATGGAAGCAGTTCTGGATATCTCCATGAGTGACTGGGTGAGTCTGCACAACCACTACACGCTCTTGCCAAACCGTCCACAGTTGCAACGTATGTTGGGTGTGCGCCAGGCGCGCCTGGGTTATCGCATCAATCAGAATCATCAAGCAGACGTCAAGATGATTTCAGTAAAGCTGGGTCGCTTGCGCAATCAAAACCAGATGTTAATGAGCGATATGTTGCATAAAGCTTTTATTCCCAGTCCGTCCATCGTTGAATACCAACGCAATGCCGCGCAATTGCTATCGCTGGAAGATTTACTGAGCGGGCCGCCACATCGGTTACGGGGCTTGGCGGAAACCCAACGCAATAAACTGGATCAGGCTACGCACTCGTTGCTGAAAGAATTACGCAAGGTGTCGCCCTCTATTCGTTTGCAGTGGGCCGAAGCGGCTGAGCTGGATACGCTCAATGTAAAACAGCCTACCCAATGGCCCGGTATTGGACAGGCAGAAGCCAAAGACCTGAACGGTATTCGCACCTTGGTGGAATTAATCCAGTGGTGGTGGCGGCAACTCACAACAAACGCCAGCAGTACAAGCCATTCTGCCGTGCGCAATTTAATTCGTGCAACCTTGATGCTCGCTGCAGCGGATGACCCCGATCAGATACTGCGCGGTAATCTGGCTACGGTGCCGGGGCGTTTTGTTGTGGGAGATGCGTTGCGTTTAACTCTCAACAAGGAAGCCTTGCCAGGCACCTTGCTGCAAATGGTGAGTCCGGCGAATGTCTTGATCGGAACCTTAAGGATCGACGATTTTGATGATAAAGGTGCAGTGGCAACCTTGACCCAGCTGGTAACACAAAACGCTACGCCATCCACGGCTTACACCGTTACCGGTTTTATCATGCCCGGTAAGAAAAGGTAGATCGGAATGGACCATAGCAGTGTTGCCATTCAACGTATGACGCTAAGCGGAGCAACGCATCACCGCGAAGCGCTGCTGCAATCCCTGGACGCGCAATCCTGGCCGGGAGAGGATGACGAAAAGTTGATGGTAATCCGGCGGATTGATGTACGTGGACCCTGGTGGCAGTTGGGTGCAGATGCTGCCGCCATTGCTCGACAGATGACGGCCAGTGCTGTGCATATTTCACAGCCGGGCGCTCAGGTGGCAGACGTTATCTATTTTCACCATCGCACTGAGCAAGTGATTTATTTTTGTCTGGATCTTCTACGCAATACCTACCAGCATTGGTATTGGCAACCATTTATTCGTTCCGCATCAACTCCCGCCGCTATATTGCGTCATCTGTTTCAGGAAAACCTGTTTGATTTGCCCGACATTTTGTTTCAGCTGAATCGCGCGCAATGTTTCCCTGCGTTGATCAAAATCCTGGGGGCTGACAATGTTCGCGATATCTATCGGGATTTATGTCGTATCACACAATGGAACAGTGTCCCGGAAAAGACAATAAAAGACGGGGCGTTAACGCAAGAACATGTCGCTGTTGAAACTAAAAAAATCCTCAGTGAATGGAGCAATACGTTGGCCGCGCTCAAACATGATGCATCGGCTGATCCCCCCGTTATCTCATTAGTTGCATTGATCTGTGCCTGGAAAAGCTATCCACATAAATTAACAGATGGAGATTTCTCAAGGCGCTGGGAAAACGGGTTTCGTGAAGCTATCTATAACGTTAAAAAACCCGCTGACGATCAATATATCGCGCAGCACGATGCTCCATCTATTAAGACGAGCGAAGATGACATTCCCACAAATAAACATGAAAACCGCGAGAGCGATCCTGATACCCGTATATCCAAACAATCGCATCAGGTTTTGTACGCCGATACTGAAATTTCATCCAGGTTATCAAGTGATTCCACTGAAACAACGCCGTTGACGGATAGTCACATTTACCTGACCCAATACGGCGGAATTTTTTTCCTGATTAACGCATTGTTAGTCACCAGATGTACTGAAGATATTCAGGAAAGCCGGGTATCCCCATGGCAGCTCATCCAGCACATGGCGCACATGCTGGGGTGCGGCAAAGATGCAGGTTTGACAGATTTTCTGGAAAGCCAATTGACAACGCCCGAAGAAGAGGGCGCTTTACGATTTGCATCGGAACTTGCTGAAAAGCTGACGCCGCAAGTGATACATCGCTTTCATCAACACCTGCAATGGGATGCAGATTTTTTTCTTTTAAAAGCGCATATCGAACAACGCCTGCCTTATATCAACGTGTATTTCCATGTGTCGTCGATACAACTGCCGTTACGCTTACTGGGGTTGGATATCAATCCGGGGTGGCAACCCTGGCTGGGGCAGGTGATCAAGTATCACTATGTCACTGATCCGGATCTCCTACCATTAAACTCCCTACGAGAGCAAAATCCATGAACAGCAATGTCAGGATTTCAGCAATACCGGCGCAGTATGCGCGCCCAAAACAGGAATCGTTTTTTTCGTTGTGGATTCTGGCAGGTATCAGTGACTTCGGCAGGGCGCGGCTCGAATCACCATCGATCACATTTACGCAATCGGAGCACGCGCAACAATTAGCAACCCATTGGCAGCTTTCACGTTATGACTGGGCAGCTATTCGTTCACATACCCGCATCCCGCACCTGACGTTATCCGAACCGCTGCAACAGATGCTCAAGGATTATCAGCTTAGCCTGGCTGATATTTTTTTACTCGGTTTGTGCGGCGAAGTGGAAAATAGTCACTGGCTCAACCTGGCATTCGCGGAATTACAAACGCCGGATCAGCATCCGCGCCCGCGCGTGCACCTTGTGTGTGAATTATTGAATGATTTATTTGATGCGGATGTCACACCGATTGATCTTGTTAATCACCCCTTGGTGAGTGCAGGCATTCTCCAGGTGGTGGGTGATGAACCCTGGCCCTTGCGCCATCTACAAGTCGATGGACTATTGTGGTCATTACTGACGGGTGCGACGGTAATCTGGCCAAGTACCAAACAGCTTGTCGGTGATGAGCCTTTGGTGCCTGACGCCTTGCAACAACCGCTGGCGATTCTCGCGCAACATATTCGGTTAGGTCGCGCTCACACGATTGTATTGCGCGGCGCGCGTGCCACCGCTATCCATGTCGCCAGAGAGTTGGCCCGTTATTTGAATATTCAACCGATAAAAATCGCACCGGAATTGTGGGCGCGTGACAAAGCATTGCACCTCGCCGCCACCTACGGCAAATGGCTTCCGGTTATTGAACCGGTGCTCGGTCCGGGCGAGATTTATCAACTACCCGATGCCGCCGCCATGGCGCAAGTGGTGATCTGTGGCCATGAAGGTATTGTGCAGGGGCGCGCATCGGTTGAGTTGGATATTCCCGGATTTTCATTGCAAGAGCGGCAGATGTTGTGGCAGAGCTATTTGTCATCGCCAGATCTTGCGCAGGAGTTGGCGGAATCGTCCTTGATCGATGGTGCAAGTATTCAGACGCTGTCGCACATGGCACAAACCCAGGCAGCCCGTGAACAGCTACCACTTAAGCGCCAGCACATTCTGGACTCGCGTCTTCACCTGGGGAATCATCGGTTACGTCAATTAGCACAACCGGTGTTGCGCCAGGTGGATAGCAACGCGCTGGTGTTACCGGCGGGCGTGGATCAACAATTAAACCAGTTAATCCAGCGTTGTAAAAAACGCGAAACCTTATGGCAGGATTTAGGTTGCACAGCCCAGGCGTCAGTAAACCTTGGCATTCGCGTGTTATTTTCCGGCGAAAGTGGAACGGGGAAAACATTGGCTGCCAGTTATATTGCAACGCAACTTGGCGCTCCCTTGTATCGGGTAGACCTGGCATCGGTGATGAATAAATACATCGGTGAGACAGAAAAAAATCTTGGTCTGTTGTTAGATGAAGCAGCCGCGAGTGACACGATATTGCTATTGGATGAGGCTGATGCGTTGTTCGGAAAACGCACTGATACCGGTGGAGCCGGTGATCGCTTTGCCAATATGTTGACCAATTATTTACTCACTCGTATCGAAACCCATCCGGGCATTGCCATCCTGACCAGTAACGGTCGATCCCGTATTGATTCAGCATTTACCCGCCGTCTGGATGCCATTATCGAATTTATACCGCCGGCAGCCGCCGAGCGTTACCTGATTTGGCAATCCCATCTCGGCGCGCGAAATCCCGGTGATCAATTTTGCCAACTGCTAGCCAGCTACTCCGAATTGCCTGGTGGATTTATTCGCAACGCCGTGCTCACAGCTGCAACACACATCAATAGCGCGGAAAATCAAACAATCCCGCCTGGTATTTTGTTGCGCGCATTGATGGATGAATATCGCAAACTGGGTAAAGCCATCCCCACCAAACTTGAACATCTGGCGCAGTCATTGGCAGCACAGTAAAGGACGCCGACCATGGCAACACTTGCACAAAAAAAGCGTTCGGGAAAATCCGGTGGCCACGATAATAAAACGGCCCACCGCCAGGCTGAAGAGAAAAAAGATTCGGCAGCGCAGCGCAAGGTGATGCGTTCAGCCTACCTGCAAACCAAGATGGCTGTCAGCACGCCGGGCGATACCCAGGAACAGGAAGCCGACCGCGTGGCCGATGAAGTCAGCCGCATGCCAAAAGGTGTAGCACGCGTGGCCGACGAAACAGCACCACCGGGTTCATCCCAACCAGAAAATAATGCAGAGCAACCACAATCCCTGCAAACAAAAATTTCCCGAATGGGCGAAGAACCGGAAACTGCGCGCACCAAATTGTGCCGCGACAACCTTGAAGAAGCCAACCCAAAGTTAATGCGCAGCGAAGAAGAGGACACTACCGCGCAAGCAAAGCTCCATCGACAGGAAGAAGAACCCACCAATACGGAAACTGATGCTGAAGCGGCATCGCCCGAAACACCCGTCGTCGCCGACGAAACCGAACAAAAAATTGAATCCCTGCGCGGCCAGGGAAATCCCATGGCCGACGATATTCGCCAGGAAATGGAAGGCAAGCTGCACGCCGACTTCTCCCGCGTCTCCATACACACCAGCGGCGACGCCGATGCGCTATGCAAACAACTCAGCGCACGCGCCTTCACAGTAGGCAACGACATCTTCTTCGCCGCCGGCGAATACGCGCCTACGACAGAAGCTGGGAGGAAACTGCTTGCTCATGAGTTGACGCATGTTGTGCAGCAGCAAAAAGGGGTCAGCAGGAAGATATATCGCACGAATGGAACATCAGGTAGCCATTCTCCTCCGCCAGGGGTAACGCCTATTGAACCGGAACAAAGTTCCGGCCCTTTTGAATTTTCAAAGGAAGGAAAGAGATATAAATACATAGCGACGCCATCACCTAAACAGCTCCATATGCCGGAAGTCAGGATTCCAAATTTTAAAAGAAGGCACAGGGCGCTTCATACAGTCCCGGTTTCCCGGGAGGCCCATGCCCGCCCAACAGACCAGAGAACCAAGTGGGGGGATCACTTTAGTCCGCTCATGGATTCCAAAGTTGAAGACAAAATTAACGAGGCTAGAAGAAGAGGTGGCGTTTCCGACGCAGGTGGAGAGGAAATATATTTTTTTAAGGGAACGAGAAATCCTCAACTGATGCTTTTTGGTAACAGAGCTCAGTTAAAAGAAAAAGCGATATTTCCATTCTGGGACGCAAGACAGCAAGTTCGATCCTTTCAGGTTGATCATTGTAGGGAGGATCAACTCGGCGGCGAAAACGATATAACAAATTACGAACTATTGGATGCCGGTGCGAATGGTAGTTCGGGTTCACAAATATCAAGACAGATTAGCAATGAGATAAGCGAAGCAGTTTCTGTTTTTACGAGTCCTTACTATCGAGGTGTGATAGGTGGTGGAAGTGCAAGAATTTCTGCTAATACATCTCGTATTAGAGATAACTATACAATTCAATTTAATCTGGTTCGTTATGACTTGGGTGATGTAGAGAATTCAGATAGATATTGGTCAACAACCCAGTTCAATCAAGGTCAACATTTAAATCAATTCACGGCGCTCACCGATAGAGAACTAACACGGTTTGGAGATCCCAGGCGACCTTTACTTTATACCTCACCTAATGGCGGGATTGGAGTAAGGGCCCCACAGACTGCTGGTCAGACCGTTGAGATTTGGCCAAGGGTCGAAACAAGCAGCGCGTTGACCGTGGACGCAAACGATGAAAATCATGCAACCTTGACGGTAGATGCATACAAGAGCAGCGATAATCGTTCGCTTCAGGCATCTTATTCTGGCCTTACATTTCACTTTCGTCCCGTTCCGGGAATGGAGAATGCTGGCACATATAAATGCTGGGCACTGGATAAACGTCCGACATTGACAGGTGCTCGCAACATGGGGTCTGGTGGTGTGTTTCAGAGCCTCAGATTACCAGGTTTAAGCCCGGTCAGGATTGATGAGCTTGATATAGACCCCGCCAGAGGGTTTGTTGGAGGAGGAAAATTACTACCATCCATTCCCATATTATCGGATGCTGATATTGATTTGGTTATCGACGGTAGTGATGTTCGTTTGCAGAAGACATTTGATTTCGAAGAAATTGATATTCCTGCTCCCTTTGAAATTCAGCAATCATCTATTACAGCATTCATGGGGTCTCGTGGGCTTGGTGTAGATGGGTTGTTGAAATTCGGAATTACTAATATCGGTGACGGAGAGATACAAGCCAGTTTGTCAACCGAACAAGGCTTTGCATTAAATGGTCAATTCTCATTTGATGAGCGTATTTTCGGCGAAGGCACCACAGCCCAGGTCCGCATGGGCTACGCCAACGAACAATGGAGCATGGGCGGCACCATTACAATTCCGGAAGGAAAAGTACCAGGCGTTACCTCGGCAACCATTGATGTCAATTATTCCGAAGGTGACGGTTTTTCCGCGCGCGGTGACGCAACGCTGGATATTCCCGGTGTTGAAAGCGGCACGATTGAAATTACACAATCGGAAGAAGCCGGCTTTTCCATTGGAGGCACATTTAATTTGTCACCGGACGCTCCCGGTATCCGCGGTGGTTCTATCAGTGTCACGCTGAGTGAACGACCTGATGGTACCGGTTATGCGCTCAGTGCAACCGGTGAAGCGCAACCGGATATTCCGGGGATCAATTCAAACCTCATCGTCAGCTACAACGACGGCGCCTTCACCGCCGAAATCGAAGCCGATTATTCGCGCGGTATGTTATCCGGTCGCGTCAATGCCGGTGTTACGAATCGCAGCGTGAGCGAAGATGGTCAAACACTTACGGAAACCGCCGAGCCAGATAATCCCTTGATTGTTTACGGCGGCGGTTCGCTTTCCTTGCAACTCGCGCCCTGGTTACAAGCAACAGCCGGTATACAGTTTTCACCAAACGGTGAAATTACTGTAACCGGTGAAATTGGTTTGCCCGATGAGTTGGAAATTTTTGCGCGGCGCGAAATCAATAAATCTATTTTCAATATTGCCGTGCAGGCGCCAATTTTTCCCGGCATTGTGGCGGAGATCGGTGGCGGGTTGAGTGCTACGGCGGGTATTGGTCCCGGCGTTATTGATCAATTACGCCTCGGTGTGACTTACAACCCGGACCACGAAGAAGATACGCATATCACTGGCGATGCGCATTTAAATATTCCTGCGAATGCCGGTTTGCGTTTATCGGTGCGCGCGGGCATCGGTTTGGGTATTACCGGTGCCAGCGCAACCGGCGGCCTGGATATCGGTGGCACATTGGGTATTGAAGGCGCAGCAGAAGCCGGTGTGCATGTGGACTGGACGCCGGCTACCGGTCTGGATATCGAAGCGGAAGTGGCGGTGCATGCACAACCGAGTTTTACATTTGATATCGGTGGCTATGTCAGTGTGCGCGCGTTGGGCTTCAGTGTTTACGACGAGCGTTGGGAATTTGCGTCTTATACCTTCGGCTCCGACTATCGTTTCGGTATTCGACTGCCGATTCATTATCGCGAAGGTGAACCCTTTGATATTTCACTGGACGATGTTGAGTTTGAAGTGCCGGATATCGATACCAATCAATTACTACGTGGACTTGTTGCGAGGATTGCCTAAATGAATACAGCCATTGAACAAATCAAAGCCGGTGTAGAAGCGCATTTAAATGGCAACCTGAGAGCAGCAGAGTCTGCTTACCTGGCTGCGCTAACGGTGGATTCGGAGAATGCGACTGCCCATAATAATTTGGGGTTTATTTATGGTCAGTGCCAACGTTGGGATGAAGCGCTGTTACATTTACGCATGGCACTGGATTTAAACCCGGATCTATCCATGGCTCACAGTAATCTTGGTCAGGTGTTGATGAACCTGGGGTCGGCAGAAGAGGGGATGGCACACCTCGAAAAGGCGGTGGATATTGCCCCGGATAACCTGCAAGCCTGGGACAACCTCGGACGATTCTGTTTGCATGCAGGAAATTTTCAGCGCGCTGAATACAGTTGGTTGCGTGCGCTGGCAATTCGTCCGCACACTGCACATTTAATGGTGCGACTGGGAACGGCTATCGCGGCCCAAGGCCGGGTTGACGAAGCGATTGAACTCTATCAACAAGTTTTGCAGCAAAATCCTGCTGACGTAGATGCATGGGCGCAATTAGGCGTCTGCTATTTTTTACGCAAGGACTTTGGTAGTTGCCAGAATGCATTAGAACGTGCACTACACATTAAACCGGATGATCATATTGCCTTGCGTCATCTCGGATTGGTCCACATAGCCCTGGGTGCCAAGCAACGCGCGGAGGCGGCTTTTGCAAAACTGTTGCGTCATTACCCGGAAGACCGGGAGACATCCCTGGACCTCGCGGTGCTGCAATTATCGCTGGACAATCCAGCTACGGCACTGGCAAAACTGGAACAACTCTATGCAAACGATGCTACCAACGAACGCATTCGATTTTATTTAGCGCTTGCTTTACGCGCTTGCGGTGAACCAGCAAGAGCGGCTGATTATTTGATGGAGATCGCCGGTGCAAATGGACTCTATGCGCAAAAGGCCAGGCAGATGTTGGAGGTTCACTAGCGCTCATCTTGAGCAGGGGCGGGTTTAATACCCAGGTTGGGAATCAATGCATCGCCATCAATCAGTTCAAGGTGTTTCACCATGGCTTGAGTGCCGACTTTGTACTTTAAAAAATGAGGGCTTTTAATGTGCGCTTGATAAGCCTCCTGATCGGCGTAGATCTCTAAAATGGTCAGGTGGTTTGGCCGATTTTTTTCAAACACTGCATACAGGGTCAATACCCCCGGCTCAAGCCGTATGGAATCTTCAATCTCTTTCTTGAGCGCTTTTTTGTAATCATCCAACTGCGCCGGATCAATCTCCAGGCGAGAGAGCCGCACCAGCTGTTCGGACGCCGATTGTGTGAATGCGCTAAAAACCAATATCAATAAAAAAGTAATGCTTTTTAGCAGGTTCATATTAAGTCTCATGGATATCTCCTGGTATTCAAAATGTAAGAGGTTCAGTGCGAGTTTTGTGTATTAAGCGGCAGCGATACCCCTTCCACAAAATAAACTGTTGCTGTGGCGGATTTCTGACGAATCGGAATGAGGGATTGATAACGCTCGGAGTAATACCAGGCTTTGGCTTGTTCGAGGCTGTCAAAGGCGATAATCACCATTCGCTTATCCTGTTTGCCTTCCAGCGATGTAATTTTGCCTCCGCGCACCATATAACGTCCGCCATAAGGTTGAAAGCTGGCAGTAACCTGGGCGCTATAGGGCTTTATCCCCTCGGTATCGGTCACCTCAAACTCAGAGATGTAATAGGCCAGCCCTTTGGTCTCAGTTACGTCTAATGCGTACGCAGTAATTGAACTGTTCAAGATGCCCGCAAGCACGAATGTCAAAAGTGTTTTCATCGCTAAATTCCAGAGTGATAGCTGCCGGGTGAGTCGGCTGATAATAATCCACATTATTAGAAACCATAAGTCGATGATTGGTTGATGATTGCATAACCTAAGGTTGATAATGAGCGGCACTCCCTAACCAACCTTAAAGGCGCTCTACTATGAGCTCATCTAAACGTGTACGGGCAATCCTGTCATTTATCCAGGCAGCAGATGCGGGGAGCTTCGCCGCTGCGGCGCGGGTATTGGGAATTAGCTCGGCGGCAGTCAGTAAAAATGTGGCAAGCCTGGAGCAGAGTTTGGGTGTGCGTTTGATGAACCGAACAACGCGCACACTTAGCCTGACAGATGAGGGGGCTGCTTTCCTGGAGCAGGCGCGCATTGCCTTGGCTGCCCTGGATACTGCAGTCGAAGCGGTGGCCTCCCGCCAACAGGCGCCAAGTGGGCGTATTCGTATTGCAAGTAGTGTTGCTTTTGGTCGCGAGCAAATCATGCCGATATTGCCGGGTCTATTAGCGCGGTATCCAGAATTGTCAGTGGAAGTAGATTTTGATGATCGCATGATTGACTTTGTGCAGGAGGGTTACGATATCGCCGTCAGAGGTGGCGTGATTACCGATTCGGCGCTGATATCACGCCCTATCTGCCGTCTGAATATGGTGCTGGTGGCGACGCCAGCCTATTTGTCCCAGCGCGGTATTCCTCGTACCCCACAAGATCTTGTTCGTCATAAATTAATTGCCCGAAAATTTTTAGGAGGACGATTATCACCATGGAATTTTCACACCGCTGATGGCGGTTCGACTTCCATTGATCCATGTGCCGCTGTGCTGACACTCTCCGAGCCCGAGTCGCTGGTGCGGGCGGCGCTGGCCGGTATCGGTATTGCACAAGTTGGTGTGCATCACGCATGGGCGCATCTGGTGTCAGGTGATTTGAATGTGTTGTTGCCTGGCATCCACAATCCGGGCAGCTATGAGCTGGTCATGCAGTATCCCCACCGTGCATTGATTGCTCCACGTGTGCGAGTGACCCTGGATTACTTACTCAATGCGTTTGCCGAAGATAAAAGGCTGCACATTCCACTGAGCGACCTAAATACATTTAGTGTTTAAATAGCAGTAACCATTTGCTTGGGTTATGATTTCTTGCAGTCAATTATCACATCGGACTATCAATCATGAAAAAAATTAGCGCTACAAAACAGGCTGTTGTCATGGCTGCAATGGTTATTACTGTAATACCGCAGTATCTGTTCGCCGATACGGAGAAAAAGGTGTCAGCAGATTTTTATATTTCATTGAGTGCTGAGGGTGAGCCGACATCAACCGCAGCGCGCTGCCTGCAAGATCATCAAACCAGTTTGGTATGGGAATTAAAAGCAGACGACGACAGTCTGCACGATAAAGATAAAATTTTTCGTTGGGGTGGTGTGGGTGCTGATAAGGTCGGGAGCATTGCTTTTGATGATTGGAATGCGTTGGTAAAAGCAGCTAATAACGATACGTTATGTGGCTTCACCGATTGGCGTGTGCCAACCATTGATGAGTTAAAGCAGTTGTATAGCTTGCAGCAGTCTTCCGAAATAAAGCCGTATTTTTCTAATACTCTAGCCTCACCTTACTGGTCAGTTTCCGCTTACGAAAAATATCCGGAGCATGCGCAGACCGTACATTTCGGTAACGGGGTTTCTTATTATTACAACGGCTATCGCGGCAATCCTTTGCCGGTGCATCTGGTACGCGGCAATAAGCAGGATTCACCGCAATAGCCGGTGTCATTACATTATTTAATTAGCCAACTGCCAGCGCAAACCCACTCGCCACAATACACCGGGAGCAGGGAAGCCAACGGCAGTTTGATATTCCTCGTCCAGCACATTTTCCAGCGTGAAATTCGCTTTCACCACCTCGTTGATATTCCAGAATACATTCGCATCCACGCGATGATATTCATCCAGTTTCTCAAACACGGTGTCGCCGGTGTGTTGGCTGCTGGCGAATTGTTCGTCGACCCATTGGTAATCCACTGACGTATTCCAGCTGTCATTCACTTGCCAGTTTACCGTTACACCGGCGCGGGCTTGTGGACGGCCGGTGAGGATGGAGACGCTGTCTTTCACATCAATATCCGTATAGGTCGCATGAGTGCGTACACCGACGCGGCCATCGATGCTTTGCCACTGGGCTTGCCATTCCACGCCGCTGGTGTCGACGCGATCGCGGTTGACGTTGGTAAATAATTCGCTGTCGAAATCGATGGCGTCGCGGTAGGCGTTGTCAAAATAATTTACGCTGCTAAATAGTTGATCATTCACTTGCCATTCAATGCCCACATCCCAACTTTCCGCTTTTTCCGGTTGCAATGCCGGGTTGCCGACCAAGGGATGACCTAACGCAAAAAAGCTCGGCAATTTGTAGCCTTCGCCGAAGCTTGAACGCAGGGTTACTGCATCGGTAAGCGCAAAACGTAAACCGACTTTGGTAGACGTCTGGCTGTCAAAATTTTCCGGGTCGTCGTAGCGCACACTGCCTTGTAACAACAAGCGTTCGTTAACTTGTGCATTCAGATCGACAAAACCGCTGTCGGTGGTGCGTTCAAGAGAGAAGTCGGTGGGGAAGGGGAAGCCGATATCGAGATAACCGCGACTGTCGCCATCTTCTTTACGCTGTTCTACGCCGAGGTTAGCCCAGAATTTTCCTTGCTGACCGAGGGTGTTAATCCAGGACATTTGATCGCGCGTGAATTCAGTCTGCGCGCCGTTGGCGGGCACGGCCATATAAGGTGCAATGCCGGGTGATTCGTAATCTTCTTCACGCTGATAGCGTGTTGCTTGTACCTGGCTTTTCCAGAATTCCGTGACCTGATATTGCCAGGTAAGTGCGGCGCTTTCGTCGGTGTAATCGGTGAAATCCAGGTCGGGTGATGTTGCAAACAAAGGACCGCCACTTTGTTCAGGATAACTACTGCGCTCGCCGTCAAAATAACGGTAACTTACGGCAATATAATGCGCGTCGTTGGGTTGCCAACCTAAACGCAGGTTGGCTTCGTTGTCTTCTGCTTCACTGCCTTCCACCGGCTCGCCGCTATCGCGTGCGCGGAATTGCAGTGAGTAATCGAATTGTTCGGTTTTACCGGACGCGCCTAAACCGATTTGTTGATAGCCTTCATCGCCGCCGGCAGCAGACAGGGTTTGCTGATGACCCTCCTGCGGGCGCAAGGTAATAATATTGATTACGCCAGCCAAAGCATCGGCGCCGTAAATTGCTGATTGTGGACCACTCACAATTTCAATGCGCTCGATGGAATCCACATTGATGTTGCCAAGATCAAATGCACCGCCGCGTGTATTGCCGGGATCGTTCATGGCAACACCGTCAACCATCACCATGGTGTAGTTGGATTCACCGCCGCGAATCGAGGCAACAGTTAAACCACCGGGACCGCCCTGACGCTCGACGAGAACGCCCGGAACCGTTTGTAAAACATCAGCAAGATTGGTTTTGTTAAGTTGGGTAATTGTCGCGCGATCAATCACACTGACAGTCGATGACACTTGCGTCGTTGTGAGCGGGCTATAGGTGCCAGTCACAATGAGTTGTTCCTGTAATGGTTCCTGGAGCTGTTGGGCATACAGTGGTGCTGACGCCATGGTCAGGGCAATGGGCAGCAGTGGCGAAAATCTCATAATGCGTCTCTTCACTCGTTAAGGGTATGTCTGCAGTCATATGGCGCGCTGCGACAAAATTTTTTGCAGCGGCGTGGAGTGTAATGGATGTTGAAGGGAATGGTCACCCCTTCTTTCGTTAAGAAAAGAAGGGGGACATTGTTGTGAGAACTTCAGGTTTTTTTGCGGGCTATCGGCGGATTAATCCGCCGATGTCCATTCAATAGCCTTGCGAATCATCTCGATCATTTTTGGATCAGAGAAGTTGGCATCCACGTGGCCCATGGCAGTGTAAAACGCACGACCGGCGCCCACGGTATTTTTGAAGATCACAGGATGATCTTCCACTGGATAATTCGAGTTGTAACTTGAACGATCCAGATTGGCGAGTACTTCAATGTTACCCACATTGCGTGGATTATCTCGCCAGAAATACCACTCATCACCGATAGTCCATTCGCTGCCGATGTGATTAACCAGCACGTCACCGGGCTGCTCGATCTCCACGCGCGCTTGCGGGATACCATCACCGTGGTGAATAAATTCAGCTCCGCCCAGCAGCGTATCGGTATACCAGGTCCAATCGTGTTCGGTGTCGGCCGCCGAATGTAATCCGACAAAACCGCCGCCGTTTTCGATGTAGGAACGGAAGGCCGTTTCCTGGCTGGTATTGAAGATATCGCCGGTGGTGTTCATAAATACGATGGTGCTGTATTGCGCCAGGTTGGCGGTGGTGAACAGGCTGGAATCTTCACTAAAGGTGATATCGAAACCGTAGGTGTCGGCAATATCCTGCACCATAGCGTTACCGGCCTCGATCGAACCGTGGCGGAAGCCGGAGGTTTTGGAGAACACCAGCACATTGGGGCAGTTGTCGCCGCAGCTGACCGTAAATTCACGGGTACGCGGAATACCGACTTCGTTACCGCCATCATCCAACAGGCTGACGCGCAGGGTGTGGCGACCGGTGGGCAAGATGCCGAGGTTCACTGGCGTCAGACTGGCTAAAGTCACCGGCGCATTGCCGTCCAATGAGTAGCGGTAACTACCACCGCTGGACAACCAGCTGCTGTCGGTAATGCTGACCTGCAAGCTGACATTCTGATCTTCCGCAATGGCTTGGCCGGCACTGGGTGACACGACGTTGATAAAGGCCACACCCGCGTCGGCGGGGATGCCGTATATATCCACGTCATACAGCGAGTAACCGTAACCCGTACCGCGCTGGGTACCGTAGATGCGGATATAACGGCCTTGTTGGCCATCCAGCGCAAGATCCACCACGCCGCCAATGCCATTGTCGGTTTCGTAGATGGTCTGCCAGCTACCGCCCGTTGCAGAGATCTGGATGCTGTAGGCCCGCGCATAGGCGCCCTCCCAATCCAGGCGCATACGGCTCAGGTAAACGCTTTCGCCCATATCGGCCTGCAAGTACTGCGGGTCAGCGGATTCGCTTTCCCAACGGGTGGCGCGGTTGCCATCGAAGCCGCCAGCAGCTGTATTACCACCGACTGAAGTTGACGCGCTACTGCCGACCGGGATGAGTTTGGCCGGGGCAGGGGTGTCTGGCGTACTGCCGCCGGATTCCCGCACCGAGAAGCTGGCCGAACTGCTGGTGCCCACGGTCTGGCCCTGATTGTTGACGAGTGTGACCTGCACGCTGTGGTTACCGACTGACAACGCGCCCAGGTTCACGGGGTTGCCATTAGTGACAGTCACCGCAGCGCCGCCATCCAGCGAGTAGCGATAACGACCACCATCGGCAAACCAGTCACTGTCGGAGATCGCTACTTGCAGGTTCACCGCTGTGCCTTGCTGATACTGCTGGCCCGCTGCCGGTGCGGTGATGCTGATTTGCGGTGTCGGCGTTGGGTCGGTGCCGCCCGGTTCAGTACCCCAGACTTGGAATTCCCACAGCGAATAGCCCCAGGGCGTTGCGCGTGCAGTACCGGTCAGGCGCACGTAGCGGCCCTGGCCATTCACGATTAAATCATCTGTACCGCCATTGCCGGTGGTGGTGTTATAGATTTGCGTCCAGCTGCTGCCGTTGTCGGAAACCTCAATACGGTAGCCGCTGCCGTAGGCCCCTTCCCATTCCAGCAGGATGCGGGTGATGGTCATGCTTTCACCCAGATCAATCTGGATAAATTGGTTGTCGCTGTGGGCGCTGCTCCAACGGGTATTCATATTGCCATCCACCGCGTTGCTGCCCACGTAATCGCCCTCAATGTCGGACGTAGTGACCGTCTTACCGGTGGACAATAACTCAGGTTCTGCCGGTGCACCCGGGTCAACCGTAAACTGCACGGTTCGGGCGGTGCCGGTTAAGGCGCCGGACGCATTCAGCAGTTGCACCTGAACACTGTGCTGGCCGACCGCCAGGGCACCCAGGCTGATGGTGGTGCCGCTGATCACTTCCACCGGATTATTGCTGTCCAGGATGTAGCGGAAACTGCCGCCATTGCTGAACCAGTTTGCATCAGAAATACCTACCTGCAGGTTTACTGGCTGACCTTGGGTATAAGTCTGCCCGGCGGTGGGCGCTAGTACATTAATGGTCGGCGTAGGTGCGGAGGTGCCGCCCCAGACTTCAAACTCAAACAATGAATAGCCCCACACGGTAGCGCGCTGGGTGCCGGTGAGGCGGATATAACGGTAGGTGCCTGACAAGTCGTCAAAGGTTTCTGTACCGCCGGTGCCATTGGTCCGGGTCACGATGTTGGACCAGGTGTTGCCGTCGGTTGAACCTTCAATCACATAGGCACTGCCGTAGGCTGCTTCCCAGGTCAGCACAATGCGGTTGATGCGGTAGGCGGCTTCCAGGTCGATACGAATCCACTGCGGATCTTCAAACTCGCTGCCCCAGCGCGTCGTTGCACTTCCGTCCACGGCACTTTGGCCAGTGAAACCGCCTTCGTAGCTGGAGACTGTCACGGGTTTGTTGAGCGACAGCAATTCTTCGCCCACAGGTTCTTCCGGCTCATCGCCCGACAAACTGTCGATCCACTGTTCCAATACCTGGATGTATTCGCCATGCTCTAGGGCGCGGCCAATGGGTGGCATACGGTCATTCGGGTCGACGCTCTTATCGCGGATGTAAAGGATAGATTCCTCCGGTGCGCCGGCCGCGACTACCTTGGCATTATCAATACCGTAATCGTTCAGGTAATTACGAATACCGGTGGTGTTGGCGTTGACGATTTGCATCTGGTTCAGCGGCGTGTTGTAGCGCGCATCCCATTGCGAACCGCCTTTACCGACACCGTGGCAGTGGGCGCAGTTAGCGTCGATGTAGGACTTCACGCGTTGCTCCAGTGAGGCGCTGGTATCGGAGATATCCACCATCTTGTCGAAGCCCGAGACCTGGCTGTTGGTAAACGCGGGGCTGAACAGGTTGCGGTTGTTCCAATGGACCAACTGGTTCTGCGTGCCCGCACCGGGGTAGGCGAAGTTCTTGTTCAACTGCCGCGTGCTGAGGCCCAGAATCTTGCTGGATTCAGCATTGTGGCAATCGGTACATTCCGTCGGGCTCGGGTAAGCCCAGGTTTGCGTCCAGGTGGAGCCGTCTGCGGCGGTGATATTGATGTTCTCCGTCGCACCGGCCATCAGCAGGTCAGCATCGCTGTTGTCCGCGCGCCATTTGTAGGTCACACCGTAAATATTGCCATCGGCCTGCACCACAATCAGCCGGGTTTCCAGGCGTTTGGTCTGGGCCGGGTTGTTAGCGTTCAAAGGCAATTCGAAATGTTTAACCGCGACAGTGCCTTGCGGATAGGTCCAGTTATCCCGCGCGTGCCAGTTAATCGTTTTGTCAGCGGGGATGGAGATCCAGCGCAGTTTGTCGGCGCGGTCGGACCAAAGTTTGGCGTTGGGCTCAAACGGCAAGAGGTTTTCGCTCGGTGTCATATTGGCGGTGTTGCTGAACACGCCGGTTTGTGACAGCAGGCGCGGTACGCCGGTAAATTGCGTATCCAGCGTGTGCGGCATATTCAGGTAAGCGAACTCGGTCAGCTCTTCCGGTGGTTCTTCATCGCCACCGGCGAAGATTTCGAATTCATAAATGGAATGACCGTAGCCCGTGCCACGCTCAGTGCCGGTCAGGCGAATGAAGCGGTATTCGGTGGTCGAGTCGATCAAGTGAAACTCGGTTCCGCCGTGGCCGTCGGTGTTGTTCACCAGCACATCCCAATTAGTGCCATCCATAGAACCTTCAATCACGTAACGCGAGCTGTAGGCATTTTCCCAGGTAATGACAATGCTGCCGATGGTGGATGCCTGTTGCAGTTCAATATTGAGTGTTTGCGGATCAGACGCGGCACTTTCCCACCGGGTCTCCGGGTCGCCATCCACCGCGTAGGCCGCGAGGTTGCCGCCGACGGCAGAGGTTGCGCTTGCGGTGCTGCCCACAGAAATATTGGTGCCGTTATCTCGATCGCCGATGTGGTCAAAGCGATAGAGTGCGCCGCCACCGTAGGGCTCTTTATCACAGCAGCCGGAACCCCACTGCAACACGTAAAGCTGATGGGTGCGTGGGTCCAGTTCTGCATCAATCGCGCCCTGGAAGCCGTTGGTGTTGAGCGGCATGGGTTCAGCAATGGGCGGATTGTTGTTGGCGGTCAGGTCAATGGTGAAGAAACGGCTGCTGTTGAAATCCCAGAAGATCAACTTGCCGTTGTAATACGCTGGCAATTTGAAATCGTGGTCGACGCTTTCATTAAAGCGATACACCGGGCCAGACATGGTCGCCTGGTGGCGAATGGTCCACAGCGCCGATTTGGACGGGGGCAGGTTAGTGGCCCCGGTGTTGAGGTTGTAATTGTTGACAATATTGTTGGGGTTGAAACCGGCATAAGGCTGGTTGTAGCCGATGATATACGGCCAGCCGAAGTTGCCTGCTTCGCGAATCTCATTGATCTCATCCAGCCCGCCGGGGCCCTCGGCGCTATCCGCAGACGCGTCCGGGCCGATGTCGCCGACATACAAATAACCGGTCAGCGGGTCGATGTTAAGGCGGAAGGGATTACGAAAACCCATGGCATAAATTTCCGGCCGATGGGTTGCATCGCCGGTAAATAAATTGCCTGCCGGAATCGTGTAGCCACCGGCGGCGGTCGGTCTGATACGCAATACCTTGCCGCGCAGATCGTTGGTGTTACCGGACGTTTGTTGCGCAGCCGGCTGGAAATAACCACCGGCGGCCTTGTTATCACCGGTGGTGATGATCAGGTTGCCAGCAGTATCAAATTGCAATGCGCCGCCCATGTGCCCGTGAGCTTCATCACCGGTTTGCCATTCGAGCAGGATGCTCTCTGAATTTAAATTCAGCGTGTTGTTCGCGTTCACCGTATAGCGCGATACCCTTGTGAGACTGCCGGGCGCGGTGTATTGGAAATAAATATAACCGTTGCTGGTGAAGTCGGGGTCGAGCGCTACGCTCAACAAACCATCTTCAAATTCACAGCGGACATTGGGCACCGTCGAGGTCTGTGAAGCCACGCCGCCATCGAGATTCCACGCGTAAAACGCGCCGCATTTTCCGACCACAAACGCGCGACCATCTTGGGAGATCTCAAATTCCATCGGCAAGTCCAGACCTTCCGCGACAACATGCCGTTGAAAGTCGGTGCTTACCGGTGCTTGCGCAAATGCCGTTGTTGCGGCGAGCAGGTTGAAAACAAGAACGGATAGTAACCAGCGTGCATAGCGATCAATACTATTGCTTCGCCCACGCCAGAGCGTCTTCAGAGAGTTCATCGATGTTCTCCATTGTTATTATGTGGATGATTATTATGTGGATGCAGAGTTTGTACACACCACGGTTGTTGGTGAAACGAATGGATGAGAGCCATCCCGCCACCGTTTTTCGTGAGGTAAATCACAGATCCTTTAAAAAACAACTCCTTGAACGTCAGTTGAGCAACCGATATGGTGAAAGTCAGGAGGTTTTTATTTTCTCGGGCAAGTTAACCTGACTTATTCTCATGAAATCACAATCGCCAACCAATAACCGCGAAATCCCCACAACTTCATTCCCGCTTATCGCAACAGAAGCCCCTTTTATCGCAAGCGCTGGCTTGACGAGTAACAGCACGAAACGACGTAACGAAAAGAGAAATAAAAATCGATTGATGCGTGACCGGAAGAACGCAGAAGGTTATTGCAAACATGCTGTTTATCGTTATGTTTTCTGCACGCGGAATAAACTCACTGTCAACGGTGACTGGACTATAACTGAGGTACTAGTCGATCATCCAGTAACAGTTAACGCTGAGCGAAAGGTGGGAATTGGCAGTAGTGAAGTAAAGTGGGAAGCAAGGAAAACCGGCGTGTAGCGGCGATAAAAATACTGCGCTATTCCCTTGTTTCCCACACCAAACAAAAAGTGGGACACCTACAAAACCGTAGGTCGGATTAGCGCAGCGTAATCCGACACTGGTCAATCAATTACCTAAAAATCATACTTCGCCTTAACCCCCCAGGTAATCCCCCGCGCACGATAGGCCACGTCTTTTGCCGCGCCACCAAACAACTCTTTTTCCGTCGGTGCGTATTCAGAGTCATATTCCGTATCAAAACAATTCTTGCACCACAACTGGAATTCAAGGTTATCCGCCAATTGCAGCGCTATGCTCGAATCCACCAGGTTGACGGACTCCTGCACATCCTGACCATCCAGCCACCAGTAACGATCACCGGAATAGTTGTAATCCACGCGAGTGATCAGGGTTTTATCGCGACCAAAGGGTAATTCATGTAGTAAAAACAGATTGGCAGTCTGATGTGCAAAGTTGGGCAAGTGTTCGCCTTCAAACTGGTGATCAAAGGCTTCGCGCGTACCGGCGGGTAACTTTACGCTGTTGGCGGTACGTGCCAATAATTCGGATTCCATTCGATTAAAGATTTCATCATCAAATTCAACGATTTCAGAATCCATCCAGCCGAAACCGGCACCGGCAGTCAATGTCTCAGTCACCGCAAGATCAATGGTGCCTTCGATGCCGTAAATCGTACTTTCCGGAATGTTGTAAAGACTTTGCACAAAGGTGTTGCCATCGAACTCAAATTGCTGCGCGTTTTGGTAATCCTGATAAAAAATCGCTGAGCTTGCGCGGAGGCGACCATCCAGCAGTGTGGTTTTGAAACCGAATTCAAAGCTGTCGAGCGTTTCTTTGTCGTAAGTGTCAGTCAGCAGTGCGCCGGAGGCATTGAAACCGCCGCTGCGGAAACCGCGTGCATAAGTGGTATATAAACTCCAGTCTTCATTCGGTGTATAAACCAGGGACGCTTTGGGTTGAAACGCATCAAACGTTTCTTCAAGTTTTAAACCGGCAGGCGCACAATTTTCCGGATCGGCATCTGAATCGCAGGCGCCGACACCCGCGCCGTTGGTATCAACAGTGGGGCCATCAATGCGCGTGACTTCGCGCCGGTCTTCGTCGTAACGCGCTGCCAAGGTCAGCGTGAACACATCGGACAATTGATAATCGGTGCTGGCGAATAATGCCCAGGCGGTATTGTCCTGTTCATTCTGGGTCGCGTTGATTAATCCGTTGCACGTGAAGTCCGTAACACTCGGGCCGCCGGCGTAGGCGGGTGTGCAATTAAACGGCGCACCATTAGGTGTTTCCCAGGTTGCGCGAATCGTGTCAGCGCGATCCGTCAACAAGACATAAGCACCGGCGACGTAACTCAAACGATCACGTTCGCCTGAAAAACGCGCTTCGGATGACAGGGTTTCCACATCGTAATATTGATCGCTGCCGACAAAATTGCCCGCGAGCTGGTCGGCCATCTGCGCACTAAAAAATGCCTGATCCACGGGATCATCCAATTGCGCAATAAATTCTTCGACAAAGGGTTGGGTGAAAAACAAGACATTCCCGGTGCGATCATTGCCGCGCACTTCACCGGCAACACCGTAACGTTCGTTGGTGTCGGTGTGGTTGGTGATCCAGGAAAACTCCGTGTTATCGAATGCGTGTTTGAAAATCACGGTGTGGCTATCGATACCGCGAATCGCAACGGGGTTGCCGTTGGAATTGATCGGAAACTCATAGGTTTCTTCAGGATTACTTTCCAGGCGATAAATATTGCGGTACCACATAGCCCCGGATTCAAGATTATTTTCTGAATAACGATAATCCAAGGAGGTAAATTCCGAGGGATCCCACAATAATTGCACGCGGAAATCTTCGTTATCTTCAAAATCCATATAGGAATCTGATGGCGCATCACCACTTACACCACGGCTGTTGCGTTCAAGCACACGCTCAAGGTATTCGTTTTCGATGGTGCCATCAAAAGTGCGTTGGTTGCCGGCCACACGAAAGAATAAGTCATCTGCCAGTGGCCCGGAGAAGGATGCAGAGACCTCTTTCAAACCGCCACTGCCGGTGCCGATATTCACCTTGCCGGTAAAATCATCGCCCGGTTTTTTGGACGTAATAATCAGCGCGCCGCCCAGTGCATTTCGCCCATAGAGTGCACCTTGCGGGCCTTTTAATAATTCTATTTGCTCCACATCGTAATAAGACTGCGACACTTCAGAGGCACTGCCGACCTGAACGCCATCAACAACGACCGCCACGGCAGGCTCCGAATTGCGCACTGAAGAAATCCCGCGCACGATAATAAACGTGGACGTAGGACTAAGTGATTCCACAATAGACACGTTGGGCATACGCATCGTGATATCGCGCGCTGCACTGATGTTGGCGCGCTCAACGGTTTCGCCGGAAAGCACGGCCACCGTGTCCGGTACGGTTTGCAGGTTTTCGGTTTTTTTACGCGCCGTGACCAACACTTCTTCCAGTGCATATTTACCCGGTTGGGCATTGGCTGCGTGGATTAAACCGCCAATACTGGCAGCGGCGATGAGTTGTGAAAGCACTATTGAAAGTTTTTTTTGACGTAGCATGGTCTTCCCTTTAGAGGTTTATTGTTATCTTGAATGGAAAGCCAGACTACACCTGAGTGTGTAATGCAGTTTGTAACGTTTGCGCTAATTTTTGGTGGATTTTCGGCAATTGGGCGTGAAAACATTTGTCGGATTACGCTGCGCTAATCCGACCTTGTATCTCTCTGAAGAAGTTGATTAGCTACCAACTTCAACACCCGAGCCGGGTGAATGCGTATTCGACCTGAGGGAAACACCCTGTGCTGTAGATAGCATCCCCGGCTTGTTCTTCGATGAAAAATTGAATGGTATCCGAGCGCCTGATGTATCAGTGACGCTGCATAGACAAGGGTAATTTCAGAGATGACGAGTATCGTTGGTATTGATGTCAGTAAAGCTAAGATGGATGTGTTGTGGCTCAAAGACCGTGAGAGCGGCAAGGTTAAATCGAAAGTCTTCCCCAATGATCGGGCTGGCCATATGGCCCTGGTCGCCTGGCTTGATAAACATATTGCCCAACCACGGGAAGATATCCAGGTGGTGATGGAAGCCACCGGGGTTTATCACGAAGCGCTGGCCTATTGGCTATTTGAGCAAGGGTTGAAGGTGAGTGTGGTGAATCCGGCCTATGTGCGCGACTTTGCCCGGAGCCTGGGCAGTGTTCACAAGACGGACAAGAAAGACAGTGTCGTTCTGGCGTTATACGGTGTGCGAGCTTGTCCGGGTTTATGGCAGCCGGAACCGCAAAGTATTCGGGAATTAAAGGCCCTGCTGGCCCGGTTAGAGGCGCTGGAGACGGATTTGCAGCGGGAATTAAATCGTCAGGAAAAGGCGCAGATCAGCCAGGCCTCAACGATTGTTCTGGAATCATTGGGCAAGATGATTGTGGAATTACAACGGGAGCGGGATCGGGTGGATCAGGAGATAGACGACCACATTGACCGTCACCCGGATTTGAAAAATGACGTGGCGTTACTAAAAAGTATTCCCGGTGTAGGCCGGGTGGTATCGCGTCTGATGCTGTCGGTCATCCGCAGCCGGGACTTCAAGGCGGCGAGTGAATGCGCGGCGTTTGTCGGGGTTATTCCCGCTCTGCGTGAATCGGGCATCTTGCGTGGGCGCAGCTTTCTGAGCAAGAAAGGCTCGCCGAAGGTGCGGGCGAAATTGTATATGGCGGCCATTGTAGCGGGTCAATATAACCCCACGATCAAAGCGCAACAGGACCGCCTGATCCGCAACGGCAAAACAAGGATGCAGGCGCTGGGGGCGGCGATGCGTAAGTTGGTGCACCTGTGTTTCGGTGTGCTCAAGCATCAAACAGCATACTCACCACAAGCGGCCTGATGGGTTGCTTGTGGTGGTATCGGAGAGATGGTATCTACGGGTGTGGGTTTGGTTGTGAGTGTTGGTTAGGGGAGGGTGATGTCGCGTTGGAATTTTTTGGGCGTTTTGCCCATGATGGCGCGAAATTCACGGGTAAAGTAACTTTGATCACAGAAACCGCTTTCCATGGCGGCCTGTTGAATGGTCAGACCGGCGCGCAATAAACGGCAGGATTCCTGTATGCGTAAACGTTTGATGTGTTGCTTGGGAGAGTAGCCAAATTGTTTTTTGAATTTTCGCTCAAAGGTACTCACCGACATGCACGCCATACTCGCCAATGTTTCAATATAAATGCCTTGCCTGAAATTTTTCTGCATGTAATTAATACAGTCGTAGAAAACGTTATAGGGCTTCATATTCATTTCAGTATGACGTGCTGAGCGGCTGACGCCTTCTACGCCAACGATCAGGCCATCGCGATTTTTTAGCGCAATCTTGGATGTGATAAGCCAGAGTACTTCGCCGCGCCCGTCTTCTATCAATTCCAGTTTGTTCACCATCGCGCGACCGCTCATGACACTGAGGTCGTCGCGCCGAATTTGCTCGGTAATTTCTCCGCGAAAAAAATCCGCGTCGGTTTTACCGATAGCATCTTCAGGGTCGGCTAAATCAAAATAATCAAACAATAACTGGTTGGCGTAAACAAAACGTCCAAGTAAATCCTTGGCAAAGTAGAAACTGTCGGTGAAGGTATTCACCAACTCAGACGGGCGATTGACGCGCTGTGTATCGTAAAAGTGGGTGGCATCGTCCAGGCAAGCGGCACGTATCATCTATTGTCATCCCTTTAATGAATCAACAGTGAGCGAGATCTGACGCAGAAGTCAGATCTCACCGCTTCCTTACAACGGCGAAACTTCCAGCCAATTTATCGCGAGGTTCGCGGTGGGTATTTCCAATTGAAGACTATGATTACCGGCGCTTAAGGTGATGTTTGCACTCAGCGTTTGCCACACCTGTTCACCACCGGTTTGAATATTGTTGATCGTCGCCAAGGGTGCATCATCCAGTAGCACACGTAACTCAGGATGGGTTTCAGCACTCGCTACACGCAGATTCAATAGATAATTTCCCGCTTGCGGGACGTGCACCTTGAACTCTGCCGTGGCATTGTTGGCAGCCACCAGATTCACATAGCCGGATGTATCCGCCGTTGCGCGGTGGGTGAAATTGGTTTGACTGTGCGCGCCTTCTGCTTCAATGCGGCCGGGCAGGGTGTGGCGATAATCTTCCGCAGGAATTGCCGTATACAAGCCGCCCAAAGGACTCAGCTGTCCATCACCTGCAAGAATATCAATATAGGGAAATGCCGATGGGCCGCCGTCGGTGCGACCAATAAACCAGGAGTAGCGATACACATTGGGATTGGCTTCCATCCAACGCACGGTGCTTGCCAGGTAATCCATCTGTTCGCCGACATTTGCTGGGCCACCCTCATCCCAGGAAGCCCATTCCGTTACCCAAACGGGGCGATCGTAACGTTCGAACTCACCGATAAACCATTCAAACGCGCCGGCATATTTCATGTAGCAATGCACGGCGATGTAATCCACGCGGCAACCTTCACAGGCTTCAAAAAATGCATCCAGATATTCCCAGGGGCTCCAGTCATCATCGGTGCCCGGGATGTCGACATTACCGGGGCTGTAATTCACGGCTGGCGCGACTAATTTCAAATTGTAATCATCGGCAATGGCTTCCAGTTGCGGCCACAAATCCGCCGCTTGCTGCGGTGTAAGGTTGGCTTGTTCAGCAAAATTGGGTTCATTAAACCCGAGCAGGTATTTTGCGCTGGGATGTTCATCAAGAAATTCACGCAACGCGGTTTCATTAAACGTACCGTTCCAGGCCATGGGTACAAAATCAACGTCATAATCTTCGTAATAATCCCTCACCGCCGATTCCGGCGTAACGGCCCAGTTGTACCACCAACTGACTTTACCTTGCATCATCGCCAAGTCGTTTAACGAATGATAACCATAAGCCAGCCCGCGTTTTTGACTTACCAGATTGGCAGATGACGATGATGTTGATGAAGAGGATTCACTCGACAGAGAAGCGGAAAGTGAGGACGAAGAAACCGCACTGGAAACCGCAGCCGATGCATTACTCGACGATACCGATGAAACGGCTGGCACACTCGAACTTGCCACAACGGATGTTGATGACGACGCAAGTGATGATGCAACAACAGATGAAGACGATACCGCAGAAGATACGCTGGAAGCTGTTGAATCACCACCGGATGACGACCCGCCGCAACCACTCAATGCGGCGCAGACAAGTACACAAGCGGACAAAAATCGATAGTGCTTGCCGATGGCAAAAGAGGCGAGCAAAGACATAAGACATTACCTTGTAAAATACGTTATATCGGGCCGGTGTTAACCGTCCGATAGCGATGCCAGGTAATCGTCCGGCTGTGCCGGTGCTCTCCAGATGGCCTCTTAAAAGGGCCTTATATTGTGCGCGTGTTATGGGGGAGGGATACTAAACGAAGTTGATAGACGGATTCTGTGCGCAAGTTAAACCTACGAACCAATTGCGACGAAACGGACGATTTACGGGTTAGACGGGACATGAAGAGGACTTCACAAAATGCGTTTTACGGATATCAAGGTAGAAATCGACTATTGGACTTACCGAACTTCAATGTGTTCGCTCTTTGTTGTAGTCAACCCACCCAAGCCAAGCCATATCCTTGGCTTGGGTCAATGATTCGAGTAGTTAAGGATCCAAAAACTCTCTTCGGCAAGATCCGTTAAAACGGTCTACAAAACCACTCTGTTGCGGGTAGTCCGATTGGATGTAGATCGTTTTACTCGCATCAGTGGATTACCATCGCGTAACTGCTCCCACAAACTGCGTCCTATCTTGAATTATTCTGGGGCACGAACCACCCGCTCAACCGCCGAACTTTTATCAGTGAAAAATTTTCGTAAGTAAAATAGGTTGGCCTAACATTCAAATAATAGATTGGATTATATTTTGGCCGCGCTGGCAGGCTGGAATGGGTCAATAAAATATAATACACTGAAATCGTAAAATATTTATATATTAGTATCTTTGTGGGCAGAAGAAGGGTGAGCTGAAATATAGCGAAGAGCGGCCCATGGTTTTTTCAGAAGAATTTAACCCTCCATTATGGAAATGTCTGACTAAAAAATCATGCGAAAAATTTAATTTAGGCTGCCATGAGGGACGTTTTCATTATTGGTAATATTCTCAAAAACTTCAATTATTTCTGTCTCAGCGTAGGGGGAAATCAATACTGAAGATTTTATCGTTTGGCGGCGTTCGCGATGAATAGCGCGCCAATAGATTGTTTTTGTCAATATAAATGGTAGAAAAATTACTTTTAGGCAGGTAATGTATATCACCTTCAGGCGGTAACACTAGGATTTGAAGGCGTGCAGGACAGTTAAGCGTCGCCCAAGGATAATTTAGGATTAATATAGGATATAAGATGACTGGATTTGATGAGCTTGCGCCCGATATGGATATTGAGTTTTCGGGGCGTCAGCTGATAGGAAATGTAAACAAGGATTTGGCCTGTGGTGAAATTTCAAGAAACCATTTTTTCATTGACTTGTTAGATTTTGATGCCATAAAAGGTGGTTTGGTTTTCTGTATTACTATCTATAACGAGCCTGGAATCGCACTCCAAACAACGATTAAGTCCCTGATTGATTCAATCGCCCACGCTATCCTCTCTTCAAAAATTGAACCGGGAACCCCAATAACTTTCTGCATTATTGCGGATGGTATTGCAAGGGTACCTGACACGGTTATCGATTTCTTAGAGTTCTTTGGTCTGTACTTGTCTGAAAACCTCGATATAGATAAAGACCTACTTTATTTTAAAAATGTATTTAATTTGGAAGATTTAAGGAAAAATTTAGCTGTTTATTTAGACAGCAATTTAAGCTTTATTGAAAATTGGAAAAAAGTTTATCCGGAACGTTTAAAATGCTCAGATTCTCATTTATACCGTATAAACAATGAAAGTAAGATCCAGTTGCTTTTTCTATTGAAAAAGGAGAACGCGGGAAAGCTAGACTCTCATTGGTGGTTTTACCACGTGTTTTGTTCAATTTTGACTCCCGATATATGCTTTCAGATAGATGTTGGAACCGTTCCGGCGCGAGATTGTATTGGCGAGATGCTTTGGATGATACAGTCGGAAAAGAACGTGGCAGCTGTTGCGAGTAGTGTTGTTGTACCAAGACCGAAAGAGACCTTTAATGTTTTAAATGGTTGGCAGTATTTTACTTTTATGAAATGCATGGCCCAGGAATGGCCGGCAGAAGTCGAAAGCGGATATTTAAGCGTGATACCTGGACAGCTTAGTGCTATCAAATGGGATGCCATATCTTATGATCAGCAGGGCATGGGGCCATTGGTCAAGTACTTTAAAGGATTGGGGGAGCTTGCCCCTCACGAGTCAATGCTTTACATGGCTGAGGATCGTGTTTTATGTAGCGAAATAATAGTTCGCAAAACCGCTGATTGGAAATTAACATATTCACCTTCTGCTGTTGCGGTGACTGACCCATGCGAGTCTTGGGCGGAATTGTTTCGTCAGCGTAGACGCTGGTGTAACAGTTATCTGGCATGTAGAATTAATTTTTTCAATAAAATTAGAGAAAACCTATTTAATAACGAGAGAAACTTTACGAAAAAGTTTGAAGCTCTTACGGCAAGCATATATCAGTTCTTTTTGTTGGTTAAGGATTGGTTCTTTCCTGCAATGCTATTTTTAGTTTATCAAAACCTTCTTCAAATGGTAACTAATGATCAAGAGGTAACTTGGCTCTCGCATCTGGTGAATGTGCTGTGGGGTTTCGTTATAGGCTCTTCTGTTCTTGCTATCTTGGTTTGCATCAGAGGAAAGCTGGATCGATATTCTGGTTTTGCCTTTATATTAAATGGGGTATCCCAACTGCTTTTTATTCTGATGTCCGCTATTGCTTTAATTGGTTTTTTTAACGTTAATTTTGGTTTAGTACTAATTTTTTTATGTATTTACATCCTTTTAATCGGAATTTCCGTTTGTATACTAGAAGGGCGCGAAGCTGCTAAAAATTTTAAATTTTTAGTTCCGGGTATGGTAATGTTAGCACCGGTATGGTTGCTTATATGGGTATACTCAATCTGTAATGGCCATGACAGTAGTTGGGGCACCAAAGGACTGCATCGGCAAAATAATAATACCAAGTCTTCTTATCTGTCCCGAAGTGTGTTTCGATATGGCTATTTAATCTCTTGGGTAATGTCCAATTTTTTGTTTGGGTGGGCAGTGTTGATTCTCTCAAGCGCTTTAGGTATCGAGGTAATTTTCCTTATTTTTCTAGTTTTTATTATTAATTCTGTGTATTCGGTTTTTAGTATAAAGAAAATTATGGGAATCCGTTAGATTGTTGGATTTATTACAGGCATTAAGAGTTAGTTTCGCTTTTTATATAAAGATATAATATGTTGAGTGGCGATAAAAATATTATTTTTCTGGGTTACCTAACTCTTTTATTATAATGGATTGAGTATTAAGGCTTGTGCTCTACTGAAATTGAAATGAGTAGATTAATATTCAAGTAATCTCGCGCTGAACGTATAGTAAAAATTACACGAAAGATTTTTTCCCGGTTTTATTTTTCAGTTAATTTAATCTTTTCTATGTTAAATATAAAGTAAAAGGAGATTTAAAATGAGTGATTATAATGATGAAGATCGTTTGTATAAAGTAGTTCTTAATCATGAAGAACAGTACTCGCTTTGGCCTTTAGAAAAAGCAAATGCTCCAGGCTGGGTAGATGAAGGAACAGTTGGAAACAAGGCAAAGTGCTTGGCTCATATAGAAAATGTTTGGACAGACATGAGGCCGCTAAGTCTAAGAAAATATATGGAGAAAATAGATAAAGAAAATAGTATTGCTTAATCCGCGTAAATATTTTGCAATAGCAGTATTGGATTTTACTAAAAGTATAGGAAATGGAAATCAAAATGCAAAAAAGTCTGTGCCTACCTATAAAAATCATGCTTGATAGCTTTCTTTTATTGCTGTGCATGAGGACCTCCCAAAAGTTAAATAGATTTGGAATTACATCGCCTAATAATATCAGCTCATCTCGCAGTCGCTACCGTTAGTAAATTAGAGAAAATGATGACTTTAGTCTTAGATGACCGGTGATTTTTTTCACAGGTCACTGGATTATATCCGGTTCTCAAATTTATATTGATATCAGAATTGAGAAGTAATTATTAAACTAAAAATCAGAGTTTAAGAACAAGGCAGTGTTATGAACTTAGTCGATGTATTGAAGAGTCGTGCAGAATCCTGTAGCGATAAAGTCGCGTTCTTTAATTTAATAGATGCAAATAAGACTACTGGTGTCACATATCGTGAGTTGGAAATTAGAGCTAGGTCGATTGCGGCCTTATTGCAATCGCTGGGTTTAAAACGGCAGCGAGTTCTGCTTATGTTCCCCTCGGGTATTGAGTTTATTGCAGCGTTTTGGGGATGTATTTTTGCGGAAGTAACCCCTGTTCCTGTCTTCACGCCAAAAAAAAGAAAAGAGCATTGGTCAAGGCTAGATCAAATAGCAATTGATTGCGAAGCATTGGCCATACTGACCTCTAAAAATAATGAAGAGCTAATAAGAGGCGTTCAACAAGATCCTGGTTTCGCAATCAGTTCGATAAAGTGCATTGTGACAGACCAGATTGGTAGTGATTTCGCATCTTCCTGGATACAACCCAATATCAATCAAAGCACTGTCGCTTTTCTTCAATATACCTCTGGTTCAACAGGCAACCCTAAAGGGGTTATCGTTACTCATAAGAATTTAATACATAATCAAAAAATGATGGCAGAGGCTTTTTCCCAAACGGAAAAAAGTATCTTTGTCACTTGGTTGCCTCTGTATCATGATATGGGACTCATTGGAAACGTTCTGTTGAACGTTTATCTGGGGGCAGAGTGCAACATAATGACTCCTGCATCTTTCTTGGCCCAGCCGTACCTATGGTTAAAAGCAATCAGTAATCATAAAGGCACGTCAAGTTTTGCTCCTAATTTTGCCTACGAGTTATGTGCCAATAGAATCACCGATGAGCAAAAATCGACGCTCGACCTGAGTGCATGGAAATTTGCTCTAAATGGAGCTGAACCTATTCGGGCAGATACATTAAAACGATTTGTTAAGGCGTTTTCGCCCTGCGGTTTTAGTTCAAATGGCTGTTATCCCGGATATGGACTTGCCGAAGCAACTTTATTTGTAACGGGGGGAGACAAGCTCGCGCCACCAATCACAAAAACTGTTGATTCCGATGAGCTAAAGAAAGGCGTTGTCGCCCCCGCAATAAGTGTAAAAAGTCAATCCGAGTTGGTTTGCTCTGGTAAGGCGTGGGACGGGCAATTAATTAAAATTGTTAATCCTGAGACCTATGAGGAAGCTAAACCAAATGAGGTTGGTGAAATATGGCTTCAGGGTGACAGTGTCGCTCAGGGATATTGGAATAAAGAGGAAGAAACAAAGCTTACTTTTCATGCTTTCATAAAAAATACTCATGAAGGGCCTTTCCTAAGGACAGGCGACCAGGGGTTTGTTGATGCTGATAATCAGTTATACATTACCGGTCGTTTGAAAGAGCTTATTATTATTCGTGGAAGAAACTATTATCCCCAGGATATTGAATATACAGTACAGGAACATCCGGAGTTAAAAGAAAGCAGCGGTGCTGCGTTTTCCATTAATGTCGATCAACATGGTGAAAAGCTGGTAGTTGTTCAGGAAGTGGAGCGGACCTTTTTGAACAGCGCAAATTATGATGACCTATTCATAAAAACTCGCGAAGCCATATCTGAAAACCATGATATTCAATTGCATGCGATTGTTTTTATAAAGCCGGCCACATTACCCAAAACATCAAGTGGTAAAATTCAAAGACGAAAAGTCCGTGATTCATTTATAAATAACCAACTTGTTGAAGTGGCGCGAATGGTGTGGGCGCCAATGGAGTTGGAAGAAGTTTCTTTTCCTGATGATCACTATTGGAGTTCTGTTGCAAAAGAAAATCTTGATGATGAAATATTCTACCAATTTAAAAAATTTATTGGAAAATTATTGGGTGTAGCTGAGTCGGAAATCAATGATGGCTTCACTCTGGGTCGATATGGTATGGACTCTGTCTCCGCCGTCAGGCTCCATTATGAATTAGGGATTCCTTTAGAGTCTGTGTTGGGAGATGCAGTCATATCGGAAATCGGACAAGTTTTAAAAAATGAAATTTTATTAAAATTGGCTGGCGAAAATAATAATAATTCTAATTGTAGTGCTAGTGAATTTAATCCAAACTCATTGTCCTACAACCAGCAATCCATACATCATCTGGATCAGTTATCAAAAGGGACGGGGGCTTATCACATTGCGTTGCCTCTGCAAGTTAAGGAACTTGATGTTGAGGTTTTCAGAAAAACTTTAAATTCACTATTGAAGAAACATGAGTCTTTGCGTTCTTTTTTCTCTTATAAAGATGGTGTTCTATCCCAAGGTGTAAATAATACGTTTGCGGTTCCTTATTTTACTCACGATGCCTCTGAATCTACTATTGAGCAGCTCGAAAAAGAGATTAAAAGTAGCATTAACCAAGAAATTGATCTCTGTACGGGATCTGTATTCAGGGTGGAACATTTCAAGATAAGTAACGAAAAAGCTATCTTATTGTTTGTATTTCATCATATTGCTGTCGACCTCTTTTCCATAAAAATTTTATTAGATGACCTGGGGAGCATATATACAGCCTTTCTGGTTGGTAAAGATGCTGACTCGATAAAAAAACCTGAAAAATATAAAGATTATGTGCAGGAGCAATGGCTTTACCTGCACAGCGACAGAATGGAAAGGGATTGGCTTCATTGGAAGGAGAACCTTTCCGGTGAGCTTCCAATATTAAGTTTGCCTACGCTTCAGCCCAGAGGTGTCAGGCAGTCCTTTAATGGTGGCTTTCTTGATATAGATATATCACCCGAAACAACAAAAAATTTAAAAGATTTAAGTTTACGTTCTGGCGCTACTCTGAATGTAATATTGCTCGCAGTGTATCAGCTGGTGCTATCCCGTTTCTCTAACCAGAAAGATATTTGTATAGGGCTACCTGCTGCGGGAAGATTAAGGAAAAAATGGGAAGATGTGGTTGGGTATTTTGTAAATCCGGTGGTGGTTCGCTACAGATTGGACCATAACCATACTTTTCGTGAGCATCTGGAATGCGTCAAAAAAACGGTATTGAACACGCTTAAACATCAGGAATATCCTTTTCCCTTGTTGGTTGAGCGCCTTTGTAAATCGCACAACCCGGCTATATCGCCCATCTATCAAACTATGTTTGCACTATATCCTAAAAGGGATATTGGAGAGTTGGGGGCATTTATTTTTAGTGATAAAGATGCGCGAATGCACCTTGGTGCGCTGGAGGTTGAAAGTTTTCCTATAGATCCGTCCTTTTCACAAATGGATATATCGCTGTTTCTTATCGAAAAAGATGATGGGATGAAAGGCAGAATTCAGTTTAACAAGGACCTTCTTTCCAAATCATTGGTGAACAGTTTTGCGGAACATTTTGTGAATTCGCTCAATGATTGTGTTAAAAATGAAGAGGTTTCTCTTGTCGATGTTAAATCATATTCTATTGATGAATATGACAAAATTCGAAAAATGTGGAAGCCTGACCGCACTGAATATTCCTCTAGGAAATTTGTTCATCAACTGATTAATGATCAACTATCAGGGAATGCAGCAAGTACCGCCTTGATCGTTGATTTCGAAAGATTAAGCTACGCTGAATTACTCGATAGAACCTCAAGGCTTACCAATTTCCTACAAAAACATGAAATTGGTCCGGAATGCGTTGTAGGTATTTGCATGGATCGATCTATTGATATGGTCGTTTCAATTCTAGCCATCCTGAATGCAGGTGCTGCGTACCTTCCAATAGATCCAGATTACCCGGATGCAAGGATCGAATACATCTTAACCGACGCTAATCCCGAAGTGGTTCTAAGTCATTCCACATGCAATCCGAAATTGGGAATGACAAGGCAAAAAGTTCTATATGTAGATCAATTAAGTCATGAAATTGGTAATTGCGAAAACACATTTATTGAGCGGAAGTTACATGCAGATAATATAGCCTACATCATATATACATCTGGCTCTACAGGTCGACCCAAAGGAGCGGCCAATACCCACGGCGCCATCTTAAACCGCTTGCAGTGGATGCAAAAAGAGTTTGGACTGGATACCAGTGATTGCGTGTTGCAAAAAACCAGTTTCGGCTTTGATGTCTCTGTGTGGGAATTTTTATGGCCCTTGATGTACGGTGCGACCTTGGCTATGGCCAAACCGGGCGGGCACCGGGATAGTCACTATCTGTGTAATTACATCAATGAAGTTGGCGTGACGACGATCCATTTTGTTCCCTCAATGTTGGAGCTCTTTTTAGATGAAGCAACCCACGTTAGACCCTCGTATTTAAAAAGAGTGATTTGTAGCGGTGAGGAGCTAAAAGCTTCGCTTCAAAAGAAATTTTTTAATGTTTTTCATAATGTCCTGCTAAGCAATTTATACGGGCCAACGGAAGCAGCTATTGATGTCAGCTCCTGGCAATGTAATGCTAAAGATCAGAACACCATAATTCCTATTGGAAAGGCCATTTCTAACATTTCCCTTTATGTGTTGGATGAGAACCTAAATCCATTACCTATAGATGTGCCCGGTCAGCTTTATATTGGTGGCGTAGGGCTTGCGAGGGGCTATGTAGCTAATCCCGCACTTACTGCGCAACGATTTATTCCTGATCCTTTTAGCTCCGAACCCGGGTCAAGAATGTATGCTACTGGCGACTTGGCCTGTTTTCAGGTAGATGGAAATCTTAATTATTTGGGAAGGGCTGATTTCCAAATAAAGCTTCGCGGGTTCAGGATAGAACTGGGAGAAATTGAAGCCTCGCTCGAGCAACATGAAAATATTATTCAGGTCGTGGCAAAAGTCCACCATGAAAAAGAATCCGCTATATTGGCTGTTTATTGTTTAGCTAAGGACCATGCCGGGTTTTATCCTGAAGAGTTAACGAGGTTCCTAAGAAAGTCTTTACCTGAATACATGATTCCTTCATTTTTTATCCAGGTAAATGCATTTCCCATAAATGCGAACGGTAAGCTTGATCGAAAACAATTGGAGCTGCCAAAGGATGAAATCAACCCGAACAACGCATACCGGGAACCAACTACGACTAATGAGATCCTCATTGCCGGGGTATGGCGTGAGGCCCTTAAAGTAGAGCGAGTGGGGTTAACAGACAGCTTTTTTTCATTAGGCGGGCACTCGCTTAATGCAAACAAAGTAATTTTTCAAATTAAGTCATTGTTGTCTGTAGATATCACAGTTGCTGCACTATTTGAAAGTCCGGTACTTATTGACTTTGTCCGCGCGGTCGAAAATAAGAGGGCGAATATAACGCACCTTCCTGTTGATCTGGCGAGAAATATAGTGGCCAACAAGCTAACCCATGCCCAGGAAAGTATCTATTTTCTAACTTCTCTGGATGGTGCTTCTGCTGTCTACAACATTCCTTCGGTTCATAAAATAGTTGGGCCTCTGGATATTGATGTATTGGCTCGCTGTATAAAAGATTTAATGATTCAACATGAGTCCCTGAGAACTACCTTTATTCCTTCCGATGAAGGACTTGTTGCAAAAGTTACTGAAAACGTTGATTCAAATTTAATTTATATTGATCTGCGAGGATTGCCTGATACTGAACTAGAGCCCCGGATAACCCAACTAATTGATGAAGAGGTTCACACTCCTTTTGATTTGGAAAAAGGTCCGCTGTTCAGAAGTGTTTTGTTGCAAAAGGGTAATAGTGAATTCATTTTTATTATAAATATGCATCATATTATTTCTGATGGTTGGTCATTAGGTCTTATTTTGCGTGATCTATCCTCACTGTATAACGGATCATCAAGCGATTCGGCGAAAAATATAGCTCCCGTCAGCTACTTGGCTTTCTCCAGTTGGCAGCGGACCTTAAGCGATAAGAATCACTATGAGTACCAGTTGGATTATTGGAAAAACCAGCTCAGAGACCAGCCGCCGATATTGAATCTGCCGACAAATAAAAGAAGACCAAGCAAGAGAAGTTATCGCGGTAGCACAATCAATATTGGATTACCAAAGGATATCGTCAAGCGGCTAAATGAGTGGAGCCTTAAGGAAAATAGTACGTTATTCATGACGTTGCTGGCGGCCTTCAAAGTCATCATGATGCGGTTTTCATCTGAAAAAGATATATCTGTAGGTATTCCTGTTTCAAATAGAACGCTCCCGGAAGTTGAAGAGGTCGTAGGCTTATTTGTAAATACATTGGTAATTCGATCCAGGGTCGACGATGAGTTGACGTTTGGCGAATTTTTAAAAGAAGTCAAGCAAACGACATTAAATGCCTATTCCAATCAGGATGTTCCGTTTGAAGTAGTTGTGAAGCACGTTAGCCAGGGGCGTAACCTGAGTTACACACCGCTTTTTCAGGTAATGTTTAACTTTCAAAAGGAAATGCAAAGTAAGCTTGATTTCGAGCTTTTGAGAGCCGAGGCTTTACCCCTCAACCAAAAATTAGCAAAGTTTGATTTAACTTTTTCCCTTGAGGAAAAGCATGAGGAAATAAAAGGTTATATTGAATTTAACAGTGACGTGTACAGTCGAGAGACTATTCAGGAATTGTTTTCTCACTATTGTAATCTTTTGAATACAATTTTGGTTTCCGGTCACGCTAAAATTAGAACAATCGATCTATTAAGCCCATCAGAGCGAGAAAAAATTCTTGTCGATTGGAATAATACAAAAAGAGAATATCCCGATACTGCTTGCCTTCATGAGCTTTTTCTAACACAGGCATTATCAAATCCAAATTCAATCGCCATCCTATACAAAGACCAATCTATAACCTACAAGGAGCTCAATGAGCAGTCTGACAGGGTGGCTGGTTGGCTGATTAGTTATGGCATCCGCCCGGATGATTTGGTGGCCATATGTATGGATCGCTCACCGGAATTGATAATTGGATTGCTCGGAATCCTCAAGGCTGGTGCAGGCTACTTGCCGATTGATGCATCCTATCCCCAGGATCGCATCAGTTTTATATTGCAAGACGCAGGGGTTGGTTTATTAATTGCCGATACGAAATCTCAAAATCTATTGAGAAGTACAGGTTGTACGGTAATTAATTTCAATGCCCTTGGTAAACATTCAAACTTTTCGACTTCGATTATTCTACCTAAGTCAAATTCTCGACAGTTGGCCTATGTCAACTATACATCGGGCACCACGGGAACCCCCAAAGGTACCGAAATCGAGCACCGATCAGTTGTGCGGTTGTTATTTGGCGTGGATTATATAAATCTCGATGCAAAAAGTCGTGTCCTCCATGCTTCTTCCATCTCATTTGATGCTTCTACATTTGAAATATGGGCAGCTTTGCTTCATGGCGGTTGTTGTGTGCTATTGGCGGACCGGCTCCCCACAGGCGATAGTTTTCAAAGAATGATTGAGGATTATCGGGTCAACGTCATGTGGATTACTGCTCCTTTGTTCAATAGTATTATTGATGAAGAAGCAGAAAAACTTTGCGGTGTTGAACAACTGATTGTTGGTGGCGATGCGCTTTCCGTTCCTCACATACAACAAGCTCTGAAAGTATTGCATGGAACGCGATTGATTAACGGTTATGGACCTACCGAAAGTACCACGTTTACCTGTTGTTATCCCATACCTGAGGTAATCAGCGAGCCAGAGGCAATTTCAATTCCTATTGGCAAGCCAATTGGAAACACAAGCGTCTATATTCTGGATAACAATCTGAACCCTGCGGCAATAGGTATTCCCGGCGAGTTGTACATAGGGGGAGACGGCCTTGCGAGAGGGTACCTTAACCGCCCCGGATTAACTGCGAATGTGTTTATCCCAAATCCCTTTTCTCCGGAAGAGGGTGGGCGCATGTACCGTACCGGGGATATGGCACGATTCCTCCCCGATGGGAAGGTTGAATATGTTGGTCGGGTAGACAACCAACTCAAAATTCGCGGCTTCCGCATAGAGCCCCAGGAAGTGGTTATTGCGCTTAAGAATATTGAGTGTGTTAATGAAGCAATTGTAGTACCGGATATTGCTAAAACCGGTGAAAAGCGTTTACTTGCCTACGTGGTTGTAAAGGAAAACTCAGGTGTGAGTGCCTCTTCAATAGAGACCTCCCTTGCTTCGGTTCTTCCCGAATACATGATGCCCGAGAGCATTATGTTATTAGATAAATTTCCATTGTCGTCAACCGGTAAGGTAGATAGGAACCAGCTGCCCAAGCCTCTAAAAGTCGAACAGCATCTTCAGGGTTCTATAGTGCCGGCTGCAACGCTGACGGAAGAACAGCTTGTAAGTGTTTGGAAAGACTTACTGGACATCGAACATTTAAGCGTAACGGATAATTTCTTTGAAATAGGCGGCCATTCGCTTATCTTGATAAGAATTGTTGCCAGAATTAAAAAGCAATTTTCGGTAAATATTTCAATAGAATCGATTTTTGAAAATCCCACGATCAGAAAATTGGCAGCCCTGATCGATCTTCGAGATAAAGATTCCGGAACTATAGGCAACCAGTTTTATAAAATTGAAACTCGCCCCTATTATCCGCAATCGTTCGCCCAAAAAAGGTTTTGGTTCCTGGATTCATTGGAGGGTGGTAGCTCTAATTATAATGTTCAGGGATGCTGGTCTTATAAAGGTGCTTTGGATCATGACCTTGTCACCGAAGCTGTCGAGGTCATGGTCAAAAAACACGAAATACTAAGAACCTCCTTTAAAAGTATTGACAATGAACCGGTGCAGATTGTCCATTCAGAGGCGAGGGTTGATGTCGTATTGCATGACCTATCCCAAAATAGCTCAGATGAAAATTCGGAAATAGTACGGCTTCTTATTAAAGATCATGCAGATAAATGTTTCGATCTTTCCAGGTGCCCGATATTCAACATTCAAATGATACGGTTGGCCACCCATGAAACTCTATTATTAATAAATATTCATCACATCATCACAGATGGATGGTCGGTTGAGCTATTTATTAAGGAATTTTGTGCCGTATATCAATTGTTACTGAACGGAAATCCGCCGCAAATCCTAAACTCCGGATTCCAATATGTTGATTATACTTATTGGCAAAATAAATGGTTAGAAAGCGGCGCTGCGCAATCACAAGTGGCCTATTGGCGGCGAGAACTGGCAAGCGCCATACCCCTGATCGAGTTACCTACCGACCGTCCAAGAAATAGTGTTCAGAGCTTTAAAGGGGGAGTTATTACGTTCTCCTTTTCAGATGAATTATCAAAAAAACTGGTTAGCTTAAGTAAAAGGTACGAATGCACACTATTCCATTTAACCCTGGCTGCATTTAACGTTTTATTGTCAAAATATACCGGCCAATCAGACATCTCTGTGGGAACGCCCATTGCCAACAGGGACCTGGTGGAAGTTGATGGTATGTTAGGTTTATTCCTTAATACGGTAGTGTTAAGGAATAAAATTCCCCAAGGTATGACCTTTTTGTCTTTCCTTGAAAGCGTCAAACAAAATGCCTTGAACTCATTTTCCAATAAAGATGTCCCATTTGAGCAAATTGTGGAGGAGATTAATCCCGAGCGAAGCCTAAGTCACTCACCGTTGTTTCAGGTGATGTTCACTTTGCTCAACCATAGGAATACAAACTCGATCAACGGCGTTGAATTAGATAATATCAGGATAGATCGTTGGATTTCGAAATTCGATCTGAGTCTGTTTATTGATAACTCTGAAAAAGGCCTGGAAGGGAGCTTTGAGTTCAGCAGAGATTTATTTGATGAATCCACGATCCGGAGAATGGTTAATAATTATGTCACACTGTTATCTAACATTGCCGATGATCCATTAACCGCTATTGAACATCTGTCGATACTATCGAGCGATGAATATGAAACGATAGTTGTAGAATGGAATGCACACCCATCTGTGGTGGAAGCCGGAGTCTGTATCCAGGATTTGATCCGGCTTCAGACAAATAGGTCACCAAATAATACAGCGGTAATTTTTAGAGACCAGTCATTAACATACAGTGAATTGCACAGTAGGGTAAATCAGCTCGCTTATTACCTTGTATCTGAAAATGTAGGCCCGGAAACCCGTGTTGGAGTCTGCCTCAACCGCTCAGCTTCAATGTTAGTAGCTATGTTAGCTGTTCTTCAGGCTGGCGGTACTTATGTCCCGATCGACCCAAATTATCCCCGCGAAAGGATTCAATTAATCCTGGGTGATTCATCCCCCAAAGTTTTATTAACGGAACGATCCGTTGTTGAAAAGCATTTCGCGAATTCGATGTTGAAGGAAACACAGTTATTTTTGCTGGATGAGAATGTACATCTCCTTGAAAAATACCCTTCTACACTCTGCAAACATGCCGCCTCACCAGAAAATCTGGCGTATGTTATCTATACATCCGGATCAACGGGGCGGCCAAAAGGCGTTGCAATTACTCATGCAAATGCGGTGGCGATGCTTTCCTGGGGTCTTGAAAAATACACAGTGGATGAACTGGAAGGTACCTTGGCATCCACATCTATTTGCTTTGATCTATCTGTCTTTGAAATATTCCTGCCACTTATTTGTGGTGGAACAGTATTGCTTGTGGAAAATGCCCTTGAACTGCTAACAATGCCCAATCGCGAATTGGTCACGTTAGTGAATACAGTCCCATCCGCAATTGATGCTATTTTAAAGGTCCAGAATCTGCCTGCCTCTGTGAAAGTTGTAAATTTAGCGGGTGAGCCGCTATCCAGAAAATTAGTGGATAAAATATACGAACAAAAAGAGGTTGAAAAAGTTTACAACCTTTATGGGCCTTCTGAAGACACCACTTACTCCACATGGTCGTTGGTTTCCAAAAAAGTTCCGGAAAAGCCACTAATCGGGAAGCCGATTTCCAATACCCAGTGTTATGTTCTGGACAAATCCCTTCAACCAGTTCCTGTCGGTGTATCAGGCGAGCTTTACATAGGAGGTGCCGGTGTAAGTCGGGGATATCTGGGGCGTCCTGATTTAACTGCGGAGCGGTATATTCCATCACCCTTTGGTCCGCCGGGCGATCGCCTCTATAAAACGGGTGACGTTGTTCGATATCTTCCCAATGCCGAACTTGACTATATTGGACGAAATGACCATCAGGTTAAGTTAAGGGGGTTTCGTATTGAATTAGGCGAAATAGAAAACTGTATTGCAAGTATGCCCGGGGTGGAGGAGGCAGTATTAAAGCTGCATAACGCTAAAAATGGCGAGCAATTGTTAATTGCTTATATAACGGGTAATGACCAGGTAAAACTGGAATCTTCCCAGTTGAAAATCGCCGTTACTTCATCCTTGCCGCCGCATATGGTTCCCTCCCGGTTTATTTTTCTGAAGCAGATGCCATTAACCTCCAACGGAAAAATAGACAGAAAAGGACTGCCAGAACCTGATGATATGGATGAAAGCAGCGCTTATGTTGCGCCGAAAACAAAAACTGAAAAAGCATTGGCCGATATTTGGAAATCGCTGCTGAAGAAAGAGATTAGTTTGAATGGCGACTTCTTTGCGTTGGGCGGCCATTCACTGCTCGTTGTTCAGTTGTCGGTAAAAATAAATGAATCATTTGGTTTAAATATCTCCATGAAAGATATCTTTCAACACCCGGATCTTGAGGGCCTTTCTGACTTTATAGATTTTAGTTTGTGGATCTCGGAGTCAAATAATAAAGATATTAACGTTTTGTCAAATTACGAAGATCAAGCCTTTGAGACTGGGGAATTATGAAAGATATTCAATCGTTGTTTAAAGAGCTTAGGAAAAGAGAAATCCGTCTTTGGTTAGAAGGAGAAAAGCTGCGATTTAATGGGCCACAGGGAAGTTTGACACCTGAGCTGAAAAGTTTTCTGGTTGAAAAAAAGTCGGAAATTATCGCGATCCTGAAGTCTTCCGGGCAACAATCATCAGATGATATTCCCCTTGCAAATGTAGATAAGGAAAATATTCTTCCTGTCTCCTTTTCACAGCGGCGACTCCTGTTTATGCAGCAGATGGAAGGGCCATCATCCAGCTATAACATTCCACTTGCTTTCCGGTTTAAGGGGAAGATGAATTTTGAAGCCCTGCAACAAGCACTTTCCCAGCTTGTTGATAGGCATGAAAGCTTCAGAACTACTTTTACACAAAAAGACGGAGATTTTTATTCAACCATATCCTCCAATGGTGAATTGGCTATGGCGAGAATAAATATAGACTCCGCTCAAGTTGAATCACGGGAAAGCGAACTGATGCAAATATTGCAGCAGGAAGCAAAAAAAATATTCAACATTTTTGAGTCTTCCTTGTATCGCTTTCTCCTGGTAAGGGTGGGTGAGAATGACAATGTTCTCATGATTACCATGCACCATGTAATTTCGGATGGATGGTCGTTAGGTGTTTTATCAAGAGACCTCATTGAGATATACAATTCTCTGGTTTTGATCCGGTCTCCCGAGCTGCCGAACCTCACAGTTCAATACGCTGATTATACGAATTGGCAGATAGAATGGGCAAAGCGGGAAGATGCAAAACGACTTACAGACTATTGGAAACATCAACTAAATGGCATTCCAACTCTATTGGAGTTACCTACAGATTTTCCCAGGCCGCCTGAACAAAAATACCGGGGTCAAACAAAAAGCTTCCGGATTGATTCCGTTTTGTATGAGCGGCTGCTGAGTTTCAACAAAGCCAATCAATCCACGCTTTTTATGACTTTGTTGGCTGCATTCAAAGTTTTGTTGTCTCGTTACTCTGGTCAAACAGATGTGGTTGTTGGCACGACTATGGCAAACAGACGGAAGAGGGAGCTCGAAAATGTAATTGGATTCTTTATGAATACAGTCGTGTTGCGATCAAATCTGGATCGTAACAAAGCGTTCACATTACTACTGGAAGAGGTGAAGCAAACAGTTATTAGTGCTGATCTGCATCAAGATATACCGTTTGAACAGCTTGTTGAGGAGCTAAGTCCAAAAAGGAGTTTAAGTCATTCGCCATTATTTCAGGTTATGGTGATTTTCAACAATTTTCCGGTTGAAAATATTGATATGGCTGGCCTTGAGGTATCTAGATGCCCGGTGCCTAACGATATATCAAAATATGATTTAACACTCACCTTTAATGAATCAGAAGGGACGTTATCAGGTGGCATTGAATATAATGTAGATCTATTTAAAGGCGAAACAATCGATCAGTTATTAAATCACTTTCACAATATCATTGAGAGTGTGTGTAAAAATGTAAATGTAAAAATTGAGAATATTTCATTGCTTGACCAAAAAGAAGAAAATCTGGTTATAACGCAATGGAATGATACGGAAATCGAACTTGAAAAGGATGCATGCATACATCAACTTATCGAAAAGCAGGTGAAATCAAGCCCGAGCGAAATCGCAATAATCTTCGAAGGTGAATCGATTTCCTATGAGGAACTGGATAACCGTGCCGACCAATTGGCCAGGGCTCTTCAAAGGAAAGGTGTTGGGCCAGATGTGAAGGTTGGTGTTTGCCTGGGGCGTTCTATAGATTTGGTTGTTTCATTATTTGCAATCCTAAAGGCTGGTGGTGCCTATGTTCCTCTGGATCCTGCCTACCCGATAGGACGTTTATCTCTGGTTGCAGCGGACGCGGAGTTAAAATTTATACTAACGCATTCCGATCTGGAATTGATTTTTCAACAAGAAAATATACCTACATTCTGTATTGATAAGAGGGTAGATTTCCTGGGTGATGAATTTTTTGAATTAACATCCACCGTTAGTTCAAAAAACATTGCATATATGATTTATACCTCCGGGACTACCGGTAAGCCAAAAGGAGTCATGGTTTCCCATTATAATGTGATCAATTTCTTTAAGGGATTGGATAAAAATATAAATCTTAATTACACCTCAAATTCAAAAAATTCAGATATAAATCCCCGTCCGGTCTGGTTGTCGGTTACCAGTATTTCATTTGATATATCCGTTTTGGAATTGTTTTGGACATTAGCGAATGGAATGAAAGTAATTCTTATGCCGGAATTGCCACAAGGCGGTATCAGGGAAACGCAATCATGGAGAAGAAGCGATATAGGCACTGATGATATAGGTACTGGGGATAAAGTTACCCCGCCCAAATTTAGCTTATTCTACTTTGCCGCTGACGAGCAAAAAAATACTGACAAATATAAGTTGCTTGTTGAAGGTGCAAAATTTGCCGATCAGAATGGATTCGAGTCGGTTTGGGTTCCTGAGCGGCATTTCCATACCTTTGGCGGACAATTTCCAAATCCATCCGTCGCGGCATCGGCGATTTCCACCATAACGAGTAATGTTGGTATTCGCGCGGGTAGTATTGTTGCCCCATTACATAATCCGATCAGGATTGCGGAAGAATGGTCAATGATCGATAACCTGAGCAAAGGAAGGGTGGGGGTTGCTTTTGCCTCGGGTTGGCATTTTAACGATTTTGTTTTTGCTCCGGAAAATTTTAAAAAACGGCATGAAGTACTGAGAAAGCATGTTCAACAAGTGCAGGCTTTATGGAAAGGAGAATCTATCAAATGCACAGCGGGAAATGGTGAAGAAATAGATATCACTGTTCGTCCCAGGGCTGTGCAACCTGAGCTGCCAACCTGGATTACAACAGCAGGTAATCCGGAAACCTATCGGTATGCTGGCTCGATTGGTGCAAATATTTTGACCCATTTACTGGGGCAAAATCTAAACGACCTGAAAAACAACATTAATATATACCGGTCTTCCCTGGCGGAAAATGGTTTCGATGCCGGCAAAGGAATTGTAACCCTTATGGTGCATACATACATTGGCGACAATGTAGATGATGTTAAAAGCCTGGTGAAATCGCCGTTTAAAACGTACTTAAAAAATTCCGTTGGTTTGCTTAAAGCTGTCGCTGAAAGTGAGGGCCTCAATACCAATGTTGATGAAGATGCAATTGTGGAGGCTGGCTTTCACCGTTATTTTGAATCAAGTGCATTGTTTGGCACTAAAGAAAGCTGTTTGCAGATGGTACAAAAGATACATCAGAGTGGCGTTGACGAAATTGCATGCCTGATTGATTTTGGTGTGGATGACGAAAATACCATAACGGGCTTCAGGAATATCAATCAACTTCGTTTGTTAACAAATGCTCATGTTGCCCAATTTAATTTTAAAAATAAAAATCAGGTTTCTTCACCTGTTGATTTAATGGCGCAATACAAGGTAGATCATCTACAGTGCACACCGTCCTTTGCCAAAATGCTAATGAATTACCCCGAAGGCAGGAAGTCGTGCCAGAACCTGAAGCGGTTGTTTATGGGTGGGGAAGCTATACCCGCTAATCTGGTGAGTGAATATGCGGATATCCTGGGTGATGGTGAAATCTTTAATATGTATGGCCCTACCGAAACTACGGTATGGTCAGGTGTTAGAAAAATCACTGCAAATGATGTCCGCATTGGCGGCCCCATTGCCAATACTAAATTAATCGTGCTCGACGCCAATTTTATGTTAGTTCCTGTCGGTGTTCCTGGAGAACTGTACATTGCCGGCGAAGGTGTTACACGAGGATATTGGAATCGTCCGGGATTAACCGCTGACCGTTATATGCCAGATCCCTGGGGCGAGCCCGGTGGAAGAATGTATAAAACAGGTGACAGGGCCAGATATCACTCCGATGGAAATATAGAATATTTAGGCCGTGCGGATTTCCAGGTCAAGTATAAAGGTTTCCGCATTGAAACCGCGGAGATTGAGCAGAATATCCTGGATATCCCAGGAATATTGGAGGCAATTGTTACTGTGAATAAGTCTTCATCTGGCGATGAAAGATTGGTGGCTTACATTGCGCAAACAAAGAATGAATTGAAGGATGAGCTTTCAATTGCGGACATTCAACTCCATTTGATTGATCGTTTGCCGGAGTACATGATTCCCCGGGATTTTGTTTTTCTTGAGCATATACCTTTGACCCCTAATGGAAAAATTGATCGGAATAACCTGCCAGCCTTAAAAGCTACAGGGGATTCAGCGGCTCACGACCCTGTAAAATCTGCACCCACTAGCGAAATGGAAATTCAGATTTCCTTAATATGGAAAACCCTTTTACAGAAAGAAAATATAGGTATCTACGATAACTTTTTTGAAATAGGTGGCAATTCCCTTTTAATTGCACACATGAAAATTGAATTGGAAAAATTGCTGGATAGGGAGGTTGGTATTATTGAAATATTCAAGCATCCCACCATCGAAAGCATGTCGAGATATCTGGGGCAGTCTGATGTGGAACGTCCATCGTATAACGACGCCAGAAAGCGAGCTGAATCCCGAAGACTAAGAATGAAGCAAAAAATCAGGTATGAAGCTAATGAGGATGCCGTTACAACTTAATATTTATTCGGTTAGAAATTGACAGTATTAATTTATCAAGCCATATGCAATGAGGTTAAAAACATACAATGGGAAATGAAAATAAAGTAGCAATTATTGGAATGGCTGGTCGTTTTCCAGGAGCAAAGACGCTAAAGGAATTTTGGAGTAATCTGGAAAATGGCGTGGAGTCATTGTCAGATTTTACTGATGAGGATCTGTTAGAGTCTGGAATCCCTGAATCTCGTATTAATGACGAGAACCTTGTTAAAAAAGGATTTGTCCTGGATGACATCGATAAATTCGATGCTAAATTTTTTAACTGCTCCCCTTCTGAAGCAAGAATGATGGACCCTCAGATCCGCTTCTTTTTGGAGTGTGCATGGGAGGTACTTGAGAATTCAGGGTACGATGCCGATAGATATACTGGGAAAATAGGTGTTTTTTCCGGCATGGGAATGAATAGCTACATTTTCAATTTTGCAAAAAATCGAAGCACAATTAAATCTGGTGAAGCGTTTCAAACAAAAATCCTCAACGACAAAGACTTTTTAAGTACCTGGACATCATACAAACTGAATTTAACGGGCCCCAGTGTCAGTATTCAAACGGCGTGTTCAACTTCGCTAGTTGCAGTTCACATGGCTGTTCAGAGCTTACTCAATGGTGAGTGTGATATAGCGATTGCGGGAGCTGTTTCAATCGGTGTTCCCCAAAAGCTTGGCCATTACTATTACAAGGGCGGGATCGAATCTATTGACGGCCATTGCCGTGCGTTCGATGCCGACGGTCGCGGGACTATGAACTCCAGTGGACTGGGCCTTGTTGCATTACAGCGATTGGACGATGCGATTGCCAATCGTAATTCAATCGATGCTGTGATTCTTGGAAGTGCGATCAATAATGATGGCACTATGAAAATGAGTTATACCGCTCCCAGTATTCAGGGGCAATCTGAAGTAATCGCCGAGGCACTTGCGATTGCTGATGTTCCCGCGGATTCGATAACGTATGTCGAAGCACATGGCACGGGTACACCGATTGGTGACCCTGCAGAAGTTGCCGCACTGTCAGAAGCTTTTGGTGCATTCACCGATAAAAAGCACTTTTGCGGAATTGGTTCTGTTAAAACAAACATTGGCCACCTGGATACCGCAGCAGGAATTGCCGGTTTGATCAAAACAGTGCTTGCGATGAAAAATAAAAAAATACCTGCAAGCTTGCATTTCAAAAAGCCTAACCCGGAAATAGATTTTGAGAATAGCCCATTTTATGTGAACGCCGAGTTGAAAGAGTGGAATCAACATGAACCGTTGAGAGCTGGCGTCAGCTCCTTTGGAATTGGTGGAACTAATGCCCATCTAATATTGGAGAGCTATCCGGAAACATTTTCTTCCGAGGAGTCAGATAGCTGGAAAGTTATGACGCTCTCAGCCAAGACTGAGTCTGCACTAAACAAAATCGCAATCAATCTGGCTGATTATTTGGAATCCAGCCCTGGCGTGAATTTGACGGATGTGGTGCATACCCTCCAGATTGGTCGTAAAGAGTTTGAACATCGCCGTGTTGTTGTCTGTCAGAAGCGCGAACAAGCTATTGACATGCTGAGGGCCAAAGCCGAGCGTGTTTTGACGGATAAACATGATCGAAGTGAAAGACGCCTTGTCTTCATGTTTCCCGGTCAGGGTAGCCAATACCCTCAAATGGCAAAGGATTTATACCAACAGGAGAGTGTATTCAAGAAAGAGCTTGATCGATGTTTTGCTATTGTTTCAGCAGTTGCCAACATAGATCTAAAGTCTGCGTTATTTCCGGTCTCCGATACTGAAGATGCGTCAGCGTTGATAAATCAAACACATTACACCCAGCCATTGATTTTTTCCGTGGAGTACGCTTTAGCAAAATTGCTTATCCACTGGGGCTTTCTACCTAAAGCTATGATTGGCCATAGTATCGGTGAATATGTTGCCGCATGTATATCCGGAGTGTTTACACTGGAGGATGCTTTGCTGTTGGTTTCAGCGAGGGGAGCCCTGATCCGGGAATTGCCCGCCGGGAAAATGTTGGCTGTAAGGCAATCGCGAGAAGAGCTCAAATCTATTTTATCCGGAGACTACGATTTTGCGGCGATTAACTCGCCTAAATCGTGCGTCATTTCCGGTGAGGGCGCACTTATCGATTCAATATATCAACAGCTGGATGAAAGAGGCATTAAAAGTCAGCTTTTGCGTACGTCTCATGCATTTCATTCGGAAATGATGAATCCTATATTGGATGCTTTTAAGGCTAAAGTAAAAGCCATATCACTAAATACTCCCCAAATACCGTATGTTTCAAATGTCACTGGTGAGTGGATACAGGCGGAGCAGGCTACATCTCCCGACTATTGGGTGAACCATCTGCGCGGAGCCGTTCTTTTTTCCAAGGGGATCGAAACATTGGTGAATAACTCCACCAACGTGTTTTTGGAGGTTGGCCCCGGCCAGGCCTTATTGGGAATGGTCAATGAACACGATATTGGCGACTTGTGCCGAGCTATCCCAACAATTCGCCATCGCGAAAACAATTGTAATGATTCTGAATTTCTAGCCCGGTCTATCGGGAGAATTTGGTTATCCGGGGTGAAGATTAATTGGGACAAGTTTCATAATAACTCACCTCGCCGAAGAGTTCATTTGCCGTCCTATCCGTTGCAACCTGAACGTTATTGGATTGATGCCCAGAAGCAAGTCGCTGATGTAGACTCTACTCTATCAAACTCAATAATTTGTTCGACAGATACCAAAAACTTTCATCCGAGGCCAGAGTTAAATGATGACTTCGAAGCGCCCCGGAACTCGTTGGAAAGGGAGTTGGTTTTACTGTGGGAGCGATCTTTTGAAATTGACAGGATAGGTGTCCTTGATAATTTCTTTGAGTTGGGTGGCAATTCGCTTCAGGCGTTACTTTTGATTGATTTGATAATTGATAAGTTCGATGTCGATGTCACACTTAGCCGCTTGTTCATGAATCCAACAGTAAGATTGCTTGCTGAAGACATCGCAAAAGAATTCCCCTCGCTTGCTGAGGAAGTTGTCCCGGAGAAACGGAAAGTTTCCCGCAGTAGCATGGACAGAATTATTCCGGATCTGAAAAACCGTCATGAACCATTCCCATTAAATGATATCCAGCATGCTTATTGGCTTGGCCGCACCGGAGTATTTTCATTAGGGGATAATTCCACGCATATTTATCTTGAAATAGAAATATATTCAGGGGAAATTGCAGCGTTCAATAAAGCCTGGAATAAACTGGTAAACAGACACGATATGCTTCGGGCCGTTGTGCTTTCTTCCAGCGAACAAAAAATTCTGGAAAAGGTACCTGAATATACATTTGAAGTATTGGATGTTGTTGACAAGTCTCCAGATGATATTCGTTTGTTGCAAGAAAATGTCAGGAAGGAGATGTCTCATAATGTCATTTCCCTGGAGCAATGGCCGCTGTTTGAAATACGTGCTATTCGCTCAAAGCCTGAAGGCTTCAGGTTGTGTTTTAGCATTGATATTCTCATTGCTGATGCCTGGAGCATCAATATGCTTATTGAGCAGTGGTTGATGTTCTACCAAAATCCTGAGTTGGAACTTCCAAAGCTGGATTTATCTTTCCGTGATTATGTGATCGCAGAAGAAAAAATTAAAGATTCGGAAATTTTCCATAAATGTCGTAATTATTGGTTTGACAGAATAGATGGTTTGCCGCCTTCACCTCAACTTCCTCTAGCCCTATCACCGGAGAAGGTCACCAACCCTGAATTCAAGCGCAGAACATACCAATTAGAAGCAGATAAATGGAACGTTATTAAGAATAAGGCGATTAAATTAGGCGTAACTCCCTCAGCAGTATTGATGGGAATATTTTCTGAAATACTGGCTTTATGGAGCAGGTCGCCACATTTTACAATTAATTTGACACTGTATAATCGCCACCCCGCGCACGAACAGGTTAATGAAATAGTAGGAGATTTCACTTCCCTGACGCTGTTGGAGATCAATAACGCAGAAACTTCTACAATCACTGGACGTATCAAACGAATTCAGCAGCAATTGTGGGAAGACCTGGATAATAGATTTTGTGGAGCTATTTCTGTTCTGCGTGAAATGACGAGAAGACATGGTTCACAAGTCTCGATGCCGGTGGTTTTTACCAGTACCTTGGGAGTCAGATCCCTTAAACATGAAAACTCCAATTCCAAAGCTATTGGCGAAGAGGGATACGGTATTAGCCAAACAACACAAGTGTGGCTGGATCACCAGGTGATGGAATGGAATGGAATGCTTCGCTTCAATTGGGATACCGTGGAATCCTTGTTTCCCAACGGTTTATTAGATTCGATGTTTGAGTCTTATTGCAAAATGCTGACGCGCTTAGCGGCAGATGAAAAGCTTTGGGACATGGACATTGCCCCGCTATTGCTTCCCGATGACCAGGCCGAAGCACTGAAACTGGTTAATCAAACCAGGAAACCATTAGAAGAAGATCTGTTACAAACGCTTTTTGAAAAACAAGTCAGTATCAACCCTGATCAAATAGCGGTGGTTTCGTCCGAAAAAAGTTTTACATATCGCCAGCTATACAATCGTTCTGTCTCGTTAGCTGTTGATCTCAGGGAAAAGGGATGCAGGCCTAATCATTTGGTCGCGGTTGTTATGGACAAAAGTGTATATCAAGTCGTCGCGGTGATGGGAATCCTCTTTGCAGGGTCGGCATATCTACCAATCGATCCTGGTATTCCGCAGGATAGGCTGCATTATTTGCTAAAAAATAGTAATGCGTCGGTTGCCTTGACGGTATCTGCTTTAGCTGAAAACCTGGTTTTTCCTCCCGATGTCAAGGTCATTTGCATTGATGGTTTACCCGAACCTGTACCTGCGCAGAAATTGGAGCCCCTGCAAAAATTTGATGACTTGGCTTATGTGCTTTATACCTCTGGCTCAACCGGCGTACCTAAAGGAGTGATGATTCCGCATAGAGGTGCCGTTAATACCATATTGGATATTAATCGTCGATATTCACTGGGCAGTGGAGATCGTGTTATTGGCCTCTCGGCTTTAAATTTTGATTTGTCTGTTTATGATCTTTTTGGCACGCTTTCCAGTGGTGCCACGCTAGTTATTCCGGACGCTGGCACATCAAGGAATCCCGCACATTGGGTTAATTTAATTAAACAACATAACATCACGTTCTGGAATACTGTTCCCGCCTTAATGCAAATTCTGGTTGATTATATTGAGGATAATCCAGAAGAAAACTTTAATGAGCTGCGGTTGGCAATGATGAGTGGCGATTGGATTCCCCCGAAGTTGCCGGAGCGGATGTTGAAACTTTGGCCTGGGGTTCAGGTGATCAGCGCCGGCGGTCCTACGGAATGCTCTATATGGTCAGCTACCCATATTATTGATCCGCAAGATTGTCAATTAGACAGTATTCCGTATGGGACTGCGCTGGATAACCAGGAAATACATATTCTTAATCATGCGTTGAAAACCTGCCCATTGTGGGTTCCGGGTGAGCTATATATTGCTGGTGATGGTTTAGCCAGGGGATATTTGAATGATCCCGAGAAGACTAACTCTTTATTTATAGAGCACCCGTTAACAAAACAGCGTCTGTATAAATCCGGTGACCTGGGACGATATCTTCCTAACGGTAATATTGAATTTTTAGGAAGAAATGATTTCCAGGTAAATATTAATGGAAACAGGGTAGAGTTAGGTGAAATTGAATCTGTATTAAAAGAACAGGTCGGTATTAAAGAGGCCGTTGTCGTTGCCCTTGGAAACCAGGGCAGTAAAAATAAAACAAAACTCGTTGCTTATGTCGTTCAGGAAGAGGGCTTTACTGATATCACAACGAATAAAATTGAACTGACAAATTTTAAGATAAGCCAGCCCGGGCTACGCCAGTCAAAGAGCAATGAAAGGACAATTACCCTTCCCCCGCCACAGCTGGATAATAGCACCTTTATAAGACGTCAAAGCTATCGACAATATCTGAAGGATGAGATTTCCAGAGCAGATTTCAATGGCTTGATCAGCACATTGTCCCAGCTCAAATTAGACGATGAGCCTTTGCCCAAGCATTTATATCCGTCGGCCGGTAGTTTACATGCAGTCAGAATTTATTTGCACGTTAAGGCAGGCAGGATAGAGGGGATCGAAGGAGGTATCTATTACTATCATCCTGCAGATCATGCGCTTGTTGAAGTGAACAACGAAGACGCAATTAACAGGGGCTGCTACGGCGTCGGCGAAAACCCTTACATGTATGATGACGCGGCTTTCTCATTATTTATGGTGGGCGACCTTAATGTAATCGCAACCATTTATGGAGCCGAAAAGGCAAAAGAATTTGCATTTATAGAAGCTGGCTACATGGGCCAAATTTTAATGGAAAAAGCGCCATTGAATTTAATTGGCTTAGCTCCGGTAGGTTACCTTTCCAAAAGGGTGAGCGAAGCGCTGCGGTTAGATGAAGGGCAGGTTGTCATCCATAGTATGGTCGGTGGTCGTATTAACCCCCAGCGAACGGAAAAATGGATTCAAGATGGCCCGTTATCTTTACCCGACAAACAGAACAGCAGGGATAGCGATGAAATACAGCAGGTCCTCAGGCAGCGCTTGCCAGAATATATGGTACCTTCTGTGTTTGTTCCAATAAAAGCCATACCGTTGACCGCCAACGGAAAGGTCGACAGGAAATCGTTAGCAACTATAGATTTGCCGGAAATTGAGGAGAAGCGCCACGTATTACCCAGCAATGAAGTAGAGAAAAAGATTGTTGATTTATGGAAGGAATACTTGCACGTAGAAAATATTAGCGTTTATGATAACTTTTTTGAATTAGGTGGTGATTCAATATTAATTGTCAGGGTACATAAAAAATTATCAACTTTGTTTGATAAAAAAATATCCATTATTGATATGTTTAAATACACAACCATTCATGAGTTAGCTTCATTCATCGGAATTAGCCAGCAAATCCTGAAAGAAGATTCGGGTATAGATGAACGAATGCAGAAACAAAAATCTGCTCTTATAAAACAAAGGAAGCTGATTGGAGAAAAGGCTTAATGGAAAACCACGACGAATCCATTCCATTTCAAAGTGTTGCTGTTATTGGCTTGGCATGCAATTTCCCCGGTGCAGAAAATCCGGAATCATATTGGGATAACCTGGTAAAGGGCGTTGAATCAATAACTGAACTCTCGGATGCGCAGCTGCTCAACGTAGGTGTTAATAAAGAGCATTTAAATGATCCCAAATATGTTAAGAAAGCTTCGCTGTTAAAAGGTGTAGATCTGTTTGATGCTGATTTTTTCAGCTTTACTCCTCGAGAAGCGGAGATCACCGATCCGCAACATCGTTTATTGATCGAAAATGTATATACCGCGTTGGAAAATGCTGGCTATGCGCCGGGCAAAACCAAAGCCAAAATTGGCCTGTATGCTGGTATTGGCATGAATGGATATCTGCTGAATAACTTGTTGCCGCGTACGGATCTGATTGAATCCATGGGTATGTACCCACTTTTAATCGGCAATGATAAATGTTACGCGGCAACACAGATTGCCTATAAGTTGGATATCACAGGTCCTGTTATGGCCGTTGATACGGCGTGCTCGACAGGATTGGTAGCGACACACCAGGCATATAGAAGTCTTCTTGCGTATGACTGTGATATAGCTGTCGCCGGTGCTGTTAAATTGAATGTCCCTCAAACCGGGTATTACTATGAGCAAGGCAGCATAAACTCTCCGGATGGACATTGCAGGGCATTTGATGAAAGGGCGAAAGGTACAATCTTTGGCAGTGGTGTCGGTGTTGTTGTGCTGAAACGTCTGGAAGATGCCCTAAGGGATGGAGATACTATCCATGCTGTAATTAAAGGATCATCGATTAATAATGACGGGGCAGCGAAGGTAGGTTTTACCGCGCCGGGGGTTAAGGGGCAACAGGAAGTAATATCGGAAGCCCTGGCTTTTTCTGAAGTTGACCCGGAAAGCATTTCCTATATAGAAGCGCATGGCACGGGCACACAGTTGGGGGATCCTATTGAATTTGAAGCTTTACAGGGTGCTTTTTCAAGTGCCACGCAAAAAAAGCAATTTTGCGCACTGGGGTCTGTAAAAACGAATATAGGCCATTTGGAGACAGCTGCAGGCATGGCAAGTTTAATTAAGGTAATTCTCGCTTTAAAGAATGAAAAAATACCACCAAGCTTGCATTTTGAAAATGCAAACCCTGAAGTCGACTTCAACAACAGCTGTTTCTACTTTAATAAGACATTAATGGATTGGAAGGTAACTGATTTCCCACTACGTGCGGGAGTAAGTTCATTCGGCATAGGCGGAACAAATGCACATCTAATTTTGGAGCAGCCTCCAAAACCTCGTGTAAGTGAATCCGATATTAAAACGCATCTGTTTCCGCTGTCCGCAAAATCCAAAGGTGCGCTTTCACTTGTTGTAAAGAATTTTAAGTCATATCTAATTGAAAATCCAAACGCTAATTTAGCTGACGTTGCCTACACCTTGCAAAATGGAAGGGAGGATTTTTCATTTAGACTAGTGCTGAGGGGGGGCGACATTAAAGAAGTATTGCTTTCCATCGAAAGCAGCAATGTGGATGCCGTTAGTGGAATTGATGCGAGAAGGTCTAAAGCCCCAGGCAATATTGCAGACATTGGCAATGAAGGGATAAAAGATTTGCCGTCGCTCTGTAAAAAACTGGAAAGTGACTGGTTGTCGGGTACAGACGTCAATTGGAAATTGATTTATGGTGACGAAAAGAGAATTAGAATTTCGCTTCCATCATATCCTTTCGAAAGAAAGCCGTATTGGATTGACCCACCACAGCACAAATCCCTGATTGCGTTCGACAATCAATTCGTAGAACCCCCGGAAAAAGGTGAAGCAGAGGCAATTGAAAGTTACAACTGCCATTTTGATTCAGACATCGCCCAAATACAAAATATAATACTAAGAATATGGGAGGATTTGCTTGGTAAAAAAGATATTGCGATACACGATAATTATTTTGATTTGGGTGGGCAGTCGTTAACAGCCTCTCGAATAATGGTCCGTATAGAAGAGAATACCGGTATCGAATTACAGGTACAGGATCTGTATGAGGCTGCAACAATAGAAAAGTTGTCAAGGCGTGTGCTTGAAAATCAAATGAAAATTTTGGAAGAGGGCGTTGAATCCCTTCTCGCTGAAATATAATTCTCCACTCGCGATGATTGACGTTAACCTTTTAGTTTAAAAATTAAGCTGCACAATCCGCATCATAATGACGTGGCTCATTGCCCTAACTTATGGTGCGAGTGGTTGTGGCTGGAAATTTCTACCTCCTCAAACTTTGTGTGAAAAATATGGAAAATAAACCAAAAAACATATCTTCTTTAAGTATTGAAGAAAGGAAGGCATTAATTAATAAAATAAAAAACCAGAAAAACTCTGGTTTGGAAATCCAGTTAATTAATGAAAAGTTTGATGGCAATGAGTTTATTTTGTCGGATTCGCAACAACGAATCTGGTTTGCTGAAAAAATCGATGGAGTAGGTAGTGCGTATAACATCGTCTCCGCTTTACGCCTGGCAGGCAATTTAAACTATTCAGCTATAGCGGCGGCAATCAATGAGGTTGTTAAAAGACACGAGGTGTTGCGTTCCTCTTTCTACGAAAGGGATGGGCTTCCTGTGCAAGCATTCAAAGAACATTCCTTATTTGAGCTATCGATAATTCCGGTTAATGGTAATGTTGCGCCGCAGCAACAAAAAGAAATTAATGAATTTATTTTGGCGGAGTCAAAGAAAAAATTTGATTTGCAAAACGGCCCGCTATTCAAGGTTATTTTATTAAAAGTATCTGAGATCGAGCATATCCTGGTTTCTGTTTTGCATCACATTGTTGCCGATGGATGGTCGTTAGAGGTATTGGAAACCGAAATTGCTGTTTTGTACAATTCATTTTTAAATAATACACCAGCCAACCTTGCTGACCTGCCTGTCCAATATAAGGATTATATTTATTGGAATAAACGCAGGTTGGAGCAAGCGCTTGAGGAAAAGCAGCTGGCTTATTGGAAATCAAATCTGGCGGGTGCGCCTTCTTTCCTGAGTTTTCCATACGATCATAAGCGGCCGGAGAATCGCAGCTACGGCGCCGCTTCCCGGCATTTTGCCATAGATAGGTCATTAGTTAATGATCTGAGAAAGTTAAGTCAAGCGAATGAATGTAGTTTATTTATGTTGCTGATGGCTTCTTTCCAGCTGCTTTTGTCCAGGGTGACTGGCGAGTCAGATATATCTATCGGAACTCCTTCTGCAAATAGAACCCATCCTAAACTGGAAAAACTAATTGGTCTTTTTTCCAATACCTTGGTAATTCGATCAACCATTAGTTATGAGTTGAATTTTTGTGAATTTTTGGCACAAGTAAAATCGTCTTTTCTAAATGCGTTTTCTAATAAAGATGTGCCATTTGAGCGGGTTGTGGACGAGCTGGCTCCAAAACGAAGCCTTGCTTACACGCCGTTATTTCAAGTACTAATGGTAATGCAGAATGTTTCAAGGAATGGAATGGCACTTGAAGGATTGGATATTTCCCAGCTGGAGATCCCAAGGCTATCGACCGAGTTCGACTTTATGGTCGAATTTTTCGATACCCCTGACAATTTAAATGTGAACCTGACTTACAGTTCGGAACTGTTTGAGTTCGAAACAATAGATAAGTTAATTGAGCAGTTTAATTCCATCCTGAAAAACATAGCGGACAGACCGCTGGAAAAAATCGCAAGATTATCCTGTTTGGATTATAAAGAGACTGATGATTACTCCAGTTTCATAAAACGACGTGATTCATACGAAAACTACCCTGATATTTTAAGTCGTTTTAACCAAAGACTTAAATCAACCCCCGATTCCGTTGTTGCAGCTGATGATGACGCTAGTCTTACGTTTAAGGCCCTTGATTATAGAAGCAACCAGTTAGCTCAATATTTTATTGAGCACACTGGGTCAACAGGAAATAATATTGCCGTAGCCGTTTCGCCCTCTGTGGATTTGTTGGTGGTTCTATTGGGTGTTATAAAGGCTGGAAAAATCTGTGTGCCTATATATGGAAATGCCCCTGATAAATGTATCAACGCTATTATCAACGAAAATAATGTTAGCCTTGTAGTTGCTGATAGTCGTAGTCAATCTGACATAAAAAACCTTGGTTGCCCCGTTCTATTTATTGATTCTGAGTGGGAGATGGTCTCTGCATATGCTGGCCAGGCTTTGCCTGTACAAATAGGCAATGGACACCTGGTATATAATTATTTTCCCGCAGAAGCTAAAGCAATTGTAACCCAAGTTGATATAGCCAAGTCCATCGGTTGGATGCAGCTGAACTATGAATTGCAACCCGATGATGTATGCCTTGTATCGAAATCAATTGATGAATTTAATTCAGTCGAAGATATATTCTGGTATTTAGCCCATGCAGGAAAAATCAAATTTTCTAATGCTATCGAAAGAAATTCCGTTTACAGTCTGAATGAAGTTACGGTGACTCGGGTCTCGTTGAGTAAGCTTCCATTAATTGCCAAGATAGATCACATGCGATTGGTGCTCTGTGATGTGGATGGTTTTGACTCCATTACAGCCAATCGCAATCATCCGTTAAATTTACGTTACTTGTATCGTATTCCATCAAGCCTTGTTCCCGTTGCCGAGGGTGCGTCCTCGGAACGCGTAAGTGATAGCCAGCAGCACGCAGCGTTTTTATATAAGGAAAATGCGCGACTATTTGATGTTATCGGTTTTCCCGCTGCTGAAGGCATGCTGGGTGAATTATGTCTGCATGAGTCCTTACCCGTAATAGCTTTCGAAAAGCGTGATTATCTGGATATTGAAAATGACATAAGACTTATAAGGACCGGGATTAAAGCAAAGATAAATCACCAGGGTTTTTTTCATTCATTTGGCGCGAAAAAATCTAATGCCATAATTAATGACAAATACGTGGATTTTAATACTATTGAAAAAGCGATCAGCGAAAAAACAGGATGTAAAGAAGTAGTTGTTAGTTTACGTCAAGGATCCGAAGGGACCAGGAAAGTTGTAGCCTATATTGCATCGGACAAGGATTTTAGTGCATACGCATTGCACTCATATATGGAGGGCATTTTCCCTTCATTTATGCTTCCGGATGCCTATGTGCCCATTCCTTTTATCCCCGTTGATCAGTATGGCGATGTGGATCAAAGTGCTCTGGACGGTGTGGTTGCTCCCGGGATAAGCATTATCGGTGAATACGAAAATGAGTTAAGGAAGATCGAAGGTGTATATGAAATAGCCGGTGTATTAATAGAGCCAGAGGTAAAGCAACTTTCATTGAGCTTGCGCAACTTGCTCCCTGTTGAGAAAGCACCCGCTAACCCGGGGTATGAAAAGGAAAGTGCGATTTCCGATCAAAACCAGAATAATAAAAAGTTATCTATATGTTATGGGATACCAAGCGAACAACCGATGCACTTTGTGCCCAAAACATTAAGCGATTTATTACTTAATTCCGCAAAATGTTTTCCACATAAAAAGATTATATATATTGAAAATGATGGAGAACAAACAGAAATTAGCTATGAAGAACTCTGTTCCGTAGCCAAAAAAGTATTACATGGACTGAGAGCTGAAGGTTTAAAATCGAAAGATATTGCTATTTTTCAATTCGATAAACAATACGATTTTATTGTAACTTTTTGGGCTTGTGTTCTGGGAGGGATAGTTCCGGTCCCAGCTCCGGTTGTTCAGGAGGCTGACCCCGAACATAATTTGTCGCAGCAATTGCTGAATACATGGGAGCTTTTGGACAAACCCGCTATCCTTTCTGGAAAGAAGGCAAAATCAATACTCGATAGTATTTTTTCAAATGTAGATTTGTCCGGAAAGGTTAATGTTATACCGGTTGACTCTATTCGCTCGGACCGCGAGGCGGAAATCGATCATTCCATAATGGCTGATGATGTCGCCTTGATGGTTTTGACATCCGGTAGCACCGGCAAATCGAAAGCCGTAATGCTTAATCACAGCAACCTGGTTACAAAATGTCAGGGCTGCATAAATACAAATAAGCTAACCTCTGAAGATATTTCGCTTAATTGGATGCCATTAGATCATGTTGGCGGTCTGATTATGTTTCACCTTCGCGATGTATACCTGGGATGTCAGCAAATATTGGTAATGCCCAATAATATCCTGCAAGATCCATTGTTGTGGTTGAAATTAATAGACCAGTATCGTGTTAGTACATCCTGGGCTCCTAATTTTGCTTTCGGACTTATTGTTGGTCTGCAAAATGAACTTATCAATTACTCCTTTGATTTGTCTTGTGTTCGCTGCCTGATCAATGGTGGTGAGGCCGTGGTTGCGAAAACAGTACGTCAATACCTGAAAATATTAAGCACATATAATATTTCCAGTGAATGTATTCACCCTGCCTATGGAATGTCTGAAACATCGTCCGCTATTACCTATTCGCGGCGGTTCAATCTGGCGGACACCACTGACTTTGATGTTCATGTATCAGTTGGAGAGCCAATTGCTGGTGTTACACTGAGGATTGTCGATGATAATAATATTACCCTCCCGGAAGGTGAGATAGGGCGCCTGCATGTAAAAGGAGATACGATTACCGCAGGATATTATAACGCGCCCGACAAAACACAAGAAGCATTCACCAGTGATGGCTGGTTTATTACCGGGGACCTTGCTTTCCTCAAGGATGGGCAGTTAACCATCACAGGTAGGGAAAAAGAAATATTAATTATTAACGGAACCAATATTTCCAACCACCATGTCGAATCACCCATTGAGGATATTCCTGGCGTAAGAAAATCATTCACTGCAGCTTGCGCTCATCGCGAGCACGACGATGATACAGATAAATTGCTGATATTTTTCTCGCCAGAAACGGACGATGCAGAGACCAATCAAAAGCTCATTGAAGAAATTCAAATGAGGTTGCAAAAACAACTCGGATTTTCTCCAGCATATGTGCTTCCCTTACCAGCGAACGACATCCCCAAAACGTCGTTGGGGAAAATAAAGCGAAAAACTCTCTTGGCCAACTTTATTGAGGGGCGCTATAACGCGGTTATAAGTAAATTTAATTTCCAGGCTGAAAGTAGAAAAACTATTCCCGATTGGTTCTATAAGAAGAGTTGGAAAAGAAAACCCATTGGAAGAAAATGCGATCTCAATGTTTATGAAGGAATCGTCATATTTCATGATTCCCAGGGGCTTGGGAAGAGCATAGTAAATTTAATCGATCACAACGCTTCTGGTAAAGTTATACAGGTTAGTCGTGGTGATTCTTATGCTAAAAAGCACAATGACCATTATCAAATTTCACCTGAAAGACAAGATGACTACGAGAGCCTTTTTGACTCTATAAAGGGGTATGGTTTTAAAAGTATTAATATTCTGCATCTCTGGACTTATGACTCAGATCACCAGATTTACTCCGAAAACAATATTAATGAATCGCTAACCTGCGGTTTGTACAGCCTGTTCTTTTTATCTAATACTATAGATCGCCACTTTAAACAGAACGAACACATTAGATTTACCGTGGTTTCGAGTTGCTCCCAGAATTTTGCAAAGGAAAATATAGATGCGGGGAAAGCAGCTATTCATGGGTTTATAAAAACCATGTCCCAGGAAAGTACACGGATAAGCTGCGCCCATATTGATTTTTCTGACAATAAGCACTACGAGAACCATGCCGGGATTATCTGTGACGAGATTAAACATGGTGCAGATGACGCTATCGTATATAGAAATGGAGTTAGATGGATTTCATGCCTGGAAAAAACCAAATTTCCTGCAAAAGCCAAAAATAATTTACCGGCTCTTAAAAAAGGAGGATTCTATATCCTTATAGGAGGTTTGGGTGGGATCGGTCAATGCTTGGCAAAACTCTTACTTGAAAAATATTATGCCGATGTACTTATTCTGGGGCGGTCCCATGTTTCCCTCCAAGCAAATGAACCTCCGGAGAAGGATAAGGGTAAAGCGGAAGCTCTAAAAAAGCTCCAGCTATTGCCTGGAAATGTTAAATATCAAAGTCTTGATGTTGCAAACTTCCAGGAATTAAGAGAAGTAATTGATAAGTCGAGTATGATTTTTGGTAAGGCTCTGAATGGGATTTTCAATCTATCGGGCCAATTTCATGAAAAACTCATTAATGAGGAAAGTTATGAAGGATTGAGAAATTCCCTACATGCTAAAGTTTTTGGTGCTTTGGGAATTCATCACGCCTTGCAGGATCATCCTGATGTGTTTCTGGTTAATTTTTCCTCTATAAATGCTTATTTTGGCGGCTATGGTGTCGGGGCATATTCAGCTGCAAATAGTTTTATTGAAGGGTTAACCTCAAATGAGGTTGAAAAAGGAAGACGCGCTTATTGCTTAAGTTGGAGCCTTTGGAAAAACATCGGAATGAGCGAGGAGATTCACAATAAAGAATTATCTTATAAGCGGGGTTATTGTGAGATATCCGCTGAAGATGGATTAAATTCCATGGTGGCGATACTAAATCACAGTGTTGGAAGCCACATAATTGGTCTCAATGGCAATAAGAAATTTATCAAGAATAAGCTGAAATATTTTGCCGAGCCAGAGCAAGCTATTTCTTTCTATTACACCGCCGAAAAAGATATCGACTTTTCCCTGGGTTCAAGAATCAATGATATTTTTGGGAAATATATTGATACCAATTTCATCAGGATAGAATCAATTCCGAAAAACGAAAATGGTGAAATTTCACGAGAAAGATTGATCGCTTATGCAGATACAAAGCATCATGCTGACTCACAAAACAATCGCCCCAGAAATGCGATAGAGGAAACATTGCTTGATATATGGAAAGTAGTTCTTTCCAATCAGGATATCAATATTAATGATAACTTTTTCCGATTTGGCGGTGATTCCATTTTATGTACTCAAATGATTGCCAGAGCGAATCAAAAAGGAATATATGTAACCAATAAGCAGCTTTTTGAAAATCAAACAATACAAAAGCTAGCTAGAGTTGCATCTCAAAAAATTCATAAAGTAGCCGATCAGAGCGTAGTAACAGGAGATGTGTCACTTGCCCCGATTCAGGAGTGGTTTTTTAGCCATAACTTTACAAACGCAAGCCAATGGAATCAGTCTGTTCTCTTAAAAGCAGATTATGAAGTCAATGTTGACGTCCTGCTGCAGGCATTATCCGCGTTAACATTGCATCATGATACGTTGCGGCTGCGGTTTGCCATTTCCGAGGAGGGGGAAGTTCACCAATTTTATGCTGATATTGGTGAGGAAATTCAATTGGATGTATATGATTTGACTCCAATCCATATTGATGAGCAAATCATTCACATGGAGAAGAAAATGGAGCTTGTTCAGGAGGGCCTTGATTTAACGAGGGGACCCCTGTTGAAAGCGGCACTATTTTCTCTTTCAGAGCCTCATCTACAGGGTCAACGAAAAACCGTGCGCCTTTTCCTGGCTGTTCACCATTTGGTAGTAGATGGTGTTTCATGGAGAATCTTGCTTGAAGATTTGAATACCCTTGTAAGCCAGTTATCTGCTGGTAGTAAGTATCAGCTACCTGGAAAAACTATTTCTTATAAACAGTGGTCAGACTCAATTCGTTCCCCGGAACAAATTGCCCATTTTAGAAAAGATTTGCCATATTGGGCAGCCATCGGGAAGTCGGAATTTTCTCTTCCTGTGAAGAGCGGGAATGTAGGTAGGGTTGGTTCTGAAAAATCCATTCAGGTCTCCCTTGACTCCGAAGAAACATCAAAATTATTACAGGAAGTTTCCTGGGCATATAGCACAAAAATTAACGATTTGCTGCTAACTGCATTGGCCATGGCGTTCCATGACTGGATTGGAGCTAACGACGTATTAATTAGCCTGGAGGGACATGGAAGGGAAGAGCTTATCGACGGTATTGATATTTCCAGGACTGTCGGATGGTTTACCTCAATTTTTCCTGTTCAATTGTCTTTGCCGGATTTTATTACACCTGGGGAGAGTATCAAGGCAATCAAGGAACAGCTTGCTGGAATTCCCAACAAGGGTGTGAGTTACGGTGTACTCAAATATATTTCCGGGGATTTGGCCGAGCATCCTATAAAACCACCAATTAGTTTTAATTATTTGGGGCAATTTTCAGAGGACCATTCGAATAACACATATCGATTCGCGAATGAAAAAGTTGTAGCATCCCAACACAAAAATGAGCGTCGAGTTAATTTAATTGATGTCGTTTGTATCACAATAGATAGGCAAATGCGTTTCTCGTGGACGTATAGTGATGAATTATTTACCGATGAATCAATTAGTGAAGTTGCTAATTTATATGTTCAGCATCTGAAGAAGATCATAGATCATTGTTACTATAAGAAAGTAAAAACCTTTACTCCATCAGATTTTCCCTTGTTAACCCATTCTCAACAAGAGTTGGACAGATTAGTAACAAATTTAAATAAGATCGACATTTCTACCAAAAAAATCGTTGATATTTTTCCGTTAACTCCAACTCAATATGGAATGCTCTATCATTCTTTCATCGCGGCAGATTCGGGAATTTACGTTTCGCATCTGGTAAACCAGATACGTGGAAATCTTAATGTGGAAATATTTCACCGCGCATGGCAAGCAGTGGTGGATAAATATGACATATTCCGTACGGTTTTTGTTGATCTCGATAAGGACAAACCGGTTCAGGTTATTCAAGACGCGACGACTATAAATTTTAAAGCGCTTGACTGGTCAAATGTAAATGAGGAACAGCAGGAGTTATCATTTGCCCAGCTTGTAAGTGATGATAAAAGAACTGGATTTCAATTTGATAAAGCGCCTCTGTTGAGAATTTATGTTGTTAAGCTTAATGAGCATACTCACAGGGTTTTGTTGAGTGAACATCACGCTTTGTCCGATGGTTGGTCGCGCGTCCTTATCTTGAATGACGTATTTAAAAGTTATCAATATATTGCAAGTGACAAGCAAGTTAACCTGGATCCGCTGATTCCTTTTAGTAATTATTTGCAATGGTACCAACAGCAGGACATGGACGCCGCTGCTAAATTCTGGTCTGAAAATTTAAAAGGGTTGGAAAACATATGCAAACTCGCGATAGGGAATTATTCATCTGCAGCTATTAGTCACAATGCGCCCATCACGGTTAACTATGTGCTTTCCAGAGAAATTTCGGATAAGTTACGGTCATTTTCCACTAACGCTCAATTGACGCTCAATCTTGTGGTTCAGGGCGCCTGGGCAATTTTAATCAGTCATTATTGCGGCCAGGATGATGTTATTTTTGGCATTACGACCTCCAACCGCCCTGTTGATTTGCCAAACGTTGAGGAAATTGCCGGTCCATTTTTAAATACCCTGCCGTTTAGGGTACAACTCGATCCGGATCTCACACCGCAAAATTGGCTTCATTATATTCAGAATTGCCAAATTGGCGTTTCCCAATATAACCACACGTCACTGCGAGATATCCAAAAATGGAGTGGATTAAGTGCATCTGAAGCTCTTTTCCAAAGCTTGTTAATATTTGAAAACTTCCCCGATACAGGCAGCGTTGATGAAGATGGTGAGTTATTTCTGGATTGGTCCACCAGCGAAGATCATACCGAAACCCCTATAGTGTTAATGATTTCCCCTGAGGATAAGATTCGCTTCACATTAAGTTATATCGAGAGCGTCTTGCCTGAAAAGTGGGTTAATCTTTTTCTGGAAAATCTCAAGCATATTCTTACCTCGTTTTTGGAAAGTCCAACCCAAAACCTTAAGGGAATACGGTCTGCACTGAATCCTGAAATTAAAAAGATACGTAATGATTGGAATATCCGGGAAAATATCGATATAAAAACCGGAGACTTTCCGGACTGCCTTGCGAACTATGCTGACAGTAAACCGGAAGCTATCGCGATCAGTGTTGGAAATGAGGCCTTGACTTATTTTAACCTTGATCGAAAGGTTGACCAATTGACGCATCAATTGCGAGCAAATGGGATAACGCCTTTGGATAAGGTAGCGGTATGCCTTACCCAATCTTCCCTAGCCGTGATTTCTGCCCTGGCCATATTTAGGACGGGGGCGATATACATACCGATAGACGCATCGATTCCTTCCGATAGAACTTCAGGGATACTGGAAAATGTGCGTCCCAATCTGGCTTTGACAGATAACCATAATCGGAGGAAATTTGATTTATTGAATGTAAACACCCTTTCATTGGATGACCAATGGCCAGTGATAACAGCTGGGCAAAATGAACATAAAAGGGCAGTGATAGATCCGGAAAGTGACGCCTATTGGATATGCGATGGCGAGAACTTTAATGATATCAATGTGGGTACTTATGAGTCCTTAAATAGGATGAGTCACAGCATACAGCCATTTGAAATCACTTCAGATAGCAGGGTGTTGCAATATTCACTATTAAATAGCGACGCAGCAATTTGGGAACTGGTAAGCACGTTTACCGCTGGAGCTACACTGTTTTTAGCTGAAGCTTGTATTCATACTGATATAGGAATGTTGGAAAGTGAGCTGATTGCTAAAAAGATAACTCACGTAGCATTACCACCCGCAATACTTGCTTCTGTTTCTACCCAAGCTCTGGAATCCGTTGTTGCTATATCAAATAATCGCCAAAATTATTCGGTTTCGAAAAAATTACAAACCGAATCTTTCGAAGAAAGTTATCTTCAGCAAATACAAGAAACTATGGTTGATATATGGTCTCGGGTATTAGGCAAGCAAGTTGTCAATATAAAAGATAATTTTTTCGATTTGGGCGGGGACTCCATTAATACAATTCAATTGGTTTCGCGGTCCAGGGAAGCGGGACTTATTTTTTCCGCTCAGGATATATATCATTATCCGACCATTGAAATGTTATCGATAGTTGCTTCGTTCTCAAAAGAGAACCTGACGGAAGCAGATCATGATGCGGATGTTTATTCGGTCGAAGAGCCAACCACTTTCGCATACATATCCTCGGAGCAATTAGAGAATACTGGTGCAGATAGCGTTCTGGAGCAGATGGAAAATGTGAAAGTCGTTTATCCCGTCTTTCCCTTACAGAGGAGTTTTATCCACGCGTCGGTTCTCCATGATAACAAGCAGTATGGTATAAGCCAGTTAACATTTGAGTTGTCTGGTAACATCGATATCCCACGGGTCAAAGACGCCTGGCAAAAGATTATTAATAACTACGAGGCGTTAAGGACAGTATTCATAGAAACAAACAAGGCTGGATTGCTACAAGTTGTACTTGCCAGCGCTTCATTACCTTGGCATGAATATGAACTAACAGAACTGCCGGGTGAAACATATGAAGAAAAACTTAAGGAAATTTTAAGCCAGGAACGGAAGGGGGGATTTAGTGCAGTGGAAGCCCCGTTGCTTAAGGTTGGCCTGGTTTATTTACCCGATGATTGTTACTGGATGATTCTCTCTTATCATCACGCCATTTTGGATGGCTGGTCATTGCCAATATTATTCCAGGAGCTTTTTAATAATTATCAAGGCCAATACCAGGCTGGAACACATATAAAAAATCGCGGGTCAAATAAGTCCTATTTCAAATGGCTCGCATCCTTAAATAAAGCTGATGCCCGGGAATATTGGTCAGCTTATTTGAAAGATTACAGGGAACCTGCGATTTTGCATATCACCAGGAACAATTCCGGTGGTTCGAATAGGCCGAATTATGGAAAGCTATCCTCATTTATATCAGAAGAGGTGACTGGTAAATTAACGTCGTTTGCTCGCAGGGAGCGAATAACATTAAACACGCTGATGCAAAGCGCTTTTGGCATTTTGCTGGGGCGTTACTCTGCTAGCAATGATATTGTTTTCGGAACAACCGTTTCTGGACGTTCAGCTGAGGTAAATGAAGTTGATTCATTGGTTGGAATGTTTATAAATTCCATCCCGCTACGAATTAAATTATCACCCTCAGTTACGGTGTCAGAGCTGTTAAAGGAAGTTCATTCAACCCAGACTATCCGGGAAAAATATTCCTACTTATCAATTGATGAGATCGCCCTGCAAAGCGAGCTTCCTCCTGGTCATTCCTTATTTGATGCGACCTTAACATTTGAAAATTATCCATTGGATCAGGTTGTATCCAGTGCAATAGAGTCGCTGGATTTCAATGCCGATTTTATAGACCAAACTGAAGAAAATAACTTTACACTCGCAATGGTCGTTGTACTTGGCGATGCGTTGGAAATAACGGTTCGCTACAACGAAGATCAATTTTCGGCTACATCTATATCCAGTTTCATCCATCACTTTGAGATGCTCCTGGAACAATTAATGGACTGCACAAATGACCGTGTTTTTGATTTGCAGGTTTACAGTGCTGTTGAGTATCAACAACTTCTCGATCTGTCAGCTGGACAGCTGTCCTTGTTTGAAGAGTATGAAACGATCAATGAGTTATTTAATTCTCAGGCAAGCATAACGCCAAATGCGATAGCTATAGTGGACGGATCTAATGCATTGACTTACCTGGAGCTGAATGCCAGGGCTAATAAACTGGCAAACTATTTGATTCAACAAGGTGTCGGGATTGAAAGTGCCATTGCGGTAGGGATGGAGCGTTCTATTGAGTTGATTGTGTCAATGCTCGCTGTATTTAAGGCGGGAGCAGCCTATGTACCTATTGATCCGGCCTATCCCGCGGAACGACAAAAGTACATGCTTGAAACTGTGAACGCTTCACTCTTGATTACAAAATCAACGTGGCAGTGCTTTAACGGCCAGGATGTGACAAAGCTCTATATCGACCTGAGTTGGGATTTGATATCGACGTTTAGCGATAAGCAGCCGGAATGCGCCATTTCTCCAACTAATCTTGCCTATATCATATTCACATCCGGCTCCACAGGCCTACCGAAAGCTTCGGAAATATTTCATTCCAGCTTGTGTAATATTGTTCAATGTCAGTATGAGCGGTTCGGCATTGGCCCGGGGGACCGGCTGGCCCAGGTTATATCGGTGAGTTTCGACGTTTCTGTCCAGGAAACGTTAATGGGCATTTGTAGCGGTGCCACTTTATATGTAATCCCACAAGAAACCGTTTTTGATATCGAAAAGCTACACAGAACGTTAATCGACAATGAAATTAATGCTATGCATTTCACTAATTCATTGCTAGATAACCTTATTTCAAAACCTTTACCTGACTTGAGAGTTGTCATCACCGGTGGTGAGCCTATCTCGGCAAAAATAGTTTCAAATTACTCCACACCGCAACGAAAATTATTCAATGAATATGGCACGACAGAAATTACATTGGCCGTCGTTAGCCATTATTGTGAAGAAGTTGAAGATAATCCACCTATCGGTAAGCCATATGAGGGCACGCAGATTTTTGTATTGGACAAAAATCTCAATATTGTGCCAGTAGGAGCCATCGGAGAGCTTTATATCGGAGGGACGGGCGTTAGCCGTGGTTATCGAAATCGCATGGGATTGACCGCAGAGAAATTTCTGCCCAATCCATACTCTGTTCTGGGCGGCGAAAGACTGTATAAAACAGGGGATCTTGCGGTTTACCAGCCAGATAAAAGTATTAAGTTTATAGGCCGCGCTGACCATCAGGTAAAAATTCGCGGCCATCGGGTAGAACTCAATGAAATCGAAAACATTATTGTTAGGTATCCGGGCGTCAACAGTGTAATCGCAGCAGTAAAAGAGGATATGCAGCAGCAAAAACGTATAGCTGTATATTTAATCACCGACCATGGGCATGAAGAGATTAAATTATCTGAACTGAGGGAGTGGTTAAAGAATAAGTTACCGACTTATATGCTTCCGTCTAGCCTGAATAAATTGGATCAGTTTCCACTCACCCTAAGTGGAAAAGTAGATCGAATGAAACTTCCTGCACCAAATTGGGATGCTGATGGAGTTGAGTTGGATTTATCCGGGCTCACTGATGTGGAAAACAGTTTGCTGGATATTGTTTCTGAAGTAGTTGGTATAACGAAGCATCAATCCCAAATGAAAGAAAATTTCTTTGATCTAGGGGGAGATTCTCTATCCGCAGGCCAGGTTATTTCAAGAATTAACCAGATCTTTAATATTAATTTGGGCGTGGTATCGATTTTTGAATCTGCATCTATCCATGAGTTGGCAAAACTGGTGGATGAAGAAAGGGCCGTTGCATTAGATGGCGATATTGATGATCTGTTAGGCTTGCTTGAAGGTATGACAGAAGAGCAAGCAAAAGAAATGCTTGAGCATGAATAGATACTAAATCAAAGGAAAGGAAATGAGCGATAAACTGAAACGATTGCAAGAGCTGTCTCCGGAAAAAAGAGCGCTTCTTGAAAAAATGCTTAAAGATAAATCTGCTGTCAGTATCAAACAAACTATTTCTGCAAAGAACGTAAAGGAACATATCCCTTTATCATTTGCGGAGCAAAGGTTATGGTTTATCGAGCAACTGGAATCGGGGTCGGCAACCTATAACACCAGCTCGGTGCTAAAACTCCGGGGAAACCTGAATGTATCGGCATTGACCTATAGCTTGGAAAAAATAGTATCCAGGCATAACATACTAAGAAGCGCTTATAAGTTAGTCGAAGGAAAACCGTTTCGATTTGTAAATGAATCCAGCGGTCTTAATTTTTCATTTATAGATTTTAGCGACGTGAGGGAGGATGATAAGCTTCTAAAAGTCAAATCAGGCATCAAGGATGAAACAACCAAGGTTTTTGACTTGAAAAAAGGCGATGTCCTACGTGTTAAGTTAATCAAATTGAACGACGGCGAACATGTACTGATTCTCACAGTTCACCACATAGTAAGCGACGGCTGGTCACTCGGCATCATCGTTAATGAGTTCGTGCACTTTTATGACGAATTCGTTAATCAAAAAAAATCATCGCTGGAAGATTTGCCCATCCAATACGGCGATTATGCTTTTTGGCAACTGGAAGAGCTTGATAAAGATAAAATAACCAAGCAGCAGGCTTATTGGGGAAAGGCTCTCGACGGGCTGCCCCCTTTAATTGATTTCCCCACTGATAAGCCAAGGCCTTCGGTATTGAGCAGCAATGGTGCTGAGGTTGGGTTTTCAGTATCTGAAGAAATTTCACAAAAGTTAAAAAAACTTTGCCGTTCAGAGAGCTGCACATTATTTGTAATGCTGTTGACAGCATTTAAATTATTTGTATTTCGCTACGCCGGTGTTAATGACGTGGCTATAGGCACCACTATTGCAAATAGACCCTTTAAAGAACTTGAAAGTTTGATTGGGTTATTTGTTAATAGTCTGGCACTGCGTTCAAAAATTACCGCATCAATGTCATTTCGCGAGTTGTTATCGAGTGTAAAAGCGACAACCCTGGATGCCTATAAAAATCAGGATATACCGTTCGAACAAGTTGTGGAATATCTTAAAGTAGAGCGTACATTGGGCTACGCGCCGATTACACAGTTACGGTTTGTATTGAACAATATTCCCAGTACAGAGCTAAACCTTCCAAATGTACAAGTTGAACCCATGCGGCTGGATTTTGTGCCTGCCAAGATGGATCTATTGCTTTCAATGTCGGAATATAATCAGGAGTTACATGGGTCTTTGCAATACAGCACAGATCTGTTTAACAGAGATACAATGGAGAACGTTGTTCGTTACTTTAACAACATATTGGGCCAAATTGTTGACAATCCGGAGAAGAAAATTTCCAGTTTCCAACTTTCTGGTGAAATGGAATATTCAAAAATTGTGCATGACTGGAACAAGACAGAAGTTAGCTATCCCGCCCCGATCTGTGTTAACGAGCTATTTGAACGTGTTGCTGCAAATGCCCCTGGTAAAGTAGCCGTTATTGACGGTAATGAAGAATATTCTTACGCCGAGATTAATAGTAGAGCGAATCAAATAGCTAACTTACTTATTGATCGGGGTGTGGCTTATGAAACAAGGATTGGAATTTTACTTCCCTACTCGTTGCAAACAATCACAAGCATGCTGGGTATTATGAAATCCGGCGCAGCATATGTGCCAATTGATATAAAGTTTCCAGTATCAAGAATAAAGTCCATCTGCGATGATGCAGGCATTAAATTTGTCATCTCCTCTCAAGAATGTATTGAAAGCACAGATGTTAAGGATATAGAGTTTTTGAACCTTGATGGGTTAAACCTCTCTGGCTACTCAATGGAAAATCCGGCGCTGGATAGCTTTCCCCATCGTATGGCCTATATGGTTTACACCTCCGGTTCTACAGGTACTCCGAAGGGAGTTTGCGTAGAGCACCATTCAATTAACAATTATATTCATGCCGTACATAATCGTTTGTCATTGTCAGCCAATGCTGCAATGGCTTCAATGTCATCAATCGCCGCGGACCTTGGCTATACAGCTATTTTTGGTTCTCTATGCACTGGAAGGTCATTGCGAATAATTCCGGAAACCTCACATTTAAATGCGCAAGAACTAAAAGCGATCCTGTTGGATAGGCCTATTGACGCGTTGAAAATAGTACCTTCACATCTCTCAGCGCTACTCTCGGTCGATAATGAAATTCGATTGCCGAATGAGTGTTTGATATTTGGAGGCGAAATACTGCGTAGTGAAGTGATAAATCAGGTTAGGGCCATAAACCCGAGTATCAGAATAATAAATCATTACGGTCCAACTGAAACCACAGTTGGTGTCATCACCTACGAAGTTCCATTTTCATCTGAAGGCCATAGCCTGCTTCCCCAAGGCAGTCTTCCTATAGGTAGACCGATTGGAAATACCAGGATCTACATTTTGGACGAAGAACTGAATCCTGTCGCGGTGGGGGTTGCTGGAGATCTTTACATCGCGGGCGATAATTTATCCCGGGGTTATTGGATGCGACCTGGCATGACCGCGGAAAAATTCATACCCGATCATTTTAGCTCAAGTAATGGTGCGCGACTCTATAAAACCGGTGACCGGGCACGCTATTCCAATGACGGGAATATCTATTTTCTAGGTCGTGCAGATAATCAAGCAAAAGTAAATGGATACAGGATTGAATTAGGTGAGATTGAGTGTGCATTCAAAAAAACCAACCTGGTGAAAGATGCAGCGGTAATAGTTGATAAAAAGAACGGGGGAACGGGAGCTCTTATCGCATTCATCGTGGGAGCCGAGGAAAATGAAATCCGGATCCGGAATCTGTTATCTGATCAACTGCCAGCCTATATGATCCCCGCCATTATCAATTTTATCGAAGAAATTCCCAGAATGGTGAATGGAAAGATAGATTTGGCTGCGTTGGTAAAAATAGAAAACAAACCACAAAAATTATTTGAAGTTCCTGTAACTCCGACTGAAATAATAATAGCGAAAATCTGGGAAGAAGAACTGAATGTTAATAGCGTTGCCCGGACGGATGACTTCTTTAAGTTGGGTGGCCATTCCCTATTGGCGGTCCTGGTCGTTTTCCGGATATCTGAAACATTCAAAATCGAATTTCCGGTTTCTAATTTAATATCGAATCCCACATTACAACAACTCGCAGAATTTTTAGATTCCAGGTTCGATAGGCACGATTCCTTGAAATTGACTGCGCAAGATAGGTCGAATGGAATTCCTATTTCCCTGGCCCAGGAACGATTATGGTTTCTTTATCAGCGAGATAAGGAAAGTACCGCTTATTACATGCCCTCCGCATTGGAAATAAGGGGAAAGCTAAATATCGAGGTATTCGAACAAAGTTTTCATGAGGTTATCCAGCGACATGAGGTGCTTAGGACCACTTTCATGCAGGTGGACAATAATATACGGCAGATGATTCATGCCGATAAGCTTATATCCAGATTGGAGATATTGGACTTACGTTCAACGGCTTCCACCGAAAAAGAAGCAATATTGAAAAATTATTTGCAAAAAGGAATTTTTGAGAATTTGAATCTTGAAGTTGGACCGCTGTTCAGGGTGGTCTTATTACAAATGGAAGATCAAAGAAGCGCGCTAATCAGCTGCATACACCATATAATTTCCGATGGTTGGTCGCAAAGAGTGTTGTTCAATGACTTCTTCAAATTCTATGATGCAAAATTATCCGGGAAAAAACCATCCATTCCGGATTTGACAGTTCAGTATGCTGATTATGCAATATGGGAGCGCGCCAGGTTTGATAACGAATTTCAATCGAGAGAAATTAATTTTTGGAAATCACGCCTGGATGGTTTGCCTTCGTTATTAAATGTAAAATCTGATTTTCCCAGGGAAGGATCCAATAATAATACCAGGGAGGTTTATACATTTAATATTTCCCAAGAGGTGAAAAGCGGCTTGGAAGGGATATGTCGCAATAATGGCGTAACGTTATTTAATGTGTTATTGCTCTGCTTTAAATTGTTGTTGTCGCGCTACTCTGATCAGAGGGATGTGACAGTAGGAACCACTGTTGCGAATCGAAGTAGCTTCGAATTGGAGAATATGATTGGCTTTTTTGTAAATCAATTGGCTTTGCGATCGATAATAGATCCTGATAGTTCTTTTGAAGAATTTTTGATTTCCGAAGCAAAAATTTTGCGGGAATCTTTTGAGAATATAAATATCCCTTTCTCATCGATTGTGCGTTCTGTTAATTTTGAAAGAAAAAGTGGTTATTCTCCAATATTTCAACATTTATTTGTTTTACAGAACATTCCCAATAAAGATTTTGATGTCCCTGGATTGGATATTCAGGCTTTGGAACTTAAGGACATTGAGGATCAAGAAACAAAGTTTGATCTAACAATGATGGTTGGGGAAATTGATGATTATGCTCAGGGGTTGTTAATTTTTAATTCCAGTTTATTTACAAGCGCCACCATAGAAAAAATGTCGACGCACTATGTGAACATCCTGGAAGAAGTGGTTGAAAATTCCATGATTAAAATAAAGGATATTAAAATGCTATCAGAAGAAGAAATTAAAGCGAACGAAGAAAGTAAACAAGAAGCCAAAAGAAATAAACTTAGCAGTCTTATAAAAACCAAAAGAAAAGCGATTTCTATCTCCGATACAGAGCTCATAAGTGAAAAATTGGTTTCTCCGGACCAAAAGCTCCCATTGGTGGTTACCCCTGCAATGAAGGGAGTAAATTTGAAGGAGTGGGCAGCAGATAACCAGAGCTACATTAATGAAAAACTAATTGGGCACGGCGGAATCTTGTTTAGAGGTTTTGAGTTTAAGCCCGGCGCTGAATTCCATGATATTGCAGGGGAGCTCAGTGGTAACACATTGATGGGAAATTATGGGGATCTGCCTAAAGCTGGCGATACCGATTACATATACAAATCCACTCCATATCCCGAAAGTAAAACAATTCACTTCCATAACGAAAGCTCTCATCTTGATAAGTGGCCAGGAAAAATAATGTTTTCTTGCGTTAAAGCTGCGCATGCGGGGGGCGAAACTGCTATCGTGGATTGCAGAAAGATATATAACGAACTTGATCCAAAGATTATAAAAATATTTGAGGAGAAGAAAGTTCTATATACAAGAAATTTTATTGATAAGATCGATGTCAGTTGGCAGCAGTTTTTTAACTGCCAAACCCGGGGTGAGGTGGAGGAACAGTGTCGCCTGTCTGGTATGACTTATAAATGGAAAGAAAAGGATACGCTTGAAACACGTAAGCTTTGTAATGCTATCAGAAAGCATCCGAAAACCGGTGATATGTTATTTTTCAATCAGGTGTTGTTATTTCATGTGGCCTGCCTGGATCGGGACACCTATGATGGACTCCGCGCACAATTCAGTGAAAATGACTTCCCCCGAAATGTCTATTTCGGCGATGGTTCGGTGATTGAGAACTCTATTATTGAGGAAATTGTTGCTGTTATGGACGAGCATTGTTACAAGCATATCTGGAATGAAAGCGATATTATCCTTTTGGATAATATGCTAACGGCGCACGCAAGATTGCCATTTAAAGGTGAAAGAAAAATTGTTGTTGCAATTGGTAATGAAATAAAAGAAACGGATGTGTGAGATTCTGCACCATCAAAAGCAACATTATCAAAAATGTGCCGCATGATAAGCCTTGGCGTAGCGACTCCTCATGTGCCAAAAAAACAAGTTCTGCGCTTGATTATCGAATTAGTAATGATTTGCTGTACATTTATCACAATAGATAATCTATAAAAAACCCGACTAATCAATAGTCTGAGACTCATCGATTAGATAATTTATCGACCGCTGGTTAGATTCCGTTAGTTCTGTTTTAAATGACGTAAAAGATTGATGATTTCGTGCGGGTTTGTTGAGTAAATAAAGTCAAGAAATTTCAACTTTAAAGTGAAAGGTTTCAATCGGGTTGTTTATTGCTTTAACACTTATTGCACTATATACATGTTGCATATTATAGTTGCGACTGGCATGGTTAGCGGAGCTACTGCCAACCTGAATAATAAGTTATCTACGTTCGATAAGGGAAAATATAAATTGACCAAAACTAGGGATTTAAAGGATTTTTCGATCCTGCTTTGTGGGCAATCGATATCAACATTGGGCTCATTGACAACGGGTTTCGCCCTTAGCATTTGGATCTTGCAAAAGACTGGCTCTGCCACCGCATTTGGTTTGAGCCTGGTTATTCAATTCATTCCTTCCATTTTTCTCTCACCCTTGGCTGGCATTGTTGTAGATCGCTATAACAGAAAGTCGATTATGTTGTGGAGTGATGTGGCTAATACTTTGGGAACCCTGATTGTTTTATATTTGATTTATAAAAATTTGCTGGATGTATGGCATATTTATGTTATTGCAGCCCTGGCTGCGTGCTGGGGTACATTTCAGCAGTTGGCGCACAGTGCCACTACCAGCTTGCTGGTACCTAAAGAGTATCTGGCAAAAGCAAATGGGATGATGCAAATCGCGTTACAGGGCGGGGCGATTATTGTCCCTCTTTTATCTATGTTATTAATGGATAAATTTGGTTTGCAATGGGTTATATTAATTGACCTTATGACCTTTTTGTTGGGTATGGCATGTCTTTTAGTTGTCAAGGTGCCTTCGGTTAATTCTGAAAGTCTACGCAAAAAGCGATTCTCTTTTCAGCTGCTTGTGGATGAAACCAGGTTTGGTTTCGCTTACATATTTCAACGTTACGAGCTAAAACAGTTGCTGGTTTTTTTAGCTATGGCGGGATTTGCTACTGGTTTCATTTATGTGTTGTTTCGACCCCTGGTGTTAATAGTTTCGAATCCTACCGAACTGGGTATGCTAGTAAGTATTGCCGGTATCGGCGGGTTGTCAGGTGCGATATTTATGAGTTATTGGGGCGGGCCGGAAAGGAAAATGGACGCGGTTGTTGGTTTTACTTATATGATTGGATTTAGTTCAATACTATGTGGCCTTGGAACATCTTTTGTTCTGTTAGCGGTTGCCTCGTTCTTTTTCTCCTTTGCCATTCCCGTTATTCAAGCGTGTGCCCAGACGATTTGGCAGTCGTCTGTAGAGCGCGAAGTTCAAGGTCGTGTTTTTGCGGCAAAGCGGCAAATTGATAACTTTGTTATGCCTTGCGCGATAATACTTGCGCCGTTGATGGCGGATTATATATTCGAACCAGGAATGAAGGACGGAGGGATATTTTCCCGGTATCTTGGGGGTATTATACCGTCGGGCGACGGCAGAGGGATTGGTTTGTTATTTATATTGGCGGGTTTATTAATTATCTTGCATACCACAATATATATAGGCTGGAATAAATTATCAAAACCCAAAAACGTAGTATCGATTAATAATGTTGTATAGAAAAGTAATTCCTTTTGACTTGTTAAGAGATTAAAAAGTAACATCATCCTAACAGGACTTAAAACATAAATTAAAAGTAGGGATCTCGATGGAAAGCAAAGAAGTATCTTTTGATCAGAGCAATGCCTTTGCATTATCACCTCAACAAAAAAGAGCTTGGCTGGTTGACTCTTATAACAACATCAACGTTGTGCAGTTTACTGTAAACATCAATGGATTCTTGGACATTCCAAAGCTTGAACTGGCATTCTCCTCGCTTGTTGAGCAGCATGAGATTTTAAGGTCTATATACCAAAGAGTTAAAGGTGTCTTTTTCCCATTCCAGATTATTACCAATTCTGTTAGCCCAAAATTAGATATTCAGGATGTTTCGGCGCTGGATCTGTCGGAAAGAACAGATGCCATTAAAGAAATAACCAGTGCCTGCTTATCCAGGAAATATGATTTAAAAGAGGGGCCTTTTTTATATCCTGTATTATTAAAATTCTCAGATAAGGAATATAAATTATTGGTGTCAATGCCATCAATATGTGCTGATGCATCATCCGCAGCGCTAATTGTGGATGAAATCGTAAAAGCTTATCGGCACCTTCCACAAAAGATGGAAAAGGATGAAGACGCCATTCAGTATGCTGATGTGGCGCAATGGCTTACCGATATTCTGGATTCAGTGGATGAGGCCAGTGCCAGCTTTTGGGCCCAACAAAATATTAATGATTTTTACAGCGCTAGTATTCCATGCAAGCGAAACGCGGCAGAACAAAAATTTTCACCTGAGTTTTATACCTTGCATAGTAAGGACGGCGTTTATGAGGAGCTTAAGCGCTTATCCGAATCAACAGGCGTATCTGTTCAGGACTGTGTATTCACCTGTTGGCAACTTTTAATATCACGGTTGACTAATAGCGACAGCGCTGTTATTGGCACCAATTTTAATGGACGAAAATTTGAAGAGCTTGCCAGCGCGGTAGGGTTATTAGATAAAATTTTACCTGTTTCTACTCAAATTTTAGACGGCACATCTTATATAAAACAGGTCGAGAAGAATCATCAGATACTTAAAGGGTACCAGGAATTCCTTGAGTTTTATAACTGGGCGGAGCAAAGTGATTCTGATTTAATTCAAGTTATTAAATATCCAGTTGGGTTTGACTATAGGGTGGTGGAATCCGTATATGAAATTAATGGCACTATATTTGAACTTGAAAATATACGCTCCATTTTAGAGCCCTTTGAGGTTAAGCTGTCCTGTTTGGAATGTAAGGGCAAGTTGATTTTCGATTTGGAATACGATTCCAACCAGTTCTCAAAGATAAGGATGGAGGTACTTTCGGATCAATTCCAAACGTTGTTATCCCATGTTCTAAAGTATCCGAATCTGGAAGTAAAAAAACTACAATTGGCTAGCGACCAAGAAAAAGAAAAAATTATTACAAAATTTAATAATTTATATGTTGATGAAGATGGGTTTTCATTAATCCATCAATACATTGAAAAGTATGCCGATTTAGCGCCTGCCAGCACGGCGGTTGCTGATGAAAATGTTGAGCTCAGTTACCTTGAGCTAAATACAATGGCCAATAAAATGGCTCGCCACCTAATGTCTTTAGGTATAAAGAGCGGCGATAACATCGGCATTTTGTTCCAGCCGTCGGCGGATATGGTTGTAGGGATGCTAGCGATAAGTAAAATCGGAGCCGCTTATGTTCCCATCGATCCTAGTTTTCCCGTGGATAGGGTGAACTATATAGCCACAAGCGCTGACTTGAAGATCATTATTGTGCAGACGGAGTTGGTTGATTCATTGAGGGATATAAAGACGTCCAAGTTGAAATTCGATCTGAATGACTTTAAGTACGATCATTTCAATGACTCCAATCTCAATTTGAACGTATCGATTAACCAGGTCGTGTATATAATTTATACATCGGGATCCACGGGGAATCCAAAAGGTGTTGCGGTTTCTCATCGAGCCTTAAGTAATTACGTTAATGGTGTATTGTCCCTGCTCGATCTCGACGCCAGCGCGGAGATTGCCGCGTTTTCTGCTTTTGCATCAGATCTGGGAAACACTGCGCTATTTGGCGCTTTGTGTTCCGGTCGTGTTTTGAGAATTTTCTCAAAAAACGTGTCAATGGATGCAGAGCTCCTCGCGGAAAGCCTTGCCAGGCGTCCATTGGATTGTTTGAAAATAGTGCCTTCACATTTGTCCGCCTTATTGACAGTCGAAAATCCCAGGAGAATTCTTCCGCGGGTTTGTCTAATTCTGGGTGGGGAATCTACCGATGCGGGGTTGATCAGGAAGATTAAGGATTTGGCTGCAGAATGTCGGGTTATCAACCACTACGGCCCGACAGAGACTACCGTCGGTGCAACATGTCACAAATTGGATGAAACCAATGACTACATAAGTTTGCCCATCGGTAAGCCAATTAATAATGTCCAGACTTATATTCTTGGTTCAAGTGGCGACGTAGCTTCCATTGGCGAAATAGGAGAGCTTTATATCGGTGGTCAAGGCTTGGCCCATGGATATTGGAATCAGGCTGGGATAACGGCTGAACGTTTTGTTCCCAATCCATTTGCAAAAAGGGAGGGCGAGCGTTTATACAAAACCGGAGATCTGGCTCGTTTTAATGAAGATGGTAGCATTGAGTTTTTGGGGCGGGCGGATTTCCAGGTAAAAATTCGCGGTTATCGTGTAGAGTTAGCGGAAATTGAACGGTGTTTGCTCGCAATTCCTGATATCCAGGAAGCGTTAGTAACTTACGATAATAATGTTGACCCGGCTCGACTGATTGCCCATGTCGCCTCGCCAGTGCAAACAAAAGATTTTGAACATCATATACTTGCAAGCTTACAAAAAGTAATTCCCGGGTACATGATCCCTAACCTCATTTGCTTTTATAAAAGCTTTCCAAGGACCATTAATGGAAAAGTAGATCGTAAAGAATTAAACAAAACCGCGTCTTTAAAAGATAATGGCAAAGCCTATATTCCCCCGGAGACGGAAGCCCAGATTAAAATTGCAGAACTTTGGAAATCCCAGCTTAATATAGAAAAAATTGGATTGAATGATAATTTTTTTGATCTTGGCGGTCATTCGCTGGCCACAGTGTATTTGATTAACAAGTGCCGACAAATATTTTCATGTCAGTTAACCATTGATGATGTATTCAATAACCCTACATTAGGTGGCTTTGCTGACGTTATTGAAGTTAAAAGAGCTGAGGCTAATGCACTTGGACTGGGCCCTAATATGGTCCTTATCAGAAAATCCGATGTACCCAAAAGCTTGTTTTTCATTCTACCGAGAAAAAATTATTATGTTATCGAGGAGCTGAGGAAAAATTTGGATTTTGATGGATCCGTATACGGTTTTCAAATACCTGATATTGTGTTAAGCAAAATGGATAAGAAAACCTACGCTAAAACAGTTCTCGGTATGACTGCTTTTTATATGCACGAAGTTCGTATGTTCCAGGCGGAGGGAACATATTTGCTTGGTGGTTACGCTATTGGTCGGTCAGTGGCATATGAAATATACAAGCAGCTGGGTGAAAACCAGCAAAAAGCTGAGTTATTCGAGATTCCAGATGAACTATACGAGACTCTGATCGATACTGAAATAAAAAATGTTGGTGAAGACGAGTCTATTTTAATTAAAAAGAACTCCAAAAACTGCTTGGTACAACTTAAAAAGCCTAAAAATGATCGTAATCTTATATTGATTTCACCGTTAGGTGTTCTCACTTGTTACGATATGTTGATGGATCATCTCGATTTTGATGGCGGCATTTATGGCTTCCAGGACCCCAGCATAGCAAGGGGCACCAAGCCAAAATTTTCGACCGTCGAGGAGTTGGCAAATCTCTATTTACAAGAGTTATTAAAGGTTCAGCCAAAAGGGCCTTATTTTATGGCCGGCGCCTCCATTGGAGGATGTATTGCTTATGAAATGGCGGTCATGCTAGAGGCTCGAGGCGAAAAAGTTCAGTTTTTAGGGTTTCTGGACTCGATTTTTGCGCGCCTGATTGATCCTGATTTAAGCAAATTGGGTGATTTGGAGCGAAAAATGGTTACTGGTCTGGAAGGAAGCGATATCTCTGCACAAATGGAAAGTACCCTGAATGATGCGGAAATCCGAAGCGGTAAAATGAAATGGTCGGATCGTTTTCACATGGTTACGAGCTTGGCTAATTTGGTTCATAGACCAACAGCTCAAGTAGAGCAGATTCATTATTTTTGTGCCATGGATTGCGAAGTTACACGCCTGAAGAACAAACTGGAAAATGCTCAATCGCTATCTAGAAAGCCCATAGTTCGCTATAACATCAATACCACTCATCATCACATTCTTGTTGAACTACTGAATGTCTATGAGATAGGCGATATTTTTAGTAGAGAATTAAATAAAGATATTGTCTGAAGGTTTCCAGTATGTGAAAAAAAGGCGATTTATTCATTAAACAGTTTATAAATGGCCTGCGGAGCATAGAATGACGTTCTTTGCATATATCAACCATAGATATTAAATATTATTTTGCAAATTTATGACCAATATTACTCCTTACATAATTGAAGCTGGATTTGAGAAGAAAATTAAAAATGATCAAACGGCAATTAAAACCACTACTCAGGAACATCTTTATAAATCAGGAGCAGTTCTTGTTAGAGGCTATGATGTGAGAACAGTCGATGAATTTATGGTTTTTGTGAATTTTTTCGCTTCGGAGTTGCTTGATTATAATTATGGTTCTACTCCAAGGAAGCCAGTGGCGCATGGAGTTTATACCTCTACTGAATATCCTGCGGACCAAGAAATTGTTCTTCATAATGAAATGGCGTACACCAATAAGTGGCCAAAAAATCTCTGGTTTTTTTGTGAAGTCGCAGCTGAGGTTGGTGGTGAAACTCCCATTGCGGATAGTCGCGATATCTACCAGCAAATGCCAGAGGACATTAAACATGAGTTCAAGGACCGAGGTTTGCTTTATGTCAGAAACTTCCGCGAGGGTGTCGATGTGCCGTGGCAGGATTGCTTTCAGACCATCAACAAAAGTGATGTTGAGCAATACTGTATTGCAAATAATATTGAATTTATATGGAAATCAGAAAAAGAGTTGCAAACCAGACAATATTGTCCTGCTGTTGTCGTGCATCCGATAACCAACGAAATGGTATGGTTTAATCAAGCGCACTTGTTCCACGTGTCAAATATGCCTCCCAGGTTCAGGGTTCCCTTATTAAAAATGTATGGTGAAAATGGCTTACCGCGTAACGTATTCTATGGTGATGGTACGCCAATTGAAGACGATACGATTGCTCGTGTAAATCGAGTTATAGACAGTAATAAGAGGATTTTCAAATGGCAGAAAGGGGACATATTGATGATAGATAATATGCTCTGTGCGCATGGGCGGATGCCATTTGAAGGAGAGAGGAAGATCAGGGTGGCTATGGCATAGTAAATGGTTTTGTTTGATTTATAACTTTTAATTTTACGCTTAATGCTTTTGAATCTTCCTAAATAATACAATTTATCGATAAATATAAATGAAGGAAAATATGAACAATAAAGAACTGTTGATTGAAATAAATGACCTTAAAAAGTCATACCTAAGTGATGGCATGCAAACCTATGCTCTCGCCGGCGTTAATATAAAAATAAATAAAGGGGAGTTTGTCGCTATTACTGGACCATCCGGAAGTGGAAAATCCACATTGCTATCGATTTTAGGATTATTGGATGTCGCAGACGGCGGCGCTTACAAGCTGAAAGGTATAGATGTCATTAATCTGGACGCCAATCAACGAGCATTCATCAGAAATAACCACATAGGGTTTATTTTTCAATCGTTCAACCTTATAAGTAATCTAACAGTACATGAAAATGTAGCGTTACCATTAACTTATACGAAAGGATTGAAAACTAAAGACATAGACGAACGGGTCAACGCTGTTCTCGGTAAAGTGGATATGTCCCATCGGGCCAAGCATTTCCCAGGGCAGCTTTCCGGAGGGCAGCAACAAAGGGTCGCTGTTGCACGAGCCCTGGTAACCGAACCCAGTATTATCTTTGCGGATGAGCCCACAGGTAACCTTGACTCGAAGAACGCGGATCGCGTTCTTGAACTGTTGGCATTATTGAATCAGGAAGGATCTACCATTTGTATGGTTACCCACGATCCGCGTTCTGCTAATACAGCCAAACGCAATATTCGGCTTCTCGACGGCATTGTTGCAGAAGATTTAGAGCTTGTGGGTTCGGTATAATTGACAGGATACGTACGATGAAGCAGGATTTTATTTACACATTTCGTTTAATGCGATCTCGCCCCGGGTATACATTGCTGACCCTCGCCGTATTGCTTATTGGTATTTTTGTTACCTTAAGTACATATTCTTTTTTAAATGTTATTGCGTTTAAATCACTGGATTTGCCCAATCAGCACGAGTTGGTCTTGGGGGATTTGTTGATAGATGGGCGCAGGGATAAAGGAAAATTGGATCCGTACGAGGCTAGAGATATCAAAGATAGCCAAGGGATATTCAAAAGCATTGCTTTTTTTTCATCGAGCAGCATTTCGCTGGCATTTAATAATGAATCTCAGGGACTAAATGGCGCTAAAGTTGATTCAAGTTTTTTTGATGTGGTTGGTGTCAAGCCACTAAAGGGCAGAGCTATTTTAGAGTCAGACACCCTGCTTGGTGCACCCCAAGTGGCGGTTATTAGCTACGATCTCTGGCAGTCCACATTTTTAGGAAAAGAGCGCATTGTCGGGGAGCTTGTCCGAATAAATGGCTTGGAAACCGAAATTGTTGGAATAATGCCGAAGGGTTATGCTTTCCCAAGTGCGTTCGAAATATGGATCCCGTTAATTGATGATTTCTCCGGATTCCAGCGTGGCGACAGAAGAACTCATACAATGGTTGGCCGTTTAGCAGAAGGAGTATCTGTAGGTGAAGCCAATAAACGTGCGTCTTTGATATTTCAGCGTTTGAGAGAGCAATATCCAATATTAAACGAGGGTAGGAACATATTCATTGAGCCTGTCATCATGTATGAAACAGGCCCGAATAACATGTCAGCCTTTAAGGTTATGTTGATAGCTGTTTTCGGAATTTTGGCGTTGGCGTGTGCGAATGCGGGAGGATTGTTACTGGCCCGCATGGGGGAAAGAGAGCAAGAAATTGCTGTCCGTATGGCAATGGGAGCTAAGCGAGTCCGCATTATTTTACAAATGATGCTTGAAAGCTTAATCCTTACCACCTTTGCGGGAATTATTGCCCTGTTGCTGGTGGATTGGTATCTGGAGATGATTAATAATTTATTCGCGAATATCGGAGAGCCCATACCATTTTGGTACAACTTTGATCTTGATGTTGAAACAGTATTAACTGCAGTATTAATTATATTAATCACCACCATTTTATCCACTTTATATCCCGCGACTAAAGCATCTGGCGTTAGCTTTAATGATGTGCTTAAAAGTGGTACGCGTGGTGCGCAAAGCCGGCAGTCAGGAAAGTTGATGAAGATGTTGGTTTCTTTCGAAATCATTGTCGCAAGCGCTCTGGTAATTTCATCTTCTATTGTCATCATCACGAATGACCGTCTTTCGAAGATTGATTTCGGCATCCAAACCGAGCAAGTGCTTTTTGCGAACTACACACTTCCGGAAGATCTATCAGGTGTCGGGCATCAAGAAAAACGCCATGAACTTCAGACTTCTTTACGAAAAGCTTTGCTGGCAGTCCAGGGCGTAAAGCATGTGAGTTTTGCAAATGCCATTCCGAGCCAAGAGCCATGGCCAAAGGTTTTTCATGAGACCGGTGAAAAACACGCCCATTGGACCCATTATCGCAGGGCATATTTTGTAATGGCAGATGAATATTATTTTGATGCTTTGGGAATTAAATTAATAGCTGGGCGATATCCTACCGATCTGGATGATCACTCGGAAACCAATAAGGTCCTTATCACGGAGTCTTTTTCCGAACAATGGTGGCCCGACCAAGATCCGCTAGGAAAGCGTTTTGGCTCGGGAATTCCCGAGGATGCCGATAAAATGGCGCTGGAGGTTATCGGTGTGGTTTCCCATGTGGTACTTGCCGAAGTAGGTAGTTCCGATATGAAGTTGGGTACCGTGTTTGCAAATCATAATAAAGGCAAAAATATTATCCAACAAATATTAGTTACCGTTGACGGAGACCCCTATGCCTATCAGAAAGCGCTCAAGGACGTATTTTATAATATTAACCCCGACGTTGGATTTACGAAAATAGATTCACTGAACGGTGCAATCCAAAAAGAAAACAAACAGCTAACTATTCTTAATTCATTTTTTGCAGCATTTGGTTTAGGCGCACTTGCCTTATCAATGACGGGTATTTATGCGATTATGTCTTTGCTGGTTAATCAGAAGAAACAAGAAATCGGTATTCGCAGAGCCTTGGGTGCAACAAATAATCGAGTTCTTTGGTGGTTGGTTAAAGAAGGCTGGACGCCGGTAATTGTTGGTTTAATTGTTGGTGTCTTACTTTCGGCCTTTTTTTGTTATTTGCTCATTACCCAGACGGAGTTGTTCAATGGAATTGGTGCTTTAATTCCGGTGGTCTTCTTCGCGGGGGTAGTGTTTTATGTGGCTATAACCGGGCTCGCAATTTGGGCACCCTCCCGGGATGCCATTAGAAATGAACCCATATATGCGCTGCGGGTTGAATAGGTTAGCAACAAAGTATTTTTATGGAAAATCCGGCTTTTAAGGTTTACAAGCCGGATTTGATTACTTAATTGGAGTATTTAGATGGATATAATCATTCCTGAAAAAAAGATTTATTTTTTTTCTAAAGAGAATATTGTTCCGTTATTCAAGCGGTTCTGGTGGGTTATTACTGCAATCGTTATAATTATTGTTAGTGTCAACTACCTGTCTGCCCGTGCTGGCGCTACTTCTGTAAACCGTAAAGAGCTGACATTTGGAACTGTAGAAAGCGGCGCGTTCTCTATTGAGGCTCGTGGATCTGGTGTGCTTAAGCCACGCTATAGTTGGTGGGTTAGTGCAGAAAGTGTAGCAACGATTAAAGCTATTTATGTTAAATCTGGAGAAATTGTTAAGGTTGGTCAAGAGATAATGCTGCTCTCGGATCCAGTTTTGGAAGAGGCACTAGAGACCCAAAAATGGGAAATACCTATATTGGAAGGAAATCTTGAGAAAGCCAAGTCAGAAAAAATTCAAGCCATATTAGATCAAAAAATTAAGATAGCCGACTTGGAGCGTAATAATTATAGTTTGGAAAGTCAGATAGCAACAGAGCAAAGCTTACGTGATAGAAATCATAATTCGATGGGAGAAATGCAATGGAAAAACCTTATTAGAAGTTTGGATTTTTCAAAAATTCAATTAAAGCTAGAGAAAGAAAAAGCTACATCAATTGACAATGATCATGATTCAAATATCAATGTTTTAGAGAGTCAACTTAATCAAGCTAAATTTAAACTTCAACAACTAAGAAGTAGATTTGAAAACCTTCGGTTTGTTGCTAAGCACGAGGGATTGATACAAGAGCTTTCCGTTGAAATTGGTGAGCAAGTAATTAGAGGAGCACCGCTTTTTAAAATTGCTAGTAATGAAACTTTTGTTGCGGAAATAAAAATCAGCCAAGATGAAATTTCTCAAATTCAGGTGGGCCAATCGGCGGTAATTCGTAATAGAGATGGATCATTTTCAGGTCATGTCAGAAGAATAGGCGGTGCTGTAGAAAATGGTACTGTAAAGGTAGAAGTGGATATTGATGATGAGTTGCCGGCGGGAGTTCGTGCAGATCAAAACGTAGATTCCACAATTACCATCGAAAAATTGGAAAACACCCTTTTCGTGCAACGTCCAGCTTTTGTACACGCTAGCAAGGAGGGGTGGGTATATAAAGTGATGCCTGAGAATGGCCGTGTAGAGCGTATCCGCGTAACCTTCGGAAAGGCCAGTGTACAAAAAATTCAGATTATTGATGGTCTGTTGCCTAAAGATCAAATTGTGCTGTCCGAACCAACAGCATGGATTGACAAAGAGCAGTTTTTCTTAAGGTAATCAAACCGTCGTATATTATCTGTCTTTTCAAAAAAGAGGTTAAAAAATTCTATACTGTGAATTTTACGGATATAAGAAAAGACTATCATGGAGAAGCTAATGCATAGCTTTTTAAAACACGATATTTATCTCGCATTAAATCAAATAGTTCGTCGGCCGCTGCAATCATTTATAACTTTTCTAATTTTATTTATTGGTGTTTCTATTTTTATTGTTACTTATTTGGTATTTAACACCATTGCCTTTAAGACATTAAATTTAGATGACGAAGAAAAACTGGTTATCATAGAATCATCATTAAAAAATAATGAATATTCAAATGGTATAACATTTCAGAATGTTGAAAACCTTCTTGAGAAGCAGAATTTTCTTTCTTCCGTAGCACGATACAGTGAAGAAGATTTTGTTTCTATAGGGGTAGGGACAAGCCCAATAACTGTAGTGGGGACTAGCGTAGATCCACTTTTTTTCACGATAGTTGGAATTAAGCCTATTTTAGGCGAGATTAATTTAGAGGCATCTACCGAAAGAGTCGTTATTAGTTTCAATTTATGGAAAAACATATATGCAGAAAACTTAGATATTGTTGGATCAAAAATATTGGTCCAAGGTACCGAAAAAGAAATAGTTGCTGTTATGCCAAAAGAATACAAATACCCAATAGCCTCAGATGTATGGATCTTATTATCATCTAAATTAAAAAAATTAGATAAACACAGAAAATATGCGCTTATAGCGCGTTTGCAAGATAATGTGTCCATTGAGGACGCTAAATTACGTTTAGATAAGCTGGCGGGCGAAAATAAAAATAAGAAAATCCCATCATCGCTTAGGCAAGGGTTTAGAGTTGCTGATGTAAAAAGCTCATATTTAAAAAATGGAACTCACGTCTATGTCGCCGTTATTTTTTCTTCTTTCCTGGTGTTGGTTATATCCGGGTTATCTGTGTATGGAAGAACACTTGTTTTCGAAGAAAAATTTGGCCAGCATATATCTGCAAAAAAATATCTCATCTACGGATCTGTATTGTCTTTATTAACTGTAATCATTGCTCTAATTTTTATTGCTTCCGTAACGGATCTTATAAACTCTCTATTATATGAAGTGGTTGATCCTACTCCTTTTTGGTTTAAGACTAAAGTGGATGGGAATATAATTTTCTTGTCTGCTGTCCTCACAGTTATTATCCCGCTATTTTGCTTTTGGCTTCCAAAAGCCAGGCTCCTAAATTTGAAGCTCTGCACCAATTCACCAGATGAAAAAATTGAAAAATATACTATTAAAAAAGTAAAAATAATAATGTCATTGGCGATATCTTTGGTTATAGGCTTAGCCATCGTTTCGGCACTCCTTGTATTGAACAGCAAGTTTACCTCACAAACTAAATATGGTGCCTCTTTAGAGTCGATCATTGCTGTTCGCTACAACCTTCCTTTTGTTTCCCCTGATAACGTACTTATAAAAAAACATCGTGATTTTCATATTAGGCTTTTGAATTCATTATCGATGATTCATGGAGTTATCAGTGTCTCCGCAGCTTCTTCATCACCTGGAAGCCATGTTTTTGAAGAACGATACGTCACTATTAAAAAAGAAGAATTGAGCAATAAAAATCCTACAGAGGGCACTGCTCTACTGGTAACAATTGACGAAAAATATTTTGAGACGTTTGAAATCCCTATAAAGTTTGGGCATGCGAATATATCGTTAAATGAGCAGCCAAAGACAAGCAAAGTGGTTGTGTCAGAGTCATTCTCAAAATGGTTCTGGCCTGATGAAAACCCCATAGGAAAACAATTCTCTTTGTATGGCTTATCTGAAAATAGGAATATGGAGGTGGTCGGCGTGATTCCTCATTTGATTCTCGCGCCACTCTCAAGTCCTCAAAGATACATAGGTTCGGTTTTTCAAGCTAACAACTACGAAGATATATATAAGAATAATTTCATTTACATTAAAGTTGATGGAAATCCGTCGGATTATTTTTTAGAAGTTAAACATAAGTTCAAAGAAATAGATTCTTCATTCCACGTTGCTCAAATAAATTCGCTTAAGTCGAATATTATGTTGAACAATGCGCCGATGCGTTTTATTGAAAGGTGTTATGTATTATTCCTCGTAGGGAGCTTTATTATTCTGACGCTGGGAATAGGCAGCATGCTGTTCTCCATCATTAGATTTCGCAAAAAGCATATTGAAATTTCAGGACAAAGAGAAAGCTTTTTTATATCTTGGTTGATAAAGAAAGGAGCTGCCATCTTGATTTTCTCACTGCCGCTAGGAATTGCTTTTGGTGGAGCATTGATATTTATTCTAGAAGGGGGAGGGTTAGATTAGGAGTATATCGGATTTTGGGATGTTATTCGTCGAGTAAAACTACCTACAAATATATTCTTAACTGGATTTTTCTATGAAACGAACGGAGTTTTTTAATCATAAAGATACTAAAAATAACAATATTAATATATTTTGTTTTCCTTATGCCGGAGGTAATGCATCTTTTTATAGATCATGGGGCCATAATTTCTCCGGCATCGCCAATATAGTGCCGATTGAATTGCCTGGACATGGCGCAAGAATACTTGAACCACCATATTGTTCCTTAAGAAAATTGGTTGATGATATTGCTATCGAAATAATTGATTTACTGGAAAAGCCTTATATATTTCTTGGCTATAGCATGGGTACCAAGATAGCATTTGAGTTAATGAGATTCTTCCAGAAAAAAAGTATTGATCTTCCCAGCCATTTTATTGCCATAGCAAGTCCAGCTCCTAGGGCAATAAAACGATTTCCTCCTATTCATACCTTACCCGATGATGATTTCATTGATTCTCTTTCTCGTTACAACGGTATGAGCGATACTATTCTTCAAGATAGAAATCTAATGGAATTACTTCTGCCCGCACTACGTGCGGACTTTTCTATGCTGGATGAGTATCAATCCGTGGATAATTCCAGGTTTCCTCTTGATGTTTCTATATTTGGTGGTACTTCTGATCAGCATGTATCCATAGAGGAAATGATGTTATGGGGGCAGAATTTTCAGAATCTTTATCGATCTAGATTTTTCCCAGGAAATCACTTTTTTGTTAGTGAAAATAAGAATGAGTTTCTATCTGAATTGGTTGGAATATGTGCCCATTTAAAAACCAAGCTTTATGACATGGAGCTTTAGACCATTATTTAATTTAGGTTCGCCTAAACATCAACAGTTTTTTCTATAAATGTAATTGGCAGATTATAGGATCGCAGGATGAAGCGCTAATAGAGCATCAAAATTTCGGAGATAGGGAGAGACGCGCCATAGCTGTAAATGCCTGCCAAATCGGTTCCTGCGAATCTGCAGCTTCCACTAGGCCATACACTCTTTTTTTAAATTTCACCGCTATTTCACATTAACTATTCCAAGCTATTCATTTTATGATTGTACCCCCATGAAAGTTCTACTAATAGAAGATAATCAAACGATTGCCCGCCAGATAGCGGAATTTATATCAGGCCATAAATGGCAGATCGATTATGCTCATAATGCCCGTTTGGGAGTGCGGCTTGCTACTGAACAAATATATGATGTTATTCTGCTTGATCTCAATTTGCCGGATCGGGATGGTCTTGTGGTTTGTGCCGAAATCAAACAACTTGCTGATGTCAATCCACCGATCTTGATGCTAACAGCAAGGGATAGCTTTAGAGATAAGGCTGCTGGCTTTAATCACGGGGCGGATGACTACCTGACCAAACCTTTTGATTTGCGAGAATTGGTATTGCGCTGCCAAGCGCTTGCTCGACGTCAATCATTACACCAGCCCAAAATACTGTCGGTAGGGGAATTAGAGTTGGATACCAACACCCAAGTCGCAAAGCGGAAAACCGTCATATTGGATTTAACTAATATTGGTTTCCGTATTCTGGAAATCCTTGTGAAATCCTATCCTAAGGCTGTATCCCGGACCTTTATTTCGCACCAATTATGGGGGGATCACCCACCGAATAGTGACGCGCTCAAATCGCATATATATGTTTTACGAAAGGTGCTGGATAAACCTTTTGATAAACCTCTATTAAAAACCGTAATGAACATGGGTTTTAAGCTTGAGTTGCCAGATGAATCTGATTCGGAGTATTAGACACCAGACTCTTCTGATATTGATAAGTCTGACGCTTTGTGTAAGCTTGGCTTTTTCATCGTTAGCTGTAGTTACTGCTTATATAGTTGAAGATATGACTCTTTCTAATTTATTGGATGAGTTGACGAAAGACTATGAGCGCTATTACGCTGAAAATCTTAGTTTGCCAAAGAGCACCCCATCCTTTATTAATATCTATCCTAATATGAAAGACCTTCCTGAATGGGCGAAGCAGCGCGCATACCGAAAGCAAATATCAGGTGAAATTTTCACTCCCGAAAGCAGCACTCACTATCATTATCACAAATTAAATTTGCAAGGCGAGACAGGTTATCTATTAGCTCAAGTTTCCGATTTATTGGCTGTCACTCGACAACCTATTATTATTGAATCACTTCTATGTGGTATTTTCATTGCAATTGTTATTACAATACTAATATCGATCAAGCTATCGCAAAAAATTGTCAATCCTATCATTATCTTAGCAAACGCGGTAAAACTAAACGAAAACCCCAATAATACCATTCGTTTACCTAACTTGCCTTTCGAATTGGGCTATCTCTCGAGGTCTATGCAAAGTAGTTTTGATCAGTTGAAAGTGCTATTGGAAAACGAAAAAGCTTTTTCAGGAAATGTAAGCCATGAATTAAGAACACCATTAACGGTGATGAAAAACACCTGTGCTTTAATCTCTCAGCGCGGTTTTTCTGACCGAGATATGCTTGAAATTAAATCAGCTTGTAATCAAATGGAGCAAACTGTTGATATCCTTCTCGCGTTGGCGCGAAAAGATGCGCTGGATAAACAAATCTGCCGTGCTGCAATTGCAGTAGAGCAAGCATTATTGCGGTGCCATGACTCTTCGTTGAAGAATTTCGACATTTTGATTACGATTCCTGACGACTACAAACTACCAGCCAATCCAAAATTACTCGAAATAATACTGATCAACTTGTTACGCAACGCGGCTGAGCATGCTAGCACACCAGTGCTGTCCATCTTTGAAGAAAATGGATGGCTGATATTTGAAAACAATAATAAAAACCCACCTATTGATGATCTAATAGGAGCCGGAATGAAAGGCCACAGCAGCTCTGGAATTGGCCAAGGATTATATCTAGTGGCGAAAATTGTTGAGCACTTCGGCTGGCAATTTCACGTTGAATGTAACGATCAGAAGTTCCGTATTAAAATGAAACCCTGAAAAATTCACTTAAATTTCTCCTTGCATTACCCAATATATCTGCTGAGCATATGAAATCGGGAGAGAATCATGCTTAAAAAGCTAGCTGTTATTGCCGCTTGTATCGTTATTTTAATGACTATTGCAATCAGTTTTTTCATCCATTGGGTTGGCGAATTTACTCCCTCTGATTCAGCATTGCGAGCGCTGGCTGCAACTGAGGTTAAAGATATCTCTTATTTGAGAGATCGACCCATACCCACACATGGAAAAATTTTGGCTATTGTCACCAGTACGCGGGAGTTGGGCGATACTGGAAAAATAACCGGTTATGAGCTATCTGAATTGGCTCGTGCATATTGGGTATTTAGTGCAAATGGTTTTGAGGTCGACATAGCTAGCCCTGAAGGTGATGAACCTCATGCGATAATAGATGATGAGGATATGAACGAATATGACTATGCTTTTCTTAACGATATCACGGCCCAGAAAAAAGCAAAAACCACGATAAAAGTGAGCGATGTTGATCCAGATAATTACTCTGCCTTGTATTTTGTTGGCGGCAAGGGTGCCATGTTTGATTTTCCAGATAATCCAGCGATAAAAGACTTAATCCATAAGTTTTACACTGAAGGAAAAGTTATTTCAGCTATTTGTCACGGGCCGGCAGCGTTAGTAAACGTAAAAGTTCAGGATGAATGGTTGGTAAGTGGTAGAGCCATCAGCGCATTTACCAAATCGGAAGAGTTACTGCTTATGCCAGATGCTAGATCTATTTTTCCTTTTTTACTCCAAGAGAAGCTGGAAGAGCGAGGAGCACAATTTTTTTCGACTAACGATTACCTTAACCAAGTTAGTGTCAGTGGCAAGTTGATTACCGCACAAAACCCATGGTCGACTTGGTCTATAGCAGAAGAAGTAGTAAAAAAAATAGGATATGAACCTAAACCTCGGAAACTAACAAGAGAGGAGCGTAGTGTTTCGTTATTACAAGAATTTTATAGTGGGGGGCTGAATGCTGCTGAGAATCTTATTAAAGGATCCCCTGAAAAATATAATGGCCATCTGGTTTTAATGCATGCGGTTGTAGCTGCAATGAAGTACGATGTAGAGAACGCTGTGAAATTGATAGTTCTCGCGGAGAGTTTGCGTCCTAAATAGCAATCTGATATTGCTTTATTTTTCTACGATAGTGGAACTATTTATCGTTGTTTTATGGGTATTAAATTCACTGGAACCTATTCGTGCCAGTATTCTTATTGCCAATGCCAATATAATTGATTCTAATGCCCGCTCTTTGATATATACATACGCATATCTATAAAATTTCTCCGTTGTTGTGTTTAGCGCTTCATATCAGATATGGAGTGACAAATGTTAGAGAATACGGGAATAAAAAATCCCCGCCGAAGCGGGGATATAGAGGGGCACTACAAAAAATAATTTTTAATTAATAACAGACCTGGAACTCCACAATGCCATCGCCGGAACCAAAACGCTGCATGGTGTATTTTTCAACATCAATCAGGAAACCATCGCCTGCGAGGTTGGCTGTACAGCAGCCGTTACAATCCGAATCAGCACAAGCGTCATAGACTTTACCGGTAATGCGGCGATTCCCCTGCCGCAGATTCAGGGTTTTCAGGCCCAACCAATTCCAGTCTTTCATATGCACGGCGATGATATTGTTGGCCTCTACCCAGGATTCCGGTTGTTGACCATTCACGCCGTAGAAATACCCCGCCCATTGGCAACCGTTGTAATAAATACATTCATCACTGCCGGGGTCCGGATAAGACTCATAGTTGGTCAGCCGTGCTTCATACCAATCGGTGCCGCAATCGTTGGTCGGTGTAGAGCTGCTGGACGATGAGCTGCTTCCGCCCGGACAAGATGCAACCGGGTCCCAATACCAGGTACTGATGGTTGGGCTATAGCCGGGATTATCGTGTTCAGCGAGATAGAAAGCGCCGTTGTAATTCACCACGGTACCCGCCGAATAGAAGGTTCCGGCACTCCACGTTGGGCATGAACCGCCTGGATTAGTCGCACTGCTGGAGGAAGAAGAAACCGGCGTGGATGATGAGCTGCTTGAACTTGATGGCGTAGAACCACTGCAAACATCATTGTATTTCCATTCCTGCCACTGGCCGGAATGGGTTTCCGGATTAGCACCTTGCGTCCACCACTGTGAGGTGTAGGACTTGCCATTATGTTTCACCGTTGTATTGCCGTTATACGCTGTACCACTTTGCCAGGTCGGTAAATTGGTGCAATTTACCGCCGCCAGACTCGGCAGCGACAACAACATGCCACAACACATTCCCACCCAAACCATTGCCTTTTTCATCATGAGAATCACCTCGATTCAGTTTGTTTTTACTTTTGTTTTTTGTGGCGAAAAGCATTGGCCTCCTGTCCGCCACGGTAAATCCGTTTAAGGATGGAGTAGGGGTATTATCAGAAGTGATACTTATCTTGCGACTTCTAATACTTTCGACGCATTCTGGCATTGAACTTCATTCGGGATAACTTCCATACTTTCTCCACATTTTGAGTTGCCTCGCTGGCATACACTTTCTTCCTCAATCAACGGCCACATGGCTCTGACACAAACCGGCGCTGCCTGTTGGCATCGCCAACGCAGGACAGAATTATGATGAAGCAACTCACAGCCCTGACACTGATCATCGGGATAAGCGGATGTGCCTCCACATCGCAACCCATATTTTCCGAAAGTTTTTTAACCAGTATCAACGATGCCGACATGAAACAATTTCGTTACGAGGTCGCACTGGATGCGAGTAATAAACGCATGGGGCGTGGTGGCCCACCGGGCGGTGGCGGCGGTATGAGAAGAGGCCCCGGAGGGGAGGGTGGCGATAGAGGTTTCCCCGCTGGCGGCAGACAACAAGCCCAGCAAATGGGAAGTCGCATGCAAAAGAATGCAGACGCAGCATTAACAGAGAGACTGGAAGAAATTCTGGCTACAACGCAGTTTTGTGAACATGGCTATTTCGTTATCGAGAAACGCGCTCAACAAGGGGGTGGATATATTTTTGGCGAATGCAAAGCTGAATAATGGTAATGAACTTTTAACGATGAAATGCAGTGCTCCGATATTCAGCGGAGCACTGCAAATCATTTCAAAATAGATTAATTACAACTGTTACTGATGCCTCCCAGATTGCTGCGATTCATACCCGACGCATTAATCAATTCCGCCGGGCAAGAAACTTCGCGATAGCGTAGGGAAGGGTTATCCGCCGCTTCAAACCAATCCGCGTACCAACGACAACCGGCTTGCAATTCGGTGAGACCGCGCGAACCAAACACACTGTCACAACGACTCGTTACACAGGATTTATATTGTTCGCGCGTCGCGTTGTAACCCAACTCGCTTTTACACGCTGAAAGGAAGCCACCGTATTGCGCGCCCAGCTCCGAATTGGAAACGCCCCACTGATTCGCGCAGCCATTAAATGCACCAACACCGCCGCCGGGAACCATGATGTCAAACTGGCCACCGCCCACGTCGTAACCGACATTAATTGCCTGCACGATCATGGTTTTGCCCGCTAACGCCGCCGAACCTGGATCACCGGGCGCATTATAAGACTGGCCAGTGAACTCCAGTTGATAACAGCGTCCGCACACGTCGCCGCTGGACGTGGCCGCATAACCGTAAGACAGCGTGTTATTCACGGCAAAAGGCGCGAGGCCATAGCAGGTGTGCGCGTTGCCACCTTCGCAACTGCTGGTCGCATCAAGGTCAGACAGCACCTGGTTATTTGGGCCACAACTTTTCATTGGCTCCATTCCACTGGGAACATTGCCCGACCATCCGCAATGGGGTTTGCAGCAATCCCAGAAACGCGTCGCATAACCACTGCATCCGCCGGTGATCGGCCCAATGCTGGAGCTTGCAGAGCTGACACTACTGGCAACACTGGATGATGAAGCTGGCTGTGAAGAGGGTGAGCTGGACGCCGGGCTACTGGAGCCACCACCGACGATGCCGTAGGGCGCAGGTTGACTGCTACAGGTGTCGCGGCCAATACAACTGCGGTTCTGTTCCCAACCCCAGCCGCTGGTTTGGTTGGCGCACAGGGGATAGAGCGTGCCGTACCAATTACATTGCGAACCGCCTTGCGTCGGTGCACTGGAACTGGATCGACTGCTGATTGGCGTGCTGCTGGAGGAAACAGGCGCGGTACTGGAAGCCACGCTTGAGGACGCCACCGAACTGGCTGATGAAACCGGACTTGCTGACGAGGCCGTGCCACCACCACTACAAACGCTGCCCGTCACCGCGGGACGCTCGGTAGAGCCGCCATTTTTACTAACCTGAAAACCGAACTCCACGCTTTGTCCAGGTTGAATAGTGCCATTCCAACCCATATCGCTGGCACTGTAGGGATTGGTGCCACTCACCTGCGCATTCCAACTGTTAGTGACGCGATTGCTTTGATATTGCCAGCTAACTTGCCACCCCTGAATGGCAGAGGTTTGCGTGTTGGTTACGCGTATGGAGGCGGTGTAACCATCATTCCATTCATTGGCAATGATGTATTCGCAGCTTGCCTGGGCGAAGCTGGCAGAACTGACCAGCCAGGAGAATAACCCCAGACTGACAGATGTGAGAAAAGACGTAGCCGAGCGCATAGAAAACTCCTTTCAACCGTTGAAATTATGTAAGGTCGTCGTTGAAATCTATGCAGTGTGGGTATTGCAGCGGCACATGTTGTGATTGCGGTGGAGCAGGGCGGCCACTTTCATAAAGACCGACCTATTGTAAGGAAAGAAATTCCCAAACGAAAACCGGCCGCCGATTGGCGTGATGGGTATCACGCATAAATAGTCGGCGGCCGACATATTAAAAGCTCCCACTGTTCGTGGGAGCAGGGCATTACTCTACGGCACTGACAATCGCATCAATGATGTTGGGATACAGCTGATTGCCGTTATTCCTGTCAAAGATTGCCATGCCTGCATTACCGGCGTAACCGTTATCCCAGTAAACCGGGACCAGGCCGTGGTTCACCGCAGACTCAGTAATGTACTCGTTCCAATAGGTACGATAAATCTCGTGATTGGCCACGTTCGGACGAGAGATTACACCGTATTCGCCCAGTATGACGCCGATGCCTTGATCAACAAAGTTGGTTTTCATGCGCTGGAACTGTGCATCAACCCACGATTCATTGGCCCAGGTTTCGGTGGCGTTCGGATCTGTTGCGATGGCGCCCCACTGCGTGATGCTACTGTTTTCGTTAAGCGTGAAGTTGTACGGATCGTAGTAATGCACTTCCATCATCAAACGATTCGCAACGGTATCTACCGGGATATCAGCAAAATTTACCGTGTGATCAATATTGGTGTTGAAGCCTTGTACGACCAGATGACGCGTGGCATTACCACCGCCGGTAGCACGCACAGTATCGACAAAGGTTTGGTTAAAGCTGTTTTGTACCGTGTAATACTCCTCAGTCGGTGTGCCGTAATCGCCCTCTACCATGACTTCGTTGGTACCAGCAAACAACAAGCGCTCATCGTAATCGCGGAAGCGCGTTGCGATTTGCTCCCACATAATCGACAAACGATTGTTAACGTAATTTTGCTGTGCATACGTGGGCTGCATCCAACCCTCGTCCCAATGAATGTTCACGATGACGTACATGTCCGCATTCAAGCCGTAGTTAACCACTTGTTCAACACGATCCATCCAGCTGCTTTGGATAACAAAGTTGGCTGGATCGGAGAACTTGCTCCAGGCTACCGGCACACGCAAGGTATCAAAACCGGCTGCTTTCACCGCATTGATTAATTGCTGGGTCACCATCGGATTACCCCAGGCAGTTTCGCCACCGATCGCATCCAGGGAATTACCCAGGTTCCAGCCCACACCCATCACTTGGGTCAACTGAACACTGGTCATCCCACCCGGGTTAGTGACGCTTGAAGCACTGCTGGAAGAACGTGGAGCCGATGATGAACTGGAGCTAATCGGCGGTACGCTGGAGGATGAACTTGAACCCGGGCATGCAGCGCCGCCCACAATGCCAAAGGGGGCAGGTTGGCTGGTACAGGTACTGCGTGAAATACAGCTCTGATTATTTTCCCAACCCCAGCCGCTTTGCGTAGTATTACAAAGTGGGTAGTTAGTGCCATACCAATTGCATTGCGAGCCGTTACTGGCGCAACTGCTGGCAGAACTTGCAACGGATGAACCCGGTGTGCTGGATCTGGACGATGAGCTGACTGGCGGTGTAGATGAGCTGCTCGAACTTGGCGCAGAAGACGCGGGAGTACCACCACAGATACTGCCGGTTACCGCCGGCGTTTCAGCGGCACCGTTGGTATTTACCTGCATCCCGAACGAGACCGTTTGACCAGGCTGAATACTGCCGTTCCAGCTTAAATTGGTTGCCGAATAAGGATTGCTACCACTGACGTTGGCATTCCAGCTGCTGGTAACGCGGTTGTTGTTGTAAGTCCAACTGACGTTCCAGCCGTTGATGGCGGTAGCGCTGTTGTTGGTTATCTCGATAGCTGCCGTCGCGCCGCCGCCCCAACTGTTGGTGACTACATAGTTGCAACTGGCTTGAGCCAAAGCTGACGAGCTAGCCGCCAACCCCGTACTCAGCAAGGCCGCCAGGCCCAGCGCTTTCAATCGTGAGGTATTCATCAGGTTGTTCTCCTATCGTTATTAAATTTTTAAGGACATCGGAAGCAGAATGCTTCGATTGAGATGAACTCGCAGAACATCATTAAGAGAAGAATTACAGCTAAATAGTCTGCGGGACCATATAGTAACGATCTGCCAACCCGTCAGACGGAGAAGGTGTTGGATCAAACGACGAAAGTTTTATTATGAGATGTGAATCACATGTGGAATATTTTTTATATATGGAAATATATCAAGTGTTCTTTAACATAATCTGCTGTCTACGAAGTTGAAAAGGTATGTTCAAATGAAATTCTTAAATTATATATTAGTTCGCATAATGTATATTATGTTAAATTGCATATCGGTCTACTCACGAATAAACTCCTCTGACCCGCACTAACAAAAGTGGCAAAGACATACGGAGGATTCTATGGAAACCATGAGACCATATCTGCTTACCCCGTTCCTCATTGGACTAGCAGCCTGTACATCCGTGGACCATAATTTGCCGAGCATCTCTGATACCTTGCGCGAGACCACTGGGCAGAATGGTCGCGCCTGCGTAAGAACGAGTGATATACGAGGCTACGGTGTTCAGGATAATGTTGTTAATATTGATGCTGACAATGATTATTACATCGCTACGGTACATCCCGGATGTTTCGATCTCCAAACCTCCATGGCAGTTATGTTCAGCGGCGGTTTCAGCGAGATATGTGGCGGACGTATCGATAAGATTATTACGCAAGATAATGAATGCGCGATAAATCAAATTTTTGAATTTGATAATCGCGACACCGCTTTCGAGGCTTATGATAAGGCGGTCAAGGTACGTGAAGCGTTGCGCTCCGATGCGCAACGCTAGAAAAACCATCCCTGCTTTTAGTATTCCAGTGTATTTGTCTCACCCAGCGCGTTGGTAATAATTACTTTATCCAGCGCACCTGAATCTTTATAAAAATATTCATAGCGGAGTTTAACAGCCTGTTTAGCATATTGAATGTGCTCTTCGCCATTCTGCATATAAGCTATAAAATAATCTTGTTCGTAGAGTGTATCTTCCGGAGTAATCTTTTTTCCCTTAACCGGATCGGCCTGCTGGTTGCGCATGACAGAATAAAAATATACCTCAGCGGTCTTGGGAACTAATTGCGGATTAAATCCAGATAATTCTATCCCCTCAAACAAGACAAACAACGAGCGGCTTTCCTTGGTGTCACACATCCAGGCTCTATAAAATTTTCCGCGCTTTATCGATTCTGTGTAGTCTATTGCGTCCACAGGTTTTACCGGATGACTGTATGTCGCCCAGCTTTTAAAGAAATACACCTGGCACTGCATTTCGTTTTTCTGCGTTTTAATAAAACCTTCCATTTCCTCACCACTGCAACCGAGAATAGATAAGAATGAGAGCGCAAGTATATAAATGGCGGCTTTCATTATTTAATAACTTTGTACTTATCAAAATGTAAATGGCGCATAAGCGCTTTTTGAAAAGTATGGCAATGATTCCCCGCTTCAAACCTCCAGGACCAATCGCCGGAATATGAGGTAGAGAATGCTTCGGCGGATGTCCTTATTGACATGATATCTGTACATTCTTTAATGACAGGAGAATACTGTTCATTACCGCTATCACCCCCGCCCGCATGGGGATCTACATACATACCGGGACGCGCAATACCACCGAATGCAGTTACACCATTCAATTCACCATCGACTCCCCGGAGCGTTTGCCCTACCCCTCCTTCTTTGGCTTCAAAAATTGCCAACGCCGTTTTATAGCTCGCCGTAGCAAACATATGAGAAGCCTTTTCTCTCCAGCCAGCATTATTCGACAAAGGGGCGGGTTCAACAGGCGGGGTGCTGCGGCGATTCAAGTGATGCCCGACTGGGTATTTGGGCCACCAACCAAAACTCATATTAGGGGCGAAGACTGACCACCAGTGACCATATTTGTCCGAACCACCTATATCTATGTGGCGCCGATGAAAAACTATTTCATCCAGAACTTTGTATACTTCAAGCAGAATATCCGTTTTTGTCTCTATACCTTCCTTGATTGAGGGCGAATCCAACACAGTGGATTTGGCTTTGTGAGAGCGCATCACTCTCGGGTAATGCACAAGGAATGTTGAATAATCGGCATCTTTAAAATGTTTTACTACTTTTGTCGGAAGGGTTCCGACAGGTAACTTGTCAAAAGAAGCCTCGCCAGAACTGTTGGATGTTTTTTTATCCGAGCCTACGGTAACGTCGGCGCCCTCAACGGGATCATTTGTACAGGCATCGAGTACCTTTACAAGTAGTTTTCCATCTTTGGCTTTTTTCGATACGGGAACTGCTACGCCCTCTCCCAGTTCTGTCATGTTGCACCTCCCCTATGTATTAACCGCTTCGACAACCACGGCACTTCGCTTTTCCGTATCCGACGAACAATAAACCAGATGCCGCCGATTCTGCGGATTGTTGTATAAATTGTCTGCGGCTAATGCAACCAATAAGCTGCCGGTCGCAGCTCCCACATCACCATAACAATCTGCCGGATGAATAATTGTTAATTCTTTACTCATCGCATCAGAATTGCGGATGCAGGCTACGCCCAGCTCTCGTGACCAATAATTTTCGCCATTCATACTACTGTAGATATAGCGAATCGCTTCGTTAGTGTCATCGCTCTTGCTGTTTTCGAGCGCAAGGCGAAATGCGTTGCTCAACCCATCACCATGATAGGCAGTATCGCTGTAGATATGTCCTGTTTCCGTGGTGACAGCCGGTTTGTGTACTGCAATAATGTGGCCATTCTGAACTTGAGCCAGTTCTGGCTGGCGAGTTAATAATAAGAAAGCCGCCGCTTCGCCAGGCGCGAATCCATCTGAGTTACCAGAGCTTAATAATCGACCGTCCAAATCCAGCTTACTTATGAGCGCATCACTATGGTAGGTGTCGCTGCCACCGATAAGAACATAGGGCACGTCGGATTGATATAGATAATCATAAGCCAATTGGATGGCCTCGATTGCTGCCGATCTTCCCGACAGTAAAACGCGACACCATTTCTGGTCAAAAATAGCTGGAAAATTCAACGTTATATTTTGCACGATACTGCGCGCATCGCAGCCTAGTGTACTAGCTTCAGGCATTCCAACAATTAGCGGAATTACATCTGAGTGTTCCGGCGAGAGGTCACGCAGTGCGGCAACGGCCATCATGGCGATTCGCGCTTGATAAGGGTCGCTTCGAATATCGCTTTTCAATAAAGACCCCAGCTCATCAAAAAAATCGCTCGGGATCTGCGTCATGGTGATTGGCTCATCATGTTGATTGTCATAATCTGACAATGCATAGGCACTGATATTTGCCTTGACTGAAGCGGTGGTCATTGCCGAATTGGCGCCTACAGATGTAACCATACCCATACCGGCTATATAGATCATATTTCCCATTAATCGAATATTACCTTGGCTTTGTAGTTTGGTAGGAAATGATCTGGCTGCAGTAGCGCCAACTCTAATGCAGCTGCACGACGATGACGTTGCGCCCCTTGCAAAAATTGATGCTTCAGGTGTTCTATTTCGATTGCTTTACCTAAGAAATACCGCTTGCCGGCTATAAAATGTTGTTGATATTTTTGCCAGACAGCTGCAACTTTATCTACATCGGGGAATGGAAGATGCTCATCCATATCCAAATCGGTATTATCATTTATGTCGTCATCAGGAAATCGATTATCAAGATCGGGTAACGCTTCCAGCGCGAGTCCATTTTGCTCAAGTTCAATACCTGTTATCGTCGTGAATGCTTCACCGGATACCCGTGAAAATTCAGGCATGCGCATTTGCTGAATCAGCCAAGGAACAGCTTGAGGATCACCTAATACGGCTGTTGCATAAATCACTTCTCGCGCATTTTTTTTGTCTTTCGCCAACAATCCAATCCATTGTCTGGCGTCTTCAATGGGTAACCCCCTGAACGCAAGATCTATGGCCTTTTTCTGGAATACCCCATCATTAAGCACAGTCTGTTGAAGGTTATGCAGCCTGGCTCTATCACCTAAGATAACGGCAGACCAATTAGCCCAAAATGAAACTTCCGGGTTTTCTGATGTGATAGCAAGATGTAGCGCAGGTATAAGATCGCGTCGCTTCAGTTCGCCAACCAGTCGAATGGCTCGGGCATACAGCTTGGCATGAGCGAGACAATCTTCTCTCTGAAGTATTTTATCCAAATACTCACGCGGATCTTCTCGACGAAGGCTACATACCGTGACGGCTAAGTATTTATGATTCAGGTCTTTACTCGTGAGAAATTTTTTAATCCATGAATGGCAAATTCGGCCTGGCAACCAGGCTAATGCCGACGCCAAACCAGGAAAAGCATTCTCAGCAGGAAGGGAAATTTCGATGACGCGCTGAATTTTTTGAATGTCCAGGCTCCGAAAAGCAAGCACAGCAGCGGCAAACGCTTCGCCCGGCTCTTCCGTAGAAACAAGCGCTTCTTCGCAAATGCTCCAGGCTTGTTCCGGCGCAGTCATCAGACCATTTAGCTGTGCATCTATACGCTGTTCAAGCTCAAGTAAATCCTGCTGTTTGTAGTGCGGCTGGTTAACTGCAATAGAACGCAACAGCCATAAAAAAGCACCGTCAATCAAAAATTGTTCGTAGACATGCTGATAGGCATTATTGGATTTACCTGGAGCATCCATAACTGCATTCATTGTTGTTCAGTTAACCCATGATATTTTTTTTGTTGTGGAACAAGGGATCACCCATTCGGCAGACATTCTTTCCTTCAAATTTGACATCAAATGAATACATCATGAATTCACAAACGCCCATTTGATCACTGCTGATAATACCCTTTACCGTACCCGCCTCATCGCCGCTGCTGCGGGAGTACTGGGCCCCTTTCACCATCGGCATTTTCTTGTCGGTGGTTACTGATTTAGGCCCTTTACTTGTATCGGATGCCTTTCCTATATTGGGATAAGGAATCGGTACCGGCCCACCAGGCGTAGGCGTTTTACACACATCAGGGAAGACGATGCTCAAACCTCCACTGCCCTTGTGAGCAATCCCTCTGGTGTTAGCGAAAGTTGTTTGAGCCATATGCCCTCCCCTGATACATTATCTCTGCATACCCACAGATACTTGATTGATTTTTCTGGCGTTCCTTCCACAGATGAAAGCAGACTTCCAAACCATAGACAACTGTAACTGATTCGGCTCGATAATAACTGACTCCATCATAAAATTGCCTTCCTCAACCTGATTCGCCACCTCAATTTTATTCCGCAACACAAGATTGGGAAGATTAAAAGTTAATTCGCCAGATGGGTGCATACCGAAAATCCGAACAGGTTCTCCGCCTTGTAAAAATCCCGGATAAATTAAGTCAGGATGGGCTGAGTTCATAAAACGCTTGTCGTAATCAAGGGGCAAATATGGAGCCCTGTTTTGCGACCACGCCTCATCATAAGTACCTGCATAAGCCACTCTGGAATGCCAGTTAGATGCTATAGGGGCAAAACCAGCAGGAGCAGGATTATCTTTAAGTGACTGAATGAGCTGCCGAGGGCATTCAACGTTAGGCAAGGGGGAGCTCTCCATGTCGGCACTATCACGTTTTCCCTGGAATCCCACACCGACGGGATTGCGCAGCTCTGCCGCCCGTACCTGCCCCTCCAGAATGTCCTTGCCTCCGAAAGCACGTTCATAGATAACCGGCATAACCATAAACACATCAGGCGATGAAATTAATCCACGATCCCAAAACCTATCACCAAAAACGCGCACAGTTTTACCGATGGAACCTACACTCAAGCCAACATCCAGTTGCCTGACCGGTTTCTGTTCCTGTGCACAGGCCTGCCCGATCATTATTACATCCGTCGCGGCTTTACCTGGGTGGTAGTCTGACGGTAGCCGCAAGCTTGATTCCCCAGGCTCACCCCAAAAGATATCTTCCTGTTGTGGAGGCGCCTGCTCATCCATCAAGGTCCATTGCTGTCCGATGCGAAAAGATGCTTTAACAATCGTGTATAACGTCTCAATTCCTTGCTCATTAGGGAAGAGCGCAATGGCAGCAGAAAAGGGGGTGTTATTTTTGAGCTGTAACATGTGGCGGGCTCGTATTGGAAATCTGACAGTACTGACGAATTTCTATTAATTGACCTGAACTGAGCCGCCAAGAATACGATTAACGCCACTGGATCGACTGAGCAGGTACTTTCCACGAATCAGAATTTTTCCGGTATTGGTTAACGTGATGCTGGCTTCGCCGCACTTCAGGACAATTTCTTCTTTGCCCTCTATAACAACCCTTTCTCCATCCACCCTCACCGTTTCGAGATCAGTTTTGGAGCTATGCTCAACGGGATCTGTGGCGTAAGCAGAAGCATTTGTGCTTGAAACTGCTTCTACCTCTGTGAAGGAAAAATTTTCCAGCAAGTCATCCAGTGGGCTATAAATAAAACCCATAATCACCGGCTGCTGATAATCACCTTTCGCAAACAATAGAGCAACTTGACGGCCAATATGCTGTTGAGTTACCGGGACTGTTGACACTGCGCCTGCCGGATTGTCACTTGGCAGTTGCGGATAGATCACCAATGGGTTGCCATTTGAGTCAATTCCTTTGAGATAACCCAAGACTATTTCGCCTGGAGCCAAAGCCGGAGCGGTGGCTTCAGCGAAGACTTCATATTCATTTGAGTTTTCCAACACCGTTTTGGTCATGACGTTTTACTAGTTGTTAGTGATTTTGCTGCCTTTAAGAACAACATTCCCAGATCCTTTAACATTAATGTTTTTTCCTGAGATAGTAATGTCCCCATTTTTCTTCATGACAATCGAAGCTGAGCCAGTTTTTAATGTGATCTGATCATCCGCCTGAAGGGTAATTGTTTTGGCTGTTAAGGCATATTCCTTTGTAACGCTTTCTGTGTACTTACCGTCTACAGACTCACTAAGATCCTTGCCGACGGAAATCGTCATATTCTTGCCGATGGTCTCAGTGTGGTTTTCCCCAATATCAATACTGATATTCTTGCCCACACTGAGCGACATATTTTTACCGATTGATTCTGTATGGTTTTCACCAACATCAATGGTTTTATTTTTACCGATACTTTCGGTTTGATTATTGCCGACAGATTTATTGCGATCGTTACCAATTGACGAGTTTTCATCGTTGCCAATGGTTTTGGTCCGGTCGTGATCGACCGTCAGGGTTTGATCGTTTTCAACCTGGGTATCAAAATTCTTTTCCGCGTGCACGTAAATCTGCTCATCGCCTTTTTTATCTTCAAAGCGCAGTTCATTGAAGTTTTGCGGAGTACCGTCTTTTGTTGATCGGGTTTTGATACCACTTTGGGTTTTGGATGGATAGGTCGGCTTGTTCCAGCCATTGTAGACAGAACCCGTTACCAGAGGGCGGTCCGGATCACCGTCCAGGAAACTGACAATAACTTCGTGTCCAATTCTGGGGATGAAAGAGGAACCCCACTGATTACCGGCCCACGCCTGCATTACGCGCACAAAACAAGAGCTGTTTTCGTCCTTCTTGCCTTCACGGTCCCAGATAAACTGCACTTTGATACGATTGTGTTCGTCGATGTAGATCTCTTCACCAGCAGGCCCCACAACCAAAGCAGATTGTGGTCCTTTCATCACCGGTTTCTTATGTTCATTACTGGGTCTGAAATGAACATCGGAAGGAATACAGATAAAATCGTTTTTATAATCAGAGCTGCCGTCACTACCTGAAAAATAGCTGTTGTCGTGTGCCTTGTGGAATACTCGTGCGAGGATATAACTGCCCTTCTCTGAGCTGGTTGCGTGTTTGGCAACTTTGAATTTACCGCCGGCAAAGAAACTACTGCAATCGCTTGAACCTTTTACGGTATTACGATCAACCTCTTCTGCATCAAGACGAATTTTTACCAGATCCGCACCCATGGTCGTATCGTACAAACCAGGATACTCATAATGTTCGAAGGTATCATTTTTGGCGAACTGGCTTTTGGTCTTGGTGCTAGCGTTCAGGTCTTTCTTGGGCTCTTTAAAGTTGTAGTCATTTAATGACCACTTGCCCTTTTTGAACAGGTAAATATGTTCCCACGCCGTAATTTGTGTATTGGGTGTATTACCTTTGGAGTATTCGAGATTAGTTTCTGCTACGTCTGTGTAAGCATTTTGCTGATCCACCAGGACCAACTTGTGTTTCTTATCGTCATGCTCGAAATAGTAGGCAATACCATCTTCTTCGAGCAGACGAGAGATAAAATTCAGGTCGCTTTCATTGTGCTGAACACAATATTCCCGCTTATTTCCGCCTGCGGCTTTAAAATCAAAATCGGAGAAGCCGAGATCATTGAAGATTTGCGAAACAATTTCTTTGGTGTTTTTTTCTTGAAAGATGCGGTGATCATTGGTCTGCGATAAGAACCATAGCCAGGGCACCATAACCATTCGGTATTGACGAAGATTATTTGCTTTCACCTCGCCGAAGGTAAATGATTTGATATAGCCGTTAAATTTACGTTCCTGATCGTTCTGGATGGTGACGGTGGCCGTTTTACCGACAATGTTGTCAGGATCTACTTCGAGGTTTTCGGAGAGGACTTCGATATTGAATTCAAACAGGCCCGAGATATATTCGACACCTTCAAAAGCAGTCAGCAAAAACGTGTCTTTTCCTAAAGAAAAGTCAGTGATTGAAATAAGTCTATTTTCTTGAGTGAGTTGACTCATAGGATAGCAACCTCAATATGACCTTCACGAGGGAAGCGTCGGGATCATCCTTGCCCCGCAATTAAATTGCGAGCTCAGACAGAAAAGAGCCCTGAAGACAACGCCTTCAGGGCACTTTACTTTATAACAACTTAAATTACAGCGGCTTGGCAGTAGTCAAGTCGTAACCAACACGTTGCGGATTCGCAGACTTGTTAGTCTTATCGTAGTCGTTATAGTTGACCATGATTTTGGAGAAGCTCAGAGAGATTGATTCCATTGGATCGCTCTCGCCGTCTGCAGAAACAGAGTAGCCGCTTACCAATACGTCTTCCAGGGTGTAGGTCATGAACTCTACAACCTTGTCAGCACCAGTTTGTACAAACTTGATGGTGACTTTCTTACCGCTTGAGCCAGTAACAGCTTCTTTGAACAAGGCAGTTGCTGAAGTGTCAGCAGGCTTGGTCATAGTTACTTCACTGATAGTGGGACGAGTTGCTTCGCGATTGGACAGATTACCTGGCTCCATAGAAATACCGCGACCAACACCGAACTGAAGAGATTGAACAGAAATGTGGTCTTTGTAACCGTCAGCAGTCACATTTCCTTTGATGCCTTCATATTCAACATAAATTGCCATTTACTTTCTCCTTACCTTTCTTAAGTACCACACAGATTACGATAATTTCTACTCCGCAAAGGCATCGTATCAATTACCAATTTAACAAGCTAAATTCAGCCTTAATGCACGTGAGTAAGTTGGTGCAATATGCGAATGCTAGCCCAGTTTCTTCTTTCAAACAACGTTTTGATGGCGCTTTTTCCTAATCGATATAACCCGCAAAAAAAACAGTTATTAACGATAGTCAGAAAAATTTACAACTCGATTGCAGGTAAATATTTCTGCGCTAAAACCGGCTAAAAGTGAGAACTATGGCACACTAAGCCACCTCAATGCTCATTGACGGATAATGAAAATTGCGACAATCAAACCTTCTTAAAATGCGTATTGAAAATCAAAGTACATGTTCATGCCATCACCGGGTTCTTCGCCATCCTCAAGACCGCTATTGCTTGCATGCACCGGCACAGCAAAAACAAGGTTACCGCGCAAGTTCAGGAGATAATTAAGCTTCAACCCAAAGCCAACGTCACCCAGATGCGCCTCGGTGCCGTCAGACCCCTCCTGAAGTGGATGCGCCTGGCCATAACTGTAGTCCATGAAGAGGAATGGCTGCATTAAATTTTCAAAGCGTTCCCCGCCAATCTTAAGCCCGCCTAATGACAATCCCTTGAATATCCAGTCAGCGCCCAGGTATAGCGCATCGTCGGCGTAATACTCGTTAACAACATAACCGCGCGCGCGCGTCGGACCAGCAAGGGAGTATTGATTAACCGAGGCTAACGGTACGCCGGAGTATTGGCCGGAGGCCCTGAGCACCACCCTACTCTCTACCGACGTAAAAGGCACCTTCATAAAGGTCAACATCGAGTAATCGAACGAGAAAATCGCCGCGGACTCTTCCTGCTCTTCCTCCGCTCCTTTAACGAAATCACTTGCCAACAAGGTAAGATTACCCTGGTGCAAAATCCTGCTTTTTTCGTTTAGCACATCAAACTCGTAAAAGAGTTCGATATTTCTCACTTCATCATCAAGGAAGTCGCTGTTAACTTCGCCTAGATCGATCTCAGATTCAATTTGGGATGCGGCGAGTCCTATTGCATAATTTTTAACCCGGCTCCGTTTAAACTGGTACTTGATGGAGGTGTCAATTACTGAGGATTTACCAGCGATATCCAGACTCGCGCCCTCAGTTTCAGCGTTACCACTGCCCAATACGAAGTCATTGGTGGAGGCGCCTACCGAAAATTTGATTCTGGGATCTATCACGATGGTGTTATAGCGGATTGAGCCATACGTGGAGTTTTCCGGTGCAAAGGAGCCAAGAAGGCCAATATGCAATTGATCACCAATACCCAGGGGATTGTGAAGCAGAAAATCGGTGTAGAGGCGATATTCCCCGGAACGCTCGGAACCATGGTTATCAACGCGAACATTGGCATCGTACCAACGTTCCGATGTGACATTAACATTTAACTTAGTATCACCAACCTGCGAACCAGGTTCGAAATACCCTTGAGCGGAAAGGCCAGGAAGGTCATTGGTAAGAAAGAGCTTTTCTTCAATGCGGTCATTTGTTACCGGCTCAGCCAGTAAGCTCTTAAAGGTACGCTCGATGGTTTTGTCGGAGTAACGCTGATTGTTTTGGACCTCTACCTCGCCCAGCTCCCCCAGCAACAGCGTTAGTGTAACCACACCATCGCGCACATGTTGCTGCGGAATGTAAGCTTTAGCCAGTATAAAACCGCGTTCTCTGTAGTACCGCGTAATCGTGTTCGCAACAGTTTCGATCATTCCCAATGTAATACCGCGCTGCCGGCGCTGTTCACGAATCAGAAATACCAAGCGCTGTACTTCCAATGGGCCTACGTGACGCCCTTCGGTTTCTTTTTCGATTTCGGCTATCAGGTCCGATACTTCACTCAGTTCGTCAATGCTGTATCCGGAATCGAGCAATTCCCCCTCATCCATCATGTCAAATCGGATCGATTCCACTTGCTCAATGATGCTTTCGCGGGTAATACCCAAGTCAGGGTATTCGATCAGCCCCTGGATGCGGAACTCTTTTACATTAAGACGCGGGCCGGCCTGGGGGTCCGGGTCACGCTCTCTAACCGGTGGGATATCCATATCAAGCAGCATACTGTCCCGTTCAAATTCCGGCACTTCCGTTGTATCCGGCATTTCCAGAAAGCCAGCGGTAGCTGTCGCGGAACAGAACAACATGATAAAACCAAACAGGTTGCCACTTATCTTGGTTGTCCATTTCAATCGGGGAAAAAGCGATATATCTTCCGAATGACGTGCTTTTTGTTGACACATGTAAAATCAAACTCACAATTTAGCTATTGTTAATCAGGGATGAAAAATCTCGTAAAAGCGCGCGAGCCTGCATCGCGTTAACGATTATTCATACTCGTCATCATAATATAACTGGTCACGAGGCAGAAGAATTGAGATGTCATCATAGAAATAGTTACGCACACTGGTGAAGATAGCAGGGTTCACTTCTTCAAGCGTTTCTACCGCAACCAACTGTTCGTTGCCTGAGGCCAACAGGTCAGACAGGTTTCCTTGAATGGTGGATGTATTCTCTACGAACTGCGGTGCGGTATCAAAGCCCCATAAAGGCGACCAACTTCTCAAACCACCAATAAATAATGAATCCTTCACATAAATGACAAGAGGCCGGCCTGGACTGCCAATATTGCCCGTGGGTGCAATCAACGCTGCATTGCGAGCAACGATATCAGGGTTGTTCAGGTTAGGTGTATTGATTGCAGCCAAATCACCCTGCGCCACATTGATTGTTAAGGTACCAATATCATAATTGGCATTCATGGTACCGCCTGCCGCTCTTGCATCAGGCTCATTGCGGCTGAAAAGCAAACCGTTTGTATTATCAAGCGTAACGCTACCGGAAAGATTGTTGAAGACGATATTTCCATTGGAGCGAAGTCGATCAACTGTGACTTCCTGGCTGTTCTGCAAACGAATATCACCCTGGTTATTGCTAACAGATAATTCACTTACCAAAGTTTCAATGACGTCACTGGCTCCAATGCCCGTTTCTGCATCGATTACTAGCCGCTGCGCCGTTACATTGACATTCTCCCCATTGCTGTCGGTCACCGCGCCGCGATGCGCCGTTAAGGTTACCGCGCCAGCTTCAGTTTTCATGCCGGTTACGGCAATATTGGCTGCCTGATAGATAATGCTGCCGGCAGCTTGTGTTTCACTATTCCCCGCCATGACCAGATCACCGTCAACATCAATTGCAATGTTACCTTGCTGTGACTGCAAGAGCCCTTGTTGCTGAAGTGCCCCGGTAGTCGACACAATATTAATGTCCGTTTCTGCTGAGAGATCACCTGCAAGATCAATATTCCGACCTTGAATGTCTATTGCGCCCGCACGTGCAACAAGGTTTTCATTAAGTTGGACATCGCCTAGCGCCGCAAGTGAAATATCGGTACCCGCATTGATATCTCGTGCAAGCAAATCCGCATCTGAATTTATGTAGATAGCACCTGTGGCTGCAGTTAAGCTTACACCGGAATTCATGGCAAAGTTTGAGCCTGCTACATTGATATCCCCGTTAGCCGTAGACAAATTGCCCTGTTGGGTAATTGCGCCACCCTCTACACGGATACCATTTTCAGCAGTGAGCATATTCATATTCAGGATGCCGCCCGCGGTAACGTCAATAGTATCAGCTTGCGTTGTGTAAGATCCGCTCATAAGTAAATCTGTACCGGCCTCCAGGATGATTCGGTTACTTGCAGCAATATTAGCGTTCTGGGTAAGCCCCTCGACAGCAGTAAGCCGCACATCAGTACCGGCGATGATCCGTCCATTTTGCACAATATTATTTGCGTTAACCGCGATGGCCTGGCCGTTGCCCGTATTAAGCTCTCCATTCAACAAGGTCTCGCCCTGTGCATTTAATTGAATGCTTGATGCGACAATATCGCCGGCAACGGAAAGGCTTTGCCCGCTAATAGTGGCTTCACCAGCCACGTCAATATTACTGGTCAATGTGACAGCACCTTGACCACCATTCAATATCAGGCTGTTTGCCGAAATAGCGCTATTGGCATTAACACCTTGCGCATTGATATTAACCGTTCCCGAAGCCGCCACCCCGATGAGGTTAAGCGTATCGATATTGTTGATCGATACACCCGCTGCAGAACCAATCTGTACGGAGTTAAAATTGTGCTCACGGTTAGCCAGATTAATATTGCCGCCTGATACAAAATTAGATAACCCGCTAATCTCGATTAAACCATTACCGTTAATAACACCATTCGAATTGATAGTTAATTGTCGCGCACTGATATTGGCAATGTTGGTAGCCGTCAGGTTGCGTAAATTGATATCACCTGATGCAGAAAGATTCAGGGCTCCGCTTAACGCGTTTTCTTTATCCAGAATTAAATTACCGTTGGTGGAGACCGCATTAAAGCCATGGGCAGAGGATAAAGCGATAGAAGATGTGAGATCACCATCAAGCCGTAAGTCAATTAACCCGTTGGCTGAAAACTCACTGATATTCAATGTGTTTTGTTCATTCAAATAAACGGCACCGCTGGTGGATCTTATGTACAGATCATTGACGTTAACATTAACGCGATTATTTTCGCTACCCACGGCGGCTGTACCGTCCAGGCGTAAGCCTGCAGCGACAATTGAACCACCCGAGGTAGAAGATACTTGCGCGTCCTGGATCGTGAGTAATTGCGGAATATTAACGGCACCACTGACGATGACCTGGTCATCCAATGATGCAGCAACCACTAAATTATTCTTGTTGTTATACGTCACAGAAGTCGTGTCGTTAAACGTATAAGCACGGTTGCGTAACACGATGTTATCAGCAGTCGCCGTTGTATTTATTGTTAGCGATGTTGCGGTTGTACTGTCAAGAATTCCGGTAACATCGGAATAGCTAATGGTGTAACCATTATTTGCACTATCCAGATAACGCAATTGCCCATTTCGATCTGAAGTAAACGTGTGTTGTGCAGTAAAACCTGCACCACCACCCGTTGTGGTCAGGCTGTTATTACCTGTTCCGCCAGAAAAATTTACTGTTCCGGTCGTGCCTGATGCAACAACGGTTTCCAATAGGTCATCACCACCTTCACCGTAAATGCCGCCAGAGATCACACCATAACCCAAGGTGAAGGTATCGTTACCCATTCCGCCAGAAGCGGAACCGGCCAGGCTACCTTGCGTTAAATTGAATTGATCGTTTCCTTCTCCACCAACCAGCGCAGTGAAACCTTCGAAAATGACGGTGCCATTGATATTGCCGCTGTTTTGTCCCATTAGATTCCAGGTGTTGGTACCCTGACGCCTTATCGTGCTGTCCTGATCATTACCAATAACCCGCTCGATACCACGGTATCCCAAACCCGAATCGGCCAGGAGTATATCAACACTGCCCAGCCGGCTCATATCAAGGCTGTCTTCGCCATCGCCTGGCTGGGTAGAACCGTCAATAAACCCATCCAGCGAACCCAGCTCGTAGAAAATAAATTGATCATTACCGGAACCGCCGACCAGGTTCCGAAAACCGATAAAGTTGATCTCGCTGCTTTCATTGCTCAGACTACCGATATTATTTCCTGATATCGACCAGGTATTATCGGCATTACTTGCCAGTAAGGTGTTTACAAAGTCGCTGTTAGCCTCAACCTGCTCCAAATTTATAATGCGCATCTCGCCATCAAGTGCCGCGTCTTCAGTCAATTGCAAACTGACGTCGCGATTTAAAGCAGTCAAATCGAGCGTATCCAACCCAGCTCCCACACCACCATCCATGACACCCGACAAGCTGGCATTTTCGTCAGCGAAGATAAAACTGTCATCGCCAATTGTGCCTGTCAGGTTTGCAAAACCGGAAAACATCAAGTCCGCATTGAGTGAACCTGTATTGGCGTCAGTGATCCGCCATACATTTGTTGCTGCATCACTAACCAATTCATTGCTGGCATGGTTATGTGCGTTCACCCTTTCGATGTCGAGAATATTAATATCAGCCGATACTGTTTCGCCTACACCAACGATCACGGAGGTATTGATATCCAGCTGCGAGAAATCAACCGTATCAATACTTATGTCGGAGCCGCCATCAATTAACCGCAATGGACTTTCAAGTGAGCGGATATAAAAGGTATCCACTGCCGTACTGCCAATCAGATTGGCAAAGCCTGAGAAAGCAATTTGGCGGTCATCTGTGGCCAGGTTATTAGTGCCATTAGCATTGATGTTCCACGTATTAGCACTTTCAGCACTGGCTAATATGCTATTCGTATCAGCATTAGCCGTAATACTGGCGAAGCCAAAAACCTGAGTAATATTTTGAACGGGAGCAAAGGTATCAAGGTTACTTAAATCCAGTGGAGCATTTTTTATATGTATCACCTGATCAGCGGTAGACGCTGATGGGTTGTTAGCGGAAATAGCAGCATTAAACGTATTGGTGCCCATACCGCCGTTGATGTAACCCAATAGCAACCCGTTGTTGTTATCGGCACGGGAGAAGTTAAACTCATCGTTACCGGAGCCGCCGCTGAGAATATTGAAATTCTCAAAAGAAATGATTTTGGACGATCCATCACCCAGCGTGATAGCAATCTGACCATCATTGATGCCATCCGTTACTGAGTCAAAACTACCGATAGTCCAGACATTATTGCCGCTTGTAATCCCCATGACACTGTTAAATTGTGCATCACCCGAGCCGCCGTTATTGCCAACAACACCCTCTATACCATTGATGCCTGTTACACCTAATGAACCATCGCCACCAAGAGCAACAGTAACGTGGGAATTGGTGTTTGAATAATCCGCGAAGTCTATACCTTCGCCATCACCACCATGAATTGTGCCTGCGATTGAGCCACCAGTAATGACTTCAAATCGATCATTGTTTTCCCCTCCGCGCAGTTGACCGAAATTAACGAAGCGGGTGGTGCTTTCATACGAAGGTGAATCAACACGGGCAACACTGCCTGCGTTGACATCGTCAATGGTCCAGATATACGCGCGGTCGCTGGCGCCATAGAGATAATTATTTTCGGCATAGCTATCTGAAGCAATAATCTGCTCCATATTCATAACGTGGAGATTGTCGGTGTCGCTGTCAAAAAGCTCTGCCGTGATCGCCTGATCGAGGACGCTGATATCAAGCGTATCCTGAATCAGATTATTACCGTTGGTTCCGCCATCTATCAGGCCGGTAATATCGCTGGTTATCGTGCTAAAAACAAAATTGTCCTGGTCACGACCACCGACAATATTCTCCATGCCGGTGAATACAAGATGCAATGTGGTATCGGTAATTGATAGACCTACACTTCCTGCATCTACATCGTCGATACTCCACTCATTTGTTTGATTCTGACCTATCAAGGTGTCTTCTGCGGTGCCGCCTTCCAGGGTATGAATGTTGTTAAACAAGGAGACATAATTGGTAGTACTTTGATCTTCAGCAAGGCTGCCAGAATAACTTCCTGTTAGCGTCCAGGTAGTATCCGCGTTTCTTCCTTGTAATATGTTAGTTCCCGCTCCACCATCGATGCTGTCTGCGGCCCCGGCATTATTAATACTGGCGAAGGTAAACTCATCATCACCACCCTCGCCGTCTACCGAATTAACATCGGCATTAATTGTAAAAATATCGTTACCATCACCGCCGTAAATATTGCCATTGAATGCGGCGTTAATTAGAAACTGATCAATGGCATTGCCACCCTGGAGTATTTGAATATTAATAAAGTCGGCCACATAGGTTTCATCACCACTGACGCCAAGATTATTACCGCTTGAAAGATTCCAGGTGTTGTTGAGGTTACGTGCAATTAATCTGTTTTCACCGTCGCCGCCATTAATGCTGTTGGTACTGCCATCGTTGCCCACGCTGGAGAACTCAAACTGATCATTCCCTGCTTCACCAAACAACGAATTTACAAATGCGTTAATGCTGAAAAGGTCATCGCCACTTCCGCCGCGGATTTCGCCATCAAATGCTGTATCAATCAGGAAATTATCAACTGCGCTGCCACCCTGAAGAATATCCACATCTTCAAATGCGGTCACATATGTGTTAGTAGAATCCGCCAGACTGTTACCAGCCGTTGTCAGATTCCAGTTGTTGGTGGCATTACGCCCAATCACGGTGTCATCCCCGTTGCCGCCCACAATGCGTTCAGCCCTTCCGGCATTACTTACACTGGAGAAAATAAACTGGTCATCGCCATCTTCCCCCCGCAGGGTGTCGGCGGCGGCATTAATAACGAACAGATCATTGCTATCACCACCAAAGATAGTGCCATTAAACACACTATTAATATTGAACTCATCAATCGCGCTGCCACCTTGCAAGAGTTGGATGTCTTCAAAGGAGGCAACATAGGTGATTCCATTGGTAGCTCCCAGCAGGCTGCCACTTGCTGCAATGTTCCAGGTGTTCGCGAGGTTACGTCCTACCAGCGTGTTTTCGCCATCGCCACCTTGAATGCTGGTGGCATTCCCTGCGTTGTCGGAGCTGTTGAACAGGAATTGGTCGTTACCGGCTTCACCGGCGAGAAGGTTAACTGTGGCATTGATATTGAAGGCATCATTGCCGGCACCGCCAAATATATTGCCGCTAAAGTCGGCGTTTACATTATAGGTGTCGGTATTGTTACCGCCCTGCAGTATCTGCATATCAATAAACAGTTGAACATAATCACTACCGCTGCCGGTGACCCGTAAGCTGCTACCAATATCGTCAATAAGCCAGCTATTGGCTGTATTGCGCCCAACCAACATATCGTTACCATTTCCGCCATCCAGAGTATCGGCACTACCGGCATTGTTTGCGGAAGAGAAAATAAACTGGTCATCGCCAGCTTCGCCGGAGATAGAGTTGACTAAGGCATTAATATTAAATATGTCGTTGTTGGCACCGCCGAGGATGCTGTTGAACAGATCATTCTCTATATTGAAAGTATCTACTGCATCCCCACCTTGAAGTGTTTCGATTGCTACAATGCCGCCAACATAAATATCACTACCTGCAGTTAAGGTATTGCTCGTGTTCAAGGCCCACACCGTTACCATATCGCGACCAATCAGGATATCGTTACCAGTACCACCATCAAGGACGTTGGCTATTCCTGCATTATTAATTCCCGAAAACGTGAATTGATCATCGCCTGATTCGCCGTATAGGTTATTAACCTCCGCATTAATATAGAAGATATCCGCGTTGCCGCCACCAGCAATGCTTTCCAGATAGTTGCTGTTGATATTAAAGGTATCAATAGCATTTCCGCCCTGTGCCAGCTGGATGCTCGAAAAACTTGTAACATAAGGTGTCCCTGAGCCACTGACACTGAGACTATTAGCGCCACTGTTCAAATTCCAGGTGGTTGATGTGTGGCGCCCCTGAAGCGTATTTTCGCCACCACCACCGTCTATAATGCTTGCGCTGCCTGCGTTATTGGTACTTGTAAAATCGAAATCATCGTCGCCATCTTCACCAAATAAATTAGTCGAAGATGCATTAATGATAAAAACATCGGCTCCTGCACCAGCATAGATATTTCCTCCAAAGTCATCATCAATAACAAAGGTGTCATTAGCATTACCACCTTGCAGCGTTTGAATATTGGAGAAATTTTCTACATATATAAAATTATCATTGCTAACGAGATAGTTGGCAGTGCCAGTAAACTGCCATGTTGTAGCGATATTGCGTCCCCTCAATATGTTTTGCCCTACCCCTCCGTCAATGTAAGATGTATGGCCACTATTATTTACGCTGGTAAAGTTAAACTGATCATTCCCATCTTGGCCAAATAATTCATCTACTGATGCATTGATATGGAATACATCATCACCAGCACCACCAAGAACGCTGCCGGCAAAGGCATTATTGATGGCAAAGATGTCTACATCATTGCCACCTTGAATAGTTTGGATTCCGGAAAAAGATGCAACATAAGTCGCGCCATCGGTAACGCCAAGGCTATTTCCCGCACCTGAAAGCTGCCAGGTATTAGTTGTATTTCTACCAATTATTGTGCTGTCACCGTCAGCACCACCTGAAACGCTACCAGTAATAGATCCAGAATTTTCATGATCAAATGTAAAGATATCTGTACCAGAACCGCCTTCCAGATTACTGAAATCAATAAAGGTTATACTTGAGCCATCCGCAAGATTCACTTCACCGTCATCCAATCCGTCTATTTTTGGATCACTCGCATTACTTGTATCAAAATCAAAGATCGTCCAGGTATTAGTTCCCGTTGTATTAGCTGTTTTTAATGTGCTGGTTGCTCCATTGCCAATAAATTGCTCGATACCGCGTACACCATTAAGAGTTGCTGTACCCAAAGTCACAACGACATTTTCAATGCCTGCAAAACTGATGGAATCGATTCCATCGCCACCATCCGCATCAACAATACTGCCATTGTTAGAGAATGAAAATGTATCAGAACTACTACCTCCAACCAGATTTTCAACTCCCTGAAATTTAGCGTAGGGTTCCAATGGGTTGGCAATTTCGTCGGTCACTCGTCCTTGATTTACACCATCAATAAGCCATATGTTTGTTGTGTTACGGGAAATAAGAGTATCCGTTCCATTACCACCAGTCACCGTACCTTCAATAATACCGGCATTTAAAAATGTAAAATAATCATTGCCGGCTCCACCGGTGATATTCTGCATACCAGAAAACTCAACGCGATCCGCAGAGCTGCCGTTAATTTGAACGTAGCCACCGTTTGAGGCATTAATTTGCCAGTCGTTAGTTTGATTACGTCCAACGAGAGAATCTGATCCACTGCCGATGAGTGTGTGAATATTGGTAAATTCAGCGATAGTGGAATTGGAGTCGTTTGTCAGATCGCCTTGACGGCTACCAATGAGAACCCAGGTGCTATTAGACGTATTATTGGATAATGTGTTAACTGAAGAACCAGAGCCGCCGTTAATCGTCCCGGTAATTGAAGCGCCGTCAAAAATTGAAAAATTGTCAGTAGCTTCGCTGCCAATTAAATTTGCAAAATCAATAAAGCGAATATTATCCCCATTGTTATTGGAAACCAGGCCATCATTTTCGCCATCAGCTTCTGCAACAATTTGCCCCACATCATTAACTTCCCAGGTATGGACGTCGGCCGCATCACCCTGGACCGTGATAGATCCCAGACCATTGCCCATCACGATGTCAGCATTCAAGACACCATTAATACTCTCGCCCAATACAATCGCAATATTCGCGTTGACATCCTCAGCGATACTGACAATGTTGTCATCGCCTACGGCATCTATAATACCGTTGTACTCTTCTTCCATGGCAAAGATAAAGGTATCTATCTGATTGTTGCCATTAAGATTTTCTACGTCGGAGAAACTCAGTAAGTAACTATCTGGAGCCGCAGTTTCCAATGTGCCTGAGGTGGGTGAAACCAACACCCAGGTATTCAATAAATTATCAGCTTGTAGAGAATCCACAGAACCGCCGCCGTTGATTTGCGCTACATTGCCGCCATTCAACACAAATGTATCAATATCTGACCCACCATTTAAAACCTGAATATTCTGAAAGCTAGCCAGATATACTTCTTCTGAGCTGGAAGAAAGGTCTGATATTGCGCCTTCATTAGCGCTTGTAATATTCCATTGATTCTCAGCGTCACGCCCCGTAACAGCATTTTCTGAGCCTCCACCGCCGGTTAACAAGCCAGAGATAAATCCTGATGTACCAAAGGTGAAATAATCGTTTAGATTGCCACCGCTGAGGTTTTCTATGGCAGAGAAATTGATGGTATCGGGCGGCGTTTCAAGTCGTTGAGCAAGTGTGCCCTCGTTATTACCTGTAATTTGCCAGTTATTAAGCTGGTTTCGTCCTTGTAGAATATCGTTTCCTGTCCCGCCATCAAGAGTCTCTATACCTGAAAAATTGATGGTAGCTCCGTTATTTATCAAGGTGCCAGCGTTTGCGTTAGTGAGCGTCCAGAAATTCGTGTTTATTGCATCATTGAAACCTTTGACGGTGTCATTGCCGTTACTTCCACCATCAATGTCAGCGGTAATGCCGCCTAAAAGTATATTGTAGGCATCATCACCGTCGCCGCCCATTAATGCTGATGTCACATTACTTGCGATATTAAAAACATCATTACCGTCATCACCATCAATGGACCCTGTGATATCAGCGTTTAACGAAAAGGTATCAATACCACTACCACCAACAAGATGCTCGATGTCACTAAAAGAAACCGAGTCTATATTGCCATTACCTATGTTTCCTTGATTATCGCTAAGGATCGTCCACCTACTATCAATATCAAAGCCGTGCAGTGTGTCATCACCGCTACTGCCAATGATGTTAATCATTGATGTAAAAAAGTTAGCAGGATTAAGAAAAACGGAGCCCGCCGATGCCAGTGTTATATCAACATTACCTTGAGCGCTGTTATCACCAGATAGTGCATTTATGTCGCCATTTAGTGTAATGGACGCATTTTCACCTGACGCCGTAACAGAAATAGAACCGCCACTGGCAACTCCGGTACCTGATGAATTCATAGCACCGATACTGATATCTTCTGCTGCGACGGTGATGGACCCGCCTGTTGTATCAGGAAGCTCTGCGAAGGTATTGATATCACCGGTATAAAAACCTGTGGCTAATGCGATCAGGGTACTTGCATTTAGACTGCGTAGCTCCGCGTCCATTGATTGCGCGGTCACATCGCTAATAGCATTTACATCCAGGAGACCTAGCCGATTAACCTCACCAACATTTTCTCTAAAAGTAATATCGTTTGCGACGAGATTAAGATTCCGTGGGGCGCTGTTATCAGAATTAAGTATGCCGTTAAAAACAATATTTCCTAGAACCACATCACCGGTAGCATTTTCTTTAACGCCTGCATCGATGGTTATATTATTAGCTAGTTGTACTGAGCCGCTGAAATTTATATTACCACCTGTGCCATTTTGATGGTTCGGGTTACCCGCTAGCCCACCTTGGGAGGACAAGTTTCCATTTAGTGTTATATGTTGTGCTGGAGCTTGTGCTGTTATTATGATGTTGCCAGCTTGGCCACCATTTCTGTTATTGTTACCTGTAGATTCGTGCCCATTTCCACCATCGGTATTGATAGTTACCACGTCAACCAAACCGTTAGTGGAGACAATGGATACCGTACCACCATTCCCTCCCGTTCTGTTGCCAGAATCGTTCAGCCCTTCTGCACCGATAGCAGAAATACTTGCGATCTCAATATTATTATTGGCGGAGAGTGTGACTTGCCCTCCATCGCGATTTGACGTATTACCTGTCGGACCATTTGCTGTAATAGCGCCAGTTACAAGGTTGCCACCAGCCGAAAGGGTAATATCTCCGGTTACGCGCGTTGAGTTACCACTTGTATTGATATCGCCAATGCTCAAATCATTACTGTCTGAAAGCACTAGCGAACCCACAGAAGAAACATTAATTACACCAACGAAATCATTAGCCTCATTGGATAGATTGATACTGTTATTGTCTGCGCTGAGTGACGTTTGCCCATACACCGTTAACGAAACCGTGTCATCAAACTGTGTCACTTCGCCGCCGCTGGTCAGTGTAAACCCTCCATCAATCGTCGATTGGCCAATAACCGTTCCAGCATCATTGCCGTTAACCAACTCAACGGTTCCTGCATTATTAAAAATAAGCGGCCCAGTGAAGCTGTTTGATGTGTCTGTTAGGGTTACACTACCAGCTCCAACATCAACGGTTAGCGATCCCGCTACCGATAAGCTTTCAGTTTGGCTAATGCTTGGAGAGTCTGCACCAGCTACACGGCCTTGAACTGTCAAGTTTCCTGTACAAATCGTTGCCTCAAGACAATCTGAATCTGTAACCATTTGTCCTAAAGTAATTGATGATGATGCTGATATGGTGATATCACCGCCGTCTGACCAGGTTGCTTCTTCTTGAAGCGTTTGGTTACCAGGTTCAGGTCCTTCACCACTATTGGCATGATCTGTATTGACCACAAAACCTGATGAGTCAAAGATGTTCCCGGAGGCAGTGAAGGTTCCGCCAGATGTGTAAATATCTGCATTGATATTCACGGTGCCAGTATTAGTATTATCCGCATCGGCAGCCAACCTGACTTCCATCAAATCACGTGCATCACCAATACGATCGTAGATCAAGGCATCAATATTAATATCGCCATTCGCAGAGAAATCGATGAAAACTTCTTCTCCATGATTTGGTAAGGTTCCTTCTGCATCAACATCCCTTGGCCCTGTGTCGTTATAGTTAAGTAATCTCGCTAGCGTTATGTTTCCTCCCGCTGTCGCGGTAACTGAACCGACCCTTACCGTATCGTTATCATTTGTGGTAGCGGCATAAGTAAAGTCCATCAGACCAAGGATAATATTACCATTGGCATTTATTTGGATATCTCCGCCTCCGGCTCCAACGGGTGCAGATGACGATGTGGATGTATCAATATAAGCGTCATTTATATTACTGTTAAAGGAGCCGGATTCGACCACAACAAAGTCGCCACCGCTGGTCGCGACGGTCGATCCAATGGAAACTGCACCAGAGGACGTCACTGAAAATACACCACCACCAGTACTGATTAGTGCATCTCCATCATTAAAGTTATTGGAAAACTCAGAAGAAGAATTGACGGTAAAGGTACCGCCCGCCGTATCAATGGCAGAGCCGATTGAAACTGCACCAGTGGAGTTAATAACCACATTGCCATAAAAGGTAGTAGCGTCCTCGTAAGTACCGAGTGTACTAATGCTTGCCCCGCCATCATCCGCCGTAGTCACAGAAGCTGAATTAAGAATTGTGACATTACCACCAGAAGTCGCAATGGAGCCCTGAATATCAACAGCACCGCCAGCGTCGAGTGTTATATCAAAGATATCCCTGTCATCGGTTCCATGGGAATCAGTAATTGAGCCAATAATATTGATATCACCAACAGAAGTAATTACTAAGGACGAATCCTCACCATTATTGGGATCAACATCACCACGAATTTCAGTGTTGTTAAAATCGATGTTCTCATGCAAATAAACATCGCCACCAGATCCGACAGTTACCGATCCTGAGCGCACAGCCTCATTTGTATAAAGATAGCTAAAATCAACCGCGCCAAGATTCACATCGCCAGTGGAGTTAATAGTAATGTCTCCACCGCCAAAATTATTGGAGGTGTTGATGGTTGCATCGTTAAAATTATTGGTAAAACTGAAAGAAGCGAGAACAGTAAATCCTGCACCACCCGTTACAATACTGGAACCCGCTGATACATCTCCTCCCATATTAATGATAACGGTACCACCTATATCATCAGTCCCGGTTGAGGTATCAATAGTAGCGAAGTCATCGTTATTATTTGCATAAGCAAGAAAATCATTTCCTTTGGGTGTTGCTATATCCTCTGGTCGAGCAACCAATTCGCCTTGTTCATTAGTATCAAATCTGACACCAGCAGAAAAATAGCCGCCAGAAGTTCTTATATAGCTTCCTTGGTTGAAAATAATGTCGCCACCATTGCTGGTGTCGCCGTCAAGGTTAGCGATTAACTCAATGTTTAATTTACCTGAATTATCAGAAGCATTTCTTATATAACGATTATTTCCAAAAACGACATTATTATGAGCTTCTAAGCGTAATGTAGTAGTATCTCCTTGAGCTATGTCATATTCAATATTACTGAGAAGAGAAATATTTCCTTCGCCATTACCACCAGCTCCCGTTCTGATAATTACAACACCTTCGTTTCCCGCGTCATTTAAAACGGCTTTTAATGTATCAAAATATACGACAGAACCTGTTTCTGAGGAAGTGAAGACATTATCTACTACAGGTATGTTGTTGGTGTCGCTACCGGAGATGGCGATGCTGTATGGATCAATCAACCATGTCCCACCATTTGCCGCGGGGCTGGATATCCGAGGTGTGCTGGATAATTCAAACCCTTTTAATCCCGAAGTTTCAATAAACCCACCATTACCACTAAACTCACCACCACGCGCACTCAATTCACCATGAATGCGGGCAGTATCCGAAGCGAAGGTAATAATTTTTCCTCCATGGCCATCCAATATCCCATCAGCATTAACCTGTGTATCTTGCCCAACATAAATAAAATCAGCGTTACGAATGCGTGTGTTAGTGCCGCTTTCATCACCGCCAACTAACACTTCACCACCACCATGAGTACCTGAAGCACTTATTTGGGCTTCATCGAATAGCCCGACTTTATTACCCAGGATTTTGATTTTACCGCCGGTACCCGCAGCTTCTGCTTCTGCCACTATATTTGCGGATTCCGTGAGACGTGTTGTGTCAACACTGTGTAATTCAATATTCCCGGCGTTGCCTCTATCCGTATTCGCGCGAACCTGACCACTGTGGGTAATATTTTCCCCGATAACCACAACCTGCCCTGCATCACCGAGGTTGCTGGACACATCAAGTGAGCCGGTATTAATCACATCCGCGCCTGCGCCCAGGGTGAAACTGCCATCCTCATGCATCACCACACTGCTTGCAGAATTCAACTCACCATGATTCACCGCCTGAGAGAATATATCCTGACTCATGCTGGCGCTTAACAGAATCCTGCCGCCCTCCGCAGAAATCTCGCCGCTATTGATTAGCGCTGCATCAACACCTAACTCATCCTGCAAAATTTCTTTGGTAATCCGTACACCTACCAGCCCTTGCTGGTCGAAGGTTATGACAGCTTCCTTACCCGCCGCCAGGCTCACTGCACCCAGCCTTGCCGAAATCACGCCTTCGTTTTTTACCTGTTGCCCAATCAGGGAAACTGAACCACCTGTTGCCGCATTTATAATGCCGGAATTAATTACCTTGCCTTCGCTTCCCTCCAGAGCAGTCAACGTGAATTCACCATTCATAAAATCTGCCGGATCTATGCTTAACCCACTGGCAATCATGCCGCCAACATTGATGTGTGAATTTTCACCAAAGAAAACACCATTTGGATTCACCAGCAAGATATGACCATTAGCCTCAATGCGACCATGAATCTCTGAACCCGTGTGACTCAATACCCGATTAAGAGAGAGCGATGAAGATGATGGTTGAATAAACTGCACCCGCTCATCAGCAGCCACATTAAAACTTTGCCAATCAATTGCCATACGGTCTGTTTGCTGCTGAATCGTCGTATTCAACCCTGATTGATCAATTGTGCCACTTCCACCAACAACCCGTCCGCCTTCCGGGCCAGCTAATACCTCGGGTATCAGTATTAGTTGTGATGCAGCAGTTATTGCCAGGTACAGGGTCTTGCGGGTTTGGATATTCTTTTTCATAAAGTGATTTTTTGGGTAAGTAATAGCGCTAAAAGGCTTTAGTTAAAGGATCTATTTGATAAATGAAAAGATGGTTAGCCAGGCGGGCCGGATTCTACTGACTTAAAACGTAGATGCGATTCAACCACGCGAGCACGGGTTTCCTTTTGCATTTGACGTTGCCGTTTTTTCTCTATTTCCCAAAGCCTTTTAACCTCTTCATGGGGTAATTCAAAATTGTGCTGAGCACTGATATTACCAATTAATTCATATTCATTATCAAGCTCAAATTCCTCAAACTCATAAGGCGGCAAGGTTTTACTTAAGCCCTCGTTTGGAAATTTTTGTCTAATGTATTGCTGTTGAGATTGAGCATCAGATGACAACTGAATCTCAAAGCTATTCATTACCCAGTCAATAATGGTCTCGTAGATTTCTGCAAGGGTTCTTTTCTTTCTTATTACCTGCTCGAATCGCACTGTCAGTAGGTGCTGGTCGGTAATTGGTGTGTGCCATACTGATTCATAGCATTCTTCGGCATTGCGATATCCTGGATAACCCATGGATTCGTAATTCACCCATTCCTTACCATTGATTTTGATAACTCGCCAGTTCTGCCGACACTCGCCCGGTATACGATAAGCGGTATAAGCTGTATAGATGTAACGTTCGACAGCACATTCCAAATGCCTTGGATGGAACAGGCTGGCAAATTCTGGCATAGATACAATGGAGACTTTGAACTTCATGTCACCAATTACACCAGTCCCATCAAGAAGAGGAATACCATTGAAACGCCAATCTTTTAGTTCAAGAGTAAAAGAAGCGGGTTCTACCTGATCTGTTTTATTAAAACGGCCAAAATGTGATGCATCATATAGATTGAATGAACCTGAAAGCGGTGGAGTAGCCGGAATAGCGTCATGCCGATGCGGAGGTGCTGAAAATGCTATCCGGGTTCCGGATACAGAGATACTATGCTGCTCAGAAGGTTTCAGATCCGGTCCCTTGGGAAATTTGCGTGTACCGATCAAAAGCATGGATTAAGTCCAAAAGGTGTCATTATTTTCTATCCTTGCCGTTACTCTTTTTCCATCAACTTAAATCGCAGATGCGATTCAATCACGCGAGCACGGGCTTCATTTTTCATTTGACGTTGCCGTTTTTTCTCTGTCTCCCAAAGTTTTTTAACTTCTTCATGGGGTAGTTCAAAATTATTCTGAGCACCAATCTCGTCAATAAGATCGTATTCATTGTCAACTTCATATTCTTCAAATTCATAAGGCAGTAAGGTTCCACTTAACCGCTCATTTGGAAATTTTTGTCTAATGTATTCCTGTTGAGATTTGGCATCACATGACAACTGAATCTCAAAGCTATTCATTACCCGGTCAATAATGGTCTCGTAAATTTCTGCCAAGCGGGTTCTTTTCTTTCTTATTACTTGGTCAAATCGCACCGTCAATAAGTGCTGGTCGGTAATTGGTGTGTGCCACACTGATTCATAGCATTCTTCGGCACTACGAAATCCAGCATATCCCACCGATTGATAACCGGCCCATTCTATTCCATTAATAGTTTTAAGTTGCCAGTTTTGGCGGCATTCCCCCGGAATACGATAAGCAGTGTAAGCCTTGTAAATGTAGCGCTCGATTGCACACTCCAGGTGTCGTGGGTGAAATAGACTGGCGAACTCCGGCATATTTTCTATTGATACCTCAAAAGTCATATCGCCAATCACGCCAGTACCATCCAGAATGGGAAGCCCGGTAAATCGCCAGTCTTTTAATGCCAACCCCATTGAGGCTGGCTCTGCCAGATCATTTTTTTTGTAACGACCAAAACGAGATTCATCATATAAATTAATTGAACCAGCCAATGCTGGCTGTACTTGAATTGCATCATGTCGATGAGCTGGAGCAGAAAAAGTGATTTCTGTTCCAGATGCAGTAACACGATGATGTTCCAGTCGTTTTAGGTCCGGTCCTTTTGGATATCTGCGCGTACCGAGAAACGGCATAAGCGTTAGCCTCGAACCATCATCTTGTGAACAGGGTCCCACACAAGCTTTCTGTAGCTGCGTATACCTTCCTGAACTGCTTTGCCGTTGGTATCGATAACCTGTTTGTTTAAGCCTCTGTGAGTACCAAGCAAAAAGGGAGCGACTCCCATACCCCAAGTTGCCGCACCCAGCAAACCCTGCCCTACGCTATGGACACCATAGGCTCCCAGACCCGCTGCCAAAGTGTTATACAAACTGGCCATACGGTCTGGATTATTGGCTTTAAATGCAAGGACAGGGCCACTAACAGCGTTGCCACTCAATATAAATTGCTGTGCGCTGACAGTATTGATCAGGGGCGGCTTCTGAGCTAATTGCATTCCTGTTCTTGCTCGCCACTTATCTACCAGCTCCAGATTATGGGTCGGGTTAGCATAAAACACGGTAAAGCGATCAAGTCGTACCTTCATATCACGATTGACGATGCGCAATGCCTCCTTAAGAAGTGCGTGCCCCGACTCATGTACTGTCAAATTTACATCCATATTTTTTTGCCCGTTTGTAGACAGAACAGCTGCCAATTTTTGTGCAGCTTGAGTACCGCTAATGCCTGTGCTATCACGCAAGGCTCGCCAATCACCTCTCGCAACCCCCTGGGAGGGATTAAAGAAAAGAGAATAGGTATCTTTTAATGTCGATTCCCCATGTCCGTATTGGATGAAGGCTGGCATATAACGAGCAGCGTCAGCAATATCTTCGCAGTGGCCATTGATAGCTAAATGTTTGGTCCTAAGCTGGTCAATTTGTATAACAGCATCATCCTTTAAATCCAGCATCCATTTTTTATTCGTATCGGCATTCTTGCGCACACGATACAAACCAGCCGGAATATTCTTAGCGCCCTTAGTAAATTTATAATCCAGTTGAATCTTAATGTCAGTGATATATACCCGACCATGCCACACGCAATAGATGATCTGCCCTCCCTCAATCGGCAACATTCGGGATAGCACAGTGTAACGGCTGAACATACTGTTAAAGATGCCAGCTCCTTTCAGACTGGCTAGTTGTTTATATATATACAGATGGTTATAACTTACATTTCTGCTATTAAATATTTCTTGGAAACGCTCTTGCCGATTCTTGCTTACAAATATTTGTTTACCACTTGATCGATTTAGTGGGTCGGTAACTTCGACAAAATTATTCGTGAAGTATTTGTCAATTGACTGCCCCATATCAGAAATCGTCGGATGCATAATTGATATCCTTTCCTGGATTTAATTTTTGGAAAAATAAACTCTATGGCCTGTCTCTATATCCACAGCAAATATAGAAGCAGTATCTGGATCACCAACAAAAATATAGGAGTCAAAATCTTTAACTGCCATTCCGTAAATCCGACTCATAGGATTGTTTTCATCAATTTCTGATGAACTAATGACGGATCGTGAAGCATCGCTTAATCGAACAGCGAATATTTTCCCAGTAACATCCTCAACAACAATTGCTCGTTGTCGTTTTTCATCAACGATTATTCGACGAAGATATCCAGTAGCAGCTGGCGAAAATTCATCTCCACTACCTGCGCCCATACCAGAGAATATGCTTCTATCACCGTTAACACGATCGACAGCGTATACAACTTGATTGGTTGGACTGGCAAGTAGATAACGACCATATGTACGGTCCAAAGCTATTCCGCGAATAATCTCAAGCCCAACCCCAAGATTTGTATCATTGTTGTCAGAAAGGACAGTCGGTATAGAAAGATCTAATTGAACCGCTAAAACGTTGCGATTATTTGTGTTGGGAACAATAAGCTTTTCTCCATCAATGTCATCCAATAAAAATGTAAAGGGGGAGCCTAAATAACTTTCATCCCAGTTATCTTCTACAACGTCTGAGCTTGCGAGATCCAAAGCCACAATGCTAGCTTGATCCATGATGAATAATTTATCGTTATCTTCATTTATTAAAAGATCTTGTATCGCACCGAGCATTTGAGTTAAGTCAAGAAATAAGCTACGTTCTCCTGTTTGTACGTCAATACTGGATATTATTGAAATGCTTTCATCTCCAGTAACTAATAATCGATCATTACTTTCGTCATATACCATTGCTGTTGGAGCAAGCAATGGAGGTTCAGAATCAGGAAAACCATTTAGCGTGGAATCGCGGTGAACCTTTACTTGTGCCACACCTTCCCCCTCAAAGGAATCATTACCTTCGCCATCAATTGCCGACACAACCAACGTGTTTTCGCCTTCAACCAACCCCACAGTTACATCCCATGAAACTGTGCCATCCTCGTTTTGTATAATTGCTAGTGTCTGCTCAATACCATTAACACTTATAGTCGCACTCACGACGCTACTGTAATCATCCTGAACCTTTCCCCTTACTCTGAGAGTATCGCCTTCGGTCATAGAAACCGGTGGCGGAAACATAAATTCAGCAACTGGAGCTGTGGTATCCGCTAACGTTGTAATCTCAAAACTGCCTTCTACACCGCCGATATTCAAAACCGCTGTCTGCTGTGTATTCAGATTGCTAGAAGCGGTTGCACGCAATACAACCGTCTGTCCTTCGGTCACAGTAGATGCAACAGCAGTGAAGTCACCACCATCAATGGCGTATTCGCCACCAGCAATACTGATTGATACGGCTACATCAATATCGCTAACGGTAATTACATTTGAAGTGAGTATTGCGCCTAGTTGTGCGTTAGTAATTGGCAGTAGCTCTGAACTGAAATCAGCTGGTGTGGTATCAGGAGCCGTTGTTACAGAAAAATGTGCGGAGAGTTCACCGACCGTTAGTACTGCTTGTGTTTCGGTGTTGGTATCAATCGAACTAGTCAACCTGACGGAAACTGTTTGGTCATTGGTCACCGTGCCATTGGCACTGGTGTAGGCTCCATCGGCAATACTATATTCGCCGCCGGTAATACTGATTGCAGCTGCCGTATTAACACCGCTTATCGTGATGGCCTCCGAGGTTGTCTGTGTTTCTACAGCAACGCCAGTGACAGCGGGAAAAGAGAAGGTATCCGGTGTTGTATCGTCCGGACGCGTAGTCACTATGAAGGTTGAGCTGACGCCGCCAATTGTTAAGGTAGCTTCGCTGGTTTGATTGCCGTTTTCTGCAGTAGTCAACCTGACTGTGACAGATTGCCCATCAGTAACCGTGCTATTTGAAGTGGAGTAATCGCCAGAGGCAACTTTATATTCGCCGCCGGTGATGCTAATTGTTGCGGCCGCGTTGATACCGTCAACGGTAATGCTGTTCGACTCTACGACTGCATCTACATCGGCATTAGTTACAGCAGTGAATGTGAAGCTGTCAGGTGTGGTATCACTTACTGATGGCGGGGTGCCATCGTCATTACCGCCCCCGCCTCCGCCACAGGCGGTCAACACCGCGATCAGTCCCATTATGATTATGTTAGTTTTCCAGTACTGCGGTGCTTGCACTATCGCCATGACGATGGTTACTCCTTTTTTAACGGCTTTCTTGAGAGCTTGGGGCAGGCGCCGAATTCATCATATCCCAAGCGAGGCAAAGTATGACAGGGGTCACATTGTGCAAATGTGACGGCGTTAAAAGTTGCTCTTTAAGTTATAAACAGAATGCCCGATTTCAGGAGGCTGCCACCGGCAAAAAAGCCAGGTTCCTGACATTGAGTCGGTGAGTGGTGGCAGGTCGGTACTGTAACCTTTAGTGCCACGGCTGACTGTAGGAAATTGACTACAGTGTGCGTAAGTCATGTGCTCCCATATCACCATTAAACTCCCTTTTTCCAATGGTCTATGAGGGTAAAAACTCGATGGGGTAAGTCACCGTTACCGGGTCTACATCATGGGCTTCGAATTTAAACATCTTGATGCGGCTGATAAGTCTGGCTTCCAATGCCGGATTGTTCAGCTCACTGGATACAATCTTGACGTTGGTGACTTCTCCATTCGGTGCAATAGTAATCTGGAGAACAATCTTGCCTTGCAGGCCGGGGGTTTTACGGCGCTCGCGCTCGTAAAGTGAATAGAGGCTACCTTTATTTCTGTCGAAGACAATGGTGACATCTTCTTCCGAGCGACCATTTCCAGAGCGGGTATTAGCCGTTTTTCCTGCTGTATTTGTAACCTCGCCATCGTCCTCTGCAAACAAACCGCTTCTGACGTTAGCGATTTCCCTAGCCGATAATTGGGTTCCACCCACTTGACCTGTGTAGCGTCCGGAGTCCACTCCGCCCCCACCGGCAGCAACACCAGCGGTAATGACATTGGCATCGTGACCGGCGATAGCATCGGCTCCTGATGAGTCTTCGGATAGGTTTCCGGCAACTTGCGCGCTGGCTTCCGTAGTATCCATCAAATCATTTAATTCGCTAGACAAGGCCAGCAAGCCACTCTGCTCCGCTACTTCGCGAGCTTGCTTTTCAGTTTCTGTCAGCGGCTTGCGTTCTACTTCACTGGGACGTTGCCTCTCCACCGTTGGCTTGGGCTCAACTTTGGGCAGAGGCTTGGGTTCCGGTTTTGGTTGCGGGGGTTGGACTGGAACAGGTGGTTTTTCTCGCTGAGCAATAAATTTGGCAATACGGTCGGGAACCTCCACACGAGCGCGACGTTCTTTCTCCGGCACGGGCACAAATGACAGGCCAAACGCCAGAGCAACAATCACCACCGTCACTGCCGCAGCAAGACGATTAAAGCCTTGGGTGTTTTTGTCTGCGGGCTGCCAATCCAGCGCTAATCGCTTGTAGGTAATTACTGCTGCCATCCCGAGTCCATCTTTTTGCTGTTCACTGAAACAAACCTTTACGTCTATGCCTTGGGTTTGGCTTTTTGCACAGCGGCAAACGCAATGCGTGTGTAGTTGGCTTGTTGGCACGTAGTCAATATTTTTCGAACCAGATCATATGAGATATTTTCGTCACCCATAATGGTGACTCGACGACCTTGGCCTTCGCCAGCTGGGTTTGAATTTGAACCTGCCGCCAAGAAATCCAATTCTTCTTTCAATCCCGGTATGACTTCATTCGACCCAGCCAAAACCTCCGCCACCTTGGCAACGCTGATGCCTTTTACCAACACATCTTCCTGGGTCACCGCTATCACCAGTGTTTCGTCAGGAACCGTTTGTGAACTTGATGTCGGCAGACGTAAATCTTTGCTGCTGGGTAATTGTTGCGTGTTTGAAGAACTGACTAACAGAAAGAATACCAGGATGGTAAAGATATCCATCAGAGATACCAGATTGAGCGCTGGCGTCTTGGCTTTTTGATGGTGACGTTCCATACGCCGGGCGCGACGTGACATCTTCATGGTTGCGCCTCCGTTGCTGAAGGTTGCTCAGATTCCACGATAGTTAATGCGGGGGCATCGCCAATGGAAATTTCCGGGAACAACTCAACCGTTTCGAGGCTGGCCAACTGCACGACATCAGCACTGCGAACATGATCCATCACTTCTATCATGGTTTTATAGCTGACACCTGGCTCCAACAACAATGTAATATTTTGCTCTTCAGGGAAGCGCGATTTAATTTCGATTAGCACTTGCGAAAATGTTTTCCAGTCTTCGGCGGCCGGGTTACGCTCAATACGACGAATCAGCCCTAAATTAGCATCCTGAATATCAAAACTGGATTCTCGTACAACCAATTGCAGCGCTAACTTAAGCTCTTCCTGGGCATTTTCCTGCGCTTCATCCAGCGCGGGCAAATTGAGTTCCAGCACTGTCATGCGCGAAAACACGGCAGTGATCAATAGAAATGGAACGAGAATAACCATCAGGTTCATGAAGGCGGTGATATTTAGCTCCACTGCCTCCTGAAGATGTTTTCGCCGGGGAAACTTCATGGGTTACTCGTCTACCATCAGGTTTGAGCACTTAACCGCAGCCATCTCGATGGTATCAATCAATTTACTGGTACGCGTTGCCAGGTAGGAGTGTAATAACAGCAAGGGAATCGCCACGATCAATCCGAACGCTGTGGTGTTCATGGCCACAGAAATACTGGCCGATAACAAGTCTGCTTTCTCGGCCGGGTCAGCCGCCGCCACAGCGGTAAATGCCTGAATCAGACCAATAATCGTGCCCAGCAATCCTAACAGCGTCGCGACATTGGCCAAGGTTGCCAGGTAATGTGTCCGCTCTTCCAATTCAGGCATGACTTCCATTACGCCTTCTTCCATCGCAGATTCAATCTGCTCACGTTTTACGTTGGGCTTGAAGCGCGCGAAGCCATAACTTAACACGCGCGCAAGTGGATTTTTGGAGTCAGCAACAGATTGTTGCGCCCTGCCGAAATCATTCGCTTTCAACATAGGGTTAATCTGTTTCCAGATCTTTGTCGTGGTCTTTGCTGTACGCGACAGATACAACAACCGATCCAGCGCTATTGCCAGCCCCAATGCCATCACGACCAGAATCGGGTACATGAAAGCCCCGCCGGATTGGAAAAACGTTACCAGTTCCATATTTTTACCTTTATTTCTCGCTGCACTACTGATTGTTTAGATATTGAATCTCGCACACACAATCCTAATCAAAACACTTGATCATCCGCTTGATTACCGTTTGGCTCGGTATTCTTTGTGCCGTTAAATTCTTCATCCATTTGATCAAGAATTCGTTTGCGCTGGGCGCGGTATTCTCCCATAGAAATATTGCGTTTGTAATATTCCTGAAACAGATTCTTGATGACCGCTGCATATTTTGTTTCCAGCATAGGGAATTTCCGCCTGCTAATGGGATATAAGGTGATTATCCATCTATTTCTCTCAATATCCTGAATCCGGTGATTGCATCTGCGCGGCCATCATGAAGAACGCTGCTATTAAAATCACACTCTTCCATGGCCGTTTCAAAAGAACCGCCAACCGCAAGATAAGCACCGCGATCATTCACCCATTCACGCGCATTGCCGAGGTAATTTACCACACCCCAGGTATTCTGTTGCCCGATCGTTGCTTTGATCAAAGCGTTACCTTTTTGAATACCACGAGAATTAAGCTTACAGTTTCGATTAGGATCAGCACGGCCGCTGCCAGCTTTGGCTGCATATTGCCACTCTGCCAGCGTCGGTAAACGATAACGTCGCCCTGACTTATCGCTCAACCACTTGATGTAAGCATTGACATTGGCCAGCGATAAATTAGTCGCCGGCAGGTTATCATCCGTGCTGGTAATCGTCGGGCAATTTTTAGTTGCCTGGCAGAATTCATTGAATTCATCGACCATTATTTCGTATTTACCGAGAGCAAAAGTTTTAATACTCCCTTTACCGGGAATAACAACCATTGCGGGTGCATGACTGACGCCAGCCATCCGATCGCGGCAACTGGTTCCCATGCCGCGCGCACCCAAACCCGCCAGCGAGGCGCTACAGGGGTCTTTGGGAATTATTTTGATTCCTGCAATCGTAGCGTTCCCCCTGAATAATCGCATTGCTTGTATCTTTGCTGCTTCGCCACGTTCAGGAAATGATGAACCAATACGCTCAATACATTGTGCAAGAGCCCGGGTGATACGCGGCTCCTCCCGACCATACCGGCCAGAGTCAAGCGATCGCAATTTGGTGATCGCAATATCAAAATCTTTCATGTCAATATTGCTGCGACACGCTAACTGTTTGTTGACATTCTCAAGTGCCACATCGAAGGCTGTCTTTCGCTCGGAGATAGCTTCCGCTTGTTTAGCTGCGCGTTGCTGCTCCTGTGCCAATAACGCCTGTTGTTTTTCCCGTTCCGCTTCAAGGCGTTTTTTATCTTCCAAGGCTTTGGCAATCCTCTGTTCGAGGACGGTGAGCGCCTGTTTATCATGGGTATAACGAGCTGCGTTAACGGTCCATAGCTGCGCGTTCTCAAGCGTACCATCCGTTAATGCTTGGTCAATATTTTTCAGGTATAGCTGATAGATGTTAGCTTCCTGTTCGGCTAGCCACGTATCGTCTTTCCCAAGTAATTTGCGCAGCTCCTGTATTTCCTCCCACAACTGTTTCTCCCACGCAGGGGTGAAAGATGCAGCGGCATAAAGATCGGCGATGGATTGCATCTTCATTTCAAGACGCAGCTGCTGTTCTATTTGATTGCGCACCTGGTCTTCCGATAAGCCTTCCTCTTCGACTGGCTTGAATTGATAATAGGCAGCGCCAGCAATCGCCAGCAGTACCAATATGGCAAAGATAATTTTACCGATATGCCCCGTTTTCCGCGTAAATTCTTCCCAAAATGCCTCAACGGATTCGGTGCGGTTTTCGCGATCAAAAGCCAGGGCTCGTTCAATGGCTCGCCATTGATGCTTGGTAAGGCCCGGAATACGTTTTGGTTTGAGCTTTTGGCGTTTTGCTTCGTCAGCATGAACGCGATTGTAAGGATGTTCTCCGGTAAATAACTCATAGGCAATGCAGCCCAACGCATAAATGTCGTCGCGCACATCCGGCGTTTTGCCCTCTAGCATTTCCAGGCTGGCGTAGGCCGGTGTCAATGCCCCCAAGTTTCCCGCATCAAAGACTGTGCGATCGTCATGGCTGTCTTCACGGTGTTCAGCTTTGGCGACCGCACGGGCAATACCAAAATCAAAAACCTTGGGCGTACCCTTGGTGTTAACAAAGATGTTGCCGGGCTTAAAGTCAGAGTGAATGATGTTCTGGCCATGAGCATAAATAAGTGCCGAGCAAATGCCATTCAGAATTTTCAGCACTTCTTCTGTCGGTAAACCAATGGAGCGGTACTGGCTAATCAGTTTGTCCAGCGGTTTGCCGTCCAGGTATTCCATGGTCATAAAGACCGTGTCACCATCGCGATCAAAATCGTGCACATTTACGATATTGGGGTGCGCGATTCGCTGCGTTTTGCGCGATTCGCGCTGGAGTGCAATAAACGCTTCAGGGTGTGCCTTAAACTCATCACTTAAAACTTTGATTGCCACATAAGGATCGCGGTCCTGCGCTTCAACCTTCAACAAATCCTTTGCTTTATAAACCACTCCCATACCACCAGCGCCAAGCAGCTCTTCAAAAACAAAACGGTTCTTGATGATGCCGTAATCGCTGGCTGGCTCGTTGTTTTCAGCCAACATATCAGGCGCAACGCGAGTAACATCCTGATCTTTCTTTGGAGGTGTTGCAGACTGCGCTGGTCTTTTGGGTGGAATGAAACGGGTTTTATCGGGACGGTCTTCCGCTTGCGGGGTATTTTTTTTAGGGATTACACGCGTTTTATCTGCCTCGCCGCCAACCGATGGCACTGCTGATTTAATTCGGGTTTTGTCGGGCGTTTCGCTGGTCGCAGGTGATTTTTTAATCTGCGTTTTATCTCCGCCATCCTCCGCTTGAGCTTGACTTTTTTTGGGCGGAGCAAAGCGAGTTTTGTCCTCACTATCGTTAGCATTATTCGCCGGCGCTTTGATGCGCGTCTTGTCGTTATCGCCCGAATTATTCATCTTGATTTAACCACATTACCTTCATTCTATCCTTGAGTGTCATCCGCCGAGGGAATCTTTCCGGGATTACCTTGTACCACAATGACGGAGATGTTATCTGGCGCGCCGTTGGCAATAGCCTGATTGACGAGCATATCGACGCTTTGCTCGACGTCACGCACTAACATCGCCTGATAAATATCGTCTTCGCTGACGGCCGTATAAAGACCGTCACTGCATAATAAAAACGTATCGCCGACCTGAGTGGTAAACACATTGATGTCAACATACAAGGGCATTTCTACTCCTACAGCCCGGGTTATCACGTTGCGCTGCGGGTGGTTTTCAGTATCCTCACGAGAAATCAAACCCAACTCAATCATCTCTTCAAGCTGACTGTGATCGCGGGAAATTTGCACCAGGTGTTGATTGCGAAAACGATACAGGCGCGAATCACCGACCCATAAACAGACGCCGATCCGGCCCTTGATAATCAGGGCAACCAGGGTGCTGCCCATGGTGCCTTCTTCAAACATGATCTGGGCGTATTCCAACATATTTTCATTAACGTCAATCAGGCAATCCTCGACTGCATCAACATACGCACTCAGGCTTTCCTGTTCCGTCAAGGCGCTCAATGCAGTGACTATTTTGCTGCTCGCTATATCACCCACCTGATGGCCACCCATGCCATCCGCCACGGCCCAAAGACCGATCTCAGGTTTTTCGAAGATGGCATCCTCATTGACTTCACGCACAACACCCACATCAGTGCGGGCGCAGCTTTTCCATACAATGGGACGTCTGAAAGTTGTATCTGTCATTCACTATTTCCGCTGAGAATGGCACACGTGCGCTATTGCTGCACGGGTTTAAGTCGGTAGGGTTCGTGCCAACCCCGAAAGTCCCACTGGCCATCCATCATAGCGGCAATGCCACGCATCTGAGGAAGCCCCCGAGAGTAAAACAGGCAAGGTTCGAGTTGTTGGGAGCCTTGGGTAGACCATACGCTATAACTCGATAAGCTTTCGCGCAAGGATGCGTCGAGCAGCCAGGAATACATGGAATGCGGTGACTGTTCCTCGAAATCCATCTTGATGATGGAACCTGATTTATTGGTTGATGATGCAGCGGGTGTATAAATACAGGTTTGATCGAGGCGGTGACGATTGATTTCTTCCACCAGGTCGTCAATTTGCAATTGGCCTTCGAGTGCTTGCAAGGCAGCATCTTCGACAGATTCAAACCAGCGATTTTGATTGATCAATTCCAACGGATTCAGGCCGGATGGTAATCGCGTTGCAATCGAAAAGGGAAAATAGCGCCCTACCCGATCAACACTAGGCAGCATAATGCCGGCCCAGACATATTGATCAATCACACCTTCTGAAAAGGCAAATCGCCAAATTGGGCTCGTCAGATAGATCTCCAGCCAGGATTCACCAATCTGTTCCTGGGAACTGCCTACATAACCCTGGAGCCAGGCATCCCAGGTGTTAATAAAGTTGCTGGGCAAATCACGGTAGATAAAGTCTCCGTGAGCAGGCAACTTGCCAAACAGGCCGATGGGTTTCATCTGGTTCACTTAAATGGACTCCGGGCATCTGAACGCACCCAACAAATCATTCTTGAACGGATTATGAATGCTCGTTGCCTTACCTTCATAAACAATCTTGCGTGGAGTGGCACCGCCGCTACTGCTCGTACTGAAGGTAATTAAATAAACGTTGGATTGCGTCGTTGCCTTAATGTCTGAATTGTCCATCAGGCGGAACCACGCCCAAGGCCCGGTGTAGGCGCGATCATAGATTGAACCGTTAAGATCCTCAAAGATGACACGAATACGGCGGGCATCATTGTCGCCAGACCAGACAACAGGCTTCCAGAACTTCGGCCCATGATTGTAGGTAATGCGCTGGTCACCCAGATCCAGAGTAAACAGTGCTTCATCCCGACTCATCGTATAAGGGCGCAGTTCAAGACTGATACTGGGTGTCTCGGGATTTTGACGGAAGAAAATGTTGCGAATACTTGCCGCGCGTTGCAACTGGTTAATCGCCGTCGAAGAGAATCCGATACTGTAGTTATCGACGGAGCGATTAGCCCAGTTACCACGCGTTTCAATAAACGGTTCCATGAATTCCTTAACGAACTGATCAATGGTTCCCTGAGGTTTAAAGAACGCACTGAAATCCAGCAAAGCCAACTCATCACTCGACGAACGATTCAGTGGATAGCGACCTGCCAATCCTTGGGAATAAGGACTATAAACCCGTGCACGCCATTCAGCATTTACATATTGATGCGCAGACTGCAACACAATCCGCCAGGTTTCATCCGACAATGACGTAAGCCAGCGCTGCACTGGTTCAGGTGTTGATTTTGCGTAAGCCCGTAACGCGGTGATGGGGTTCGCCGCACCACTCTGGAAACGTGCCTTGGCAACTTCAAAGGACTTCTGATTTGGGTCCGGAGCCAGTGTAATTTCCTGAACAAACTCTTTGAGCTGTTCAAGGCGTTGCATCGTGGCATTGATAGGTGCTGGACCGCGAGATGATTCCTGCAAGAGTAGGTTCAATTCATGGAAACGTTTATCAACTATCGTTCCTTCTACCTTGCTGGCCAGATAATCCACAGCGCGATCAGTTCTGGTGCCCTCAGCTGTTTTATCAGCCAGATTATCCAGCAACGGCGGTGTCAATTGCGTATTGGTCTTACCTACCTGCAATACAGAGAGCAAGGGCGAGTAAACAGGATCAACCATGCTGGTTAATACATCATTAACTTCACGCAGGCTGGAGAAATTAGCTACGTGCAGGCTGTCGTAAACATTGGTCCAGATTTTGGTGTAATCCGCGAGGTAATGTTCTTTCACCTGCTCGCTGATTTCATCCAGATCCTGATTGACAAAATCAACGTTTTTGTCATCGTCATCAGCAAGAATCCAGCGCTCGTTAATTACGTCTGACACAACAGGAGAGTCGACAGAGAAATCGACGTTTTTATATCCCTGAATGGTGTACAACGCAGGGATAGACAATGCAGATTGCGCGCGCTCATCCATCTTGAAAGCTGTGCGTACTGACTCACCGTAGAAATTCAGCATATCAACACGTTGATTGTATTCAGAGTGCGATTTGATTCGACTGTAAACTCGCTGTGATACGGGGACGCGCAGCAAGGATGCGCGTGTCTGCGCAACCAGTTGTTCATTTAAATTTGACGGTTGTAAATCCTGTTCAAGCAAGGCGTTCAGGTGAGCCTTCAATTCCTGCCTGCGGGTCCCCTCACCGTGGAAAACTTTATCCCAGTAAGACTCAAACCACTCTTTGATGATTGGCTTTTCCATGTGTTCGAGTTTATTGAACATCACATAGATACGGAAGGTATTGTATAAGTCTCCCTCAGGATCTCCCTGCCTTAGCACCGTCTCCAGAGTTTCCAGCAGTTTGGGCAAAAATAATGTCTTGAGTTTGACTTCGTAACTGCGATTCGCCTCTGCATCGACGCGACCATCGTACAGCCCCATGCCGGACAACCAGGGATGATTTTCCTGGTTGTAAACAATGCTGGCTTTGGCCAGTGCATTGAGTGGTGGTAACACAGTACGAATATCACTGTTCCACCGGCTCAGGCGCTTCTCTTCTTCTTTGTATTCATCAACGTAGGTGTTTACTTCAGACATATACATCTTGTTACGCGTGACGCTGCCACTCCACACCACAATAACAATCAGCGTCAGCGCTGCCAGGCCCACATACGCAGCCCGCTGAGACCAGCGGATAATACGCTCATAGCGTGTATTAACACCGACCAGTTCCGCCTCAGGAAAAATAACTTCACGGAACAGGCGTGAAATAAAGAAGCTTTTACCACGCTGTGTTGGTAGTTGCGCTACGTCGCGCGCAAAACCAAAATTGGCGGCGACAGATGTCATGAGACGATCAATCGGTGTGCCGTCCTGGGTGCCGCTGGAGAAATAGACACCGCGCAAATAGGGCTGGAATTGGTAGCGGTTTTGAACGAACGTTTGTTTAACAAAGGATTCGACGATGGTATTCAGGTTTTCCATTTGTTGTGGAAAACCCTCAATGGCCGCACAACGTTTTACATCGCGCTCCTGATGCATCCGCCACAACACACGATCATATAAACGGCTGGAAAGTTTGCCCAGTTCTTCATGAAGAAAATCAAAATCAGGGCTCTGTGCCACTTTAGGCGCATTGGGCAGCGAAACGCCCCAGACTTGATCGCGTTCTTCTTTACCCAGATCCTCAAAAAATTCGCTAAAACCGGATACCAGGTCTGATTTGGTAAACAGCAGATAAATAGGGAAACGTATCTCCAGTTTATCCATCAGCTCGTCAAGACGCATACGAATTGTCTTGGCATGCATGATGCGTTCTTCTTCCGTTTGAATGAGCAGATCATGCAAACTGATTGCCACGATAGCACCGTTGATGGGACGGCGACGGCGATTGCGTTTGAGCAGATTCAGGAAGCCTTCCCAGGCAGAGCTGTCAACGACACGGTGGCTGTCCTGCGTGGTGTAGCGCCCGGCGGTATCGATCAATACGGCTTCATTGGTAAACCACCAATCACAGTTACGCGTTCCACCAACACCCTGCAACGAACCTTTACCGAATTGTTCAGCCAAGGGAAAATCCAGTCCGGAGTTAACCAGCGCGGTGGTTTTACCGGAACCCGGTGGGCCAACGATGATGTACCAGGGCAACTCATACAGCGCTTTATTTTTACCCTTACCTTTAAACTTCAGCTTTTTAAGCGTTGCAAGGGCCTGCGTAAAGCGCTGGTTGATCTGATGAATTTCTTCGGTGGCTTGTTCTGAAACAATATTGGCCTGAGAGTCCGTATTATTCTGCTGCAGATCCTCAACCAGCGACTGATTGCTTTTATTATTTTGCAACTGGATGCGCAGATTATTTAACCCCCACAACACAATGATCACCATAATGGTGACCAGGCGTGCAATCACGCTGCCGAGTGGAGCGGTATTGGCTTCACCAAATTTAATATATGGACCGGCAAACCATATCAACAACGATATCAGCAACAAGCCGAACAGCGATATAACAATGGGATTGGTAAAAAAACGTCCAATTTTTTTCATAGAAACCTGATCTCTTTTATACTCCGTGGCGGCCCCAACCTGTAGCCACGCCTTGACATGGCGGGCAAATTACGGTGTTTGGTTTTCTGTCGAAATATTGATTAGCTCTTCGGTTACCGGTGTTGCTGAAACATACAACCAATAACGGAAACCCGAATAACCGAAGAACAGGATCACCAGTACCAGCGCAACAACAACCCACATAGGAATATATTCAGTCAAAGGGTTACGCATGTTCCCCAGTCCCATCCAGCGGGGCGAAAGTGCCCGCTCGTATTCACCGCGATGGCGTCGGATAATAGCAAACAGCTCTTCACGAATCTGGTCCAGTGCATCTCGCCCGCGGCTCATCAGTCGGTATTTGCCTTCAAAACCCAAGCTCAGGCAGATATAAAACAGCTCAAGAATATCGAGATTGTCTGCCGGCGTTTGACGCATGCGATCAAGAATCAAAAATGATTTCTCACCACCGGACGTTTCTCCATGAAATACACTCAGAAGCGTTCTCTGGCCCCAAGCACTCTCGCTGCCCCATGGTGTATTCAGGACCGCTTCATCAAGTACGGAGCACATCAAGTACCGTGCAGAGAGAATCACTTCCTGGCGCACACCCTGATCACGAATACGCGCCTCAAAGGCTTTAATTTCATTCACCAAACGTTGGTGCAACCCGCCAACGTCAGGATGGCTTAAAGACTGTCGGGTTTTTTCGAAGACAGCGATTAATGTAGAGGCCGCATTAACCAGCGGATTTAATCCTTGGTCGGTGCGAAAATAAGCGGCCCCGGCATCCATGGCTGGTGCGCGTGTTGGACTCGGGCCGACAGAAGCTCGCCCGGGCTGAGGAATATTCGATGCTGGCGGGACACTGGTTTGCGAACCAGCCCGACCTCCGGGTGTAGGACGCATGACCGTGCGGTCGCCCCCCGGCACAGGTTGTTTGAAAACGGTTTTATCAGAATCGTCCGGAGACATTGCACGCTCCCTTTGTCAGGTTCGCTTACTATCAGATTCGCTTATCTATCAGGTTCGCTACGTAAAAAATTATTGCCGTATAGCCCAAAATTCCATCTCAATACCGGGAAAGTCGCCACCCAAATGCAATGCAAACCCACCGGACTGTTGCAGCTCTTTCCAAAACTCACTGTGACGATCAAGTTCAAAATAGGTATAGCCGGAACGGAAAGGAATTTGTCGCGGGGCCACGGGCAAAGGCTTGATCACAATACCAGGCATGGCGGCATTCACCAGTTGTCTGATGCGTTCAACCGGACCAATCTTGATTTGCGCCGGTAGGCGGGAGCGTATGACATCATCCTTAACATCGGCGCGTACAGCCAACACAAACATGGCTGAAGACAGCAATGATCTGTCGGCAATCTCCGACACGCGAATGCCATATTTTTTCTCTACCAGGTTCAATGCAATAGCAGTTTGCTCGTACACCATGGACAGACATTCGCGTAGCGCACTCATCACCGGGGTAAAGGTTTGCTGCAAATTGTCATGGAGGTAAACAGGAAAGCTGGCCGGTCGTTTGGTTTTGGTAACGAAAGTCGATAGTTCGCCGGCCATTTGCATAAACTCGGAATACAAGGCTAGCGGATGCAAACCTTTGATATTGGCCAGATGATTAACAAAAGGTTCAAGACGATTGACCAACTGCAACAACATATAATCCGCTATTTCCGCTGTACCGCCGCGCCGTGCATCAGCCAAACGCCCAGCAATAGATTCACCACGATGATGTAACAACCCCGCCAGTTCAGGAATAAAACCGGACAACCGCGGCACAGCTTTGCAATCCAGGCAGGTAGCGAAGTATTGCTCGTCCAACAAGATATCCTTGTCATCCCGTGCTTCTGCAACACGAATCAGACCAATACAGGCATAGCCACTTAAATCATCGGTCTCCAATAACAGGCGTAAACGTAATTTGGCAATATCCAGCGTTTGACTATCACCACCCTCCACGGTCACATCACGCACCTGGAGTTCGTTTGAATAATAGCGGGCAAGACCTTGGGAATTATCTTTGGGGAGCACATCAACGGCTCCCGGGCGGCGCACAGGAACAGCCAGGTAAACCACACAGTTATGGATACCGGGGGGCACCTCCAATACCGGTGGTGCATCGTCCGTCTCAGGAAAATTAAAAGGTGTGCCATCAGGAAAAATGCCGCTGGCATGCAACAAGGAGATTTTTCCGAGCTTCAATAGCTGCTGGTCAACCTCAAACTCATGAACGCCCCACCCGTATGCACCGTAAGCTGAACACTTGCTGTCGACATAGCGCTCAATATACCGATCCTGCTGCTGGAAATGCTGAGGATTCAGGAACATTCCTTCAGACCAAACCACTCTGCTGTCTAATGACATAGTAATCTCGCTGCAATGAAACCCGTTTACATTAACGAGTTGAATTATTTTTCTACAATGGAAATATCAGTCCCTGAGATTTTCACAGTAACCGCATTCCGGATGATATTGTTTGCAGTGACCGGGAAAACAACTTTGTAGTTTGAACCCCGGTACTGAGAGAATTCGGCGTAAAGTGCAATCTGGCTTACGCCACTTTCAAGCACAAACCGCTCGGTCCGGGCCTCACCAGGTGCAATTGGTTTTAGTACCTGCTTGCTGACGATATCGCCCTTTAACAGCTCTTCATCACGCTCGTAGAGATCAATAAAATCTGCTTTGTTAAATGACGTAGCAGATTTGAGTTGATAAAGGCGCACAAACACCGGTGATGGGCGTTTGTTATCGTCAGGATTAATGTTGCTATCAACTTCAAATGTCAGTTTCAGGTCGGTATCCAGATTCAACACGCCACCAACACGGCTCTTGGATGAGCTACAGGCTGATAGAACCAGCAAGCCCAATGCCACAATCAGGAGTCCTCGCAACACACGTAAACACGACATAACAATCTCTCCATAATGTAGATAAACAGGTTAATTATTTTTTCTTGCGCGCAGCAGCAAGTTTTCGCAACTGATCCTCATAGGCATTCACAAAATCACTGCCAAACAAATGCTGAAAAGAGGATTCCATGTTGTCGACAAAACCGGCGTAATACTCGGCATAACTGGACCAGTACTTGGCTTTCTGCATCCCGGGAATAACCCCACCCTTGCCCTGCTTATTAAAATTCTTTTCCAGGTTTTCCGGGTTGAATCGCTCCATCATGCGCTCAAAGCCATATCGAATGCCCGCAATCATCGCTATCTGATGTTCCGCGATCTCCTGAAAACCTTCGCGAAAGGCTTCTACCGGCTTTTTATAAGCGTTGGTCTTTTTGATAAACATATTCTCAAGCGCATCATCGACACCAACAGAGAATTTCAATGGGTTGTTTTCCACCGGCTGGATCGTCGTGACATTCATACGAAATTCATTCTTGATACTGGTACGCGAGCGCAGCACCTGCATCATGCCATCTACAATTTCACGCATAAGCTCACCCGCCATGTCACTGATTTCGTTGACCTGGTCGTCACTGAGGCGGCTGACATCGAGCCCCATAGCCGTAACCAGACGCCGATCGATTGATGCGGGGTTAACGGGTGCCTGGGGTTTAGACTCCGCAACAGGCTTTACCGGCTTTGGCGGTGGAGCAACTGGCTCAGGCGCCGGTGTCTGTTCCGGCGGCAGGGCGACTTCACGCACGGGTGGAACCGGTCTTTGAGGCCGAGGTTGCGGAGTAACAGGCACAGGCTCAAGGTTAACTTCACGCGCCGGTGGTGCTGGCGGAGGGGATGCAAACGGCGAGTCTGACAAAGGCCCACTCCCCAAAAGGTCGTCCTCCCAATCTTCAGGGATCATGTTTTCCTGATTGGAGTCGGGCCAACTGATTGATTGATCAAGCCCAGGCGAATAATCCAACTGACTACCGCCGGAACGGTGTTGATTATCCGTCGAAAATGAATCCTGACTACTGCCGAAAAGAGACTGATCATTATCCAGCGGGTCGGGTCGCAGAGAACCGCCATGCAATTTATCCAGAGCCGCAAGCGGGTCAGTCTCAAGACCGGGTTCGAGAGAAAAATCATCAGGTATCGCACCTGAGCTGGCAAAGGGATCAGCGAAGGATTGGCCGGTCGGCAAGGGAGAGCCAAATATATCGTCGATACTGGAAGGCGTTTGCGCCACCGCAAAAGGTGGCTCCTGGGCAAAGGGTTGTGTCGCTATGACACTCACCGAAAACCGGTAATCACCGATTTCAAAATAATCGCCGTCACTTAAAGGTGCCTTGACACCTTTACCGAGAGGTTCCGGAGAACTGTTGAGGAAAGTCCCGTTAGTACTCAGATCGAGTATGTAATAACGGCCGGCATCACACAGGATTTCGCAATGGCAGGAGGATAAGAATTTATCCGGATCGGGCAATACCCAGCTGTTACTATCTGAGCGCCCGAGAGTACCTCCCTGCTCATTGAATGTTTGATTTGTCCTGGATACAGAAACCTTCCCCGGTGTTTTTACCAATGTAATCTGTAAAGCCATTCGACTATCATCCTGAAACGGTCCGTCTACTTTTTAAAACATATGGGTTTTCAATAGCTTGCAATGACACAACCGAAGTTGAGCGGTGCAGTATAGTACCCCTCGCAAAGCAATTCCAAATATTATCACGTCGTCAAAAGCACATACCACCGCCCCATCCACAAGCCGAACATCTGAATGGCTATGAATTTACAATGTTACTTGTTAATTTATGGCGCTGATTGTGCTAGCTTACCCGTTCGGCATCACGGCCAACAAAATAACCTGGGGGTTAAAGCAGGTTATAAACCGGGCAACGCAAACCCGAAGAGCAGCAAATACATCCGTATTTTTGCAGCAACAATGCACAGTCCATAACATGCAATTCTGTGCTAAAAAATAAGCATTTCTAAAGGGATCGGAATGTAATGGCTTCACCTGAAATCATTGATTTGGCCAGACTCCTGGCCCCTATCGAGGGCGAATCACCTGCGGGTAATGATATTCGCCAGGACTCTTCGCCCACATCCAACTACCACAGCATCAAAACGGCACGCGCGGCCGCACGTGCTGCCGAACGCAACAGCGTTCACGACGGTGACACATCTGAAGCCGATGAGCATTGGCGAAAAATCATTTCATTAGCACCAGAGATTCTGGCGAAACAAAGCAAAGATTTGGAAATTGCGAGCTGGTTCACAGAAGCACTAATTCGGCGCCATGGTTTTCAAGGGTTGCGTGATGCGTTCCAATTGATTCAAGGTCTGGTTGAGAATTTCTGGGATCACCTCTATCCAATGCCCGATGAAGACGGCATGGAAACGCGCACCGCTCCGCTGTCCGGGTTGAATGGTGAAGGGGCTGAAGGCGTGCTGATTGCCCCCATCAGAAAAGTACCTATCACCGAGGGACAGGACCCAGGCCCTTTCAGTTTCTGGCAATACCAACAAGCGCTTGATGTGCAGCGCTCCGCCAGTGAGGATGCGCGCAACAGCAAGGCGGATAAACTCGGCTTCACATTGGACGACATTGAGAAGGCTGTTAATGAATCCAGCGAAGCCTTTTATACTGATTTGCTCGATGATGTCACCGATGCTATCGCCACCTATCGCAACATTAATCAAATGCTCGAAGCGCACTGCGGTAGCGATGAAGCACCACCAACCCGCAACATTATTAACATTCTTGAAGAATGTCGCGGAGCCATCAGCCACATCGGCAAGCATAAGTTGCCGGTAGCCGTGGAAGAATCCGTTGCAGATGAAACCGCAGAGGGGGCTGACCAGCCCCAAAATGGCTCACCGGCAGCAGCGGTCAAGGTGGGTGCAATCAATTCGCGCGAGACGGCGTTTAAACAGCTCCTGGATATAGCGCAATTTTTCCGTAAAACAGAACCCCACTCCCCCGTTTCCTATGTCCTTGAAAAGGCTGTAAAATGGGGAAACATGCCGCTCAATGAACTCATCGTTGAGCTCATTCCAGACTCTTCATCGCGAGAGCGCTACAGTGAGCTTACTGGCGTAAAAAGTAATGAAGATTAAATCAACATACCTAGCCAAGAGGATTAGGGATCATGTCCGATAGCATACACGACAAACTAAAACGCGTAAGAAAACCCAGGGTTCATATCACCTATGACCTTGAAACAAACGGCGCTGTCGTTGAAAAGGAAATTCCGTTTGTGATGGGCGTTATGGGCGATTACTCCGGTGATAACGCCGATGGCAAGAAAACCCTGAAAGAGCGCAAGTTTTCACAAATCGATCGCGACAACTTCAACGACATCATGTCGAAAGTTAATCCTCAACTGCGCATGAAAGTCGAGAACATGCTGGAAGGCGACGGCAGCGAAATGTCAGTCAACCTCGACTTTAAAAACATGGAAGATTTTGAGCCACACAAAATTGTGGAGCAGATCGAGCCCCTCAAAAAACTGATGGAAACGCGCAACAAACTTCGCGACCTGCTCACCAAGGCAGACCGTTCTGAAGACCTCGAATCCATTCTCGAAGATGTATTGAGCAACACCGCTGCGTTGTCCTCACTGTCCAGTGAGCTCGGTATTGATGGAAGTGAAAACAAGGGTGATAAAGATGGCGAATAATGAACAACAACTGGACACTCAGGCCGCAGAAGCTGAAGCCAAAGAGGTCAGTTTTCTTGAGCAGGCAATTGGTGCAACCAAGCAAACCTCCCGCGATGAAACAGAAGAACTTCTGCGCACCCTGACCAAGGAAGCAATGAAGGGAACCGTTAAGTGGGACAAGAACCTCTCGGTAACTATCAATGCCGCTATCGCCGCAATTGATAAGGCGATGTCCAAGCAATTATCGGCCGTGATGCACAACGAGAAATTCCAAAAACTCGAAGGCTCATGGCGTGGCTTGAATCACCTGGTGATGAACTCGGAAACCAGTTCACAACTCAAGATTCGCATGCTGAATATCAGCAAGAAAGAATTAAGCCGCGATTTGGAAAAAGCGGTAGAGTTTGATCAAAGCCAAATCTTCAAAAAGATTTACGAAAGTGAATTCGGCACTGCCGGTGGCCAGCCTTACGCTGCATTGGTCGGTGATTTTGAGTTCTCGTCTCACCCCGACGACATCTCCTTGCTGTCCAAAATGTCCAATGTGGCTGCGGCTGGTTTCTGTCCGTTTGTTTCTGCTGCTGCGCCGCAAATGTTTGGCTTTGACAGTTACACTGAATTGTCCAAGCCTCGCGACCTGGAAAAAATCTTTGACTCCGCTGAGTATATTCAATGGCGCAGTTTCCGCGACAGCGAAGATTCTCGTTTCGTTACCCTCGCCATGCCGCGCGTTCTGGCTCGCCTGCCCTATGGCTCAGCAACCAAGCCAGTAGAAGCGTTTAACTTCGAAGAAGTCGATCTGAACGACGAAGGTAAACATACTGCGACGGATCATGAAGATTATTGCTGGATGAACGCGGCTTACGCTTTAGGCACCACCTTAACCAAGGCTTACGCTGAATACGGTTGGTGTACCAGCATCCGCGGTGCGGAAGGCGGCGGTAAAGTTGAAGGCCTGCCCAGCCACGTATTTGTGAGTGACGACGGCGACGTCGACCAGAAGTGTCCGACAGAGATCGGCATTACTGATCGCCGCGAAGCTGAATTGAGCAAGCTCGGCTTCCTGCCCTTGTGTCACTACAAAAATACGGATTACGCCGTGTTCTTTGGTGCTCAAACAACCCAGCGCCCGAAAAAATTCGATGACCCGGATGCAACAGCTAACGCTGCGATCTCTGCTCGTCTGCCCTATATCATGGCCACTTCTCGTATCGCTCACTTCCTGAAAGTTATGGCGCGCGACAAGATCGGTTCATTTATGGAAGCGTCAGAAGCAGAAGAGTGGCTGAACCGCTGGATCAACAACTACGTCAACGGTAGCCCCGGTGCAAGTGCTGAAATGAAAGCACGCTATCCGCTCGCGGAAGCGCGTGTTGAAGTAAAAGAAGTTCCTGGTCAGCCCGGTGTTTATAACGCCGTAGCCTGGATGCGTCCCTGGTTGCAAATGGAAGAGCTGACGGCATCGCTGCGTCTGGTTGCCAATATCCCCAAAGCGGGCTAATTGGAGTTCAACTCTGCTTAAAGAGGGGGGATTCCCCCTCTTTCTGTTAACGAAACGGATTATTTTGTGTCAGCACTCAACGACCAACGTGCATCAGCAGCCTCGTCCCCTATGACACAGGTTAGATTTCTCGACACACTTTATTCTCAAGAAGCTTACATCACCACGCTTGATGGATTTCTCGCCGAACCCGATACGCTCAAAGCACTGCGCTATTGGGTAAACGAATTCGAAGATCGGCAACATATACACTCGGCGGACGACATTCATCTCGCCCTGCACCGCTCCATTTCTGTTATCGATCACCTTATCAATGATCAACTGAATGCCACGATACATCACCCGGATTTTCAAAAGCTTGAAGCGTCCTGGCGTGGGCTCTGGTATTTGGCTGTACAGGCGGAAGGCAGTCGAAACATCAAGATCCGTTACCTGGATATCAGCTGGCCTGAGATAGTAAAAGACATAGATCGCGCATTGGATTTTGATCAGAGCCAACTTTTTCAAAAAATTTACAGTGAAGAGTATGGCAGTCCGGGTGGAGAGCCCTACGGTGTGCTGATCGGTGATTATGAAATAAGCCATAAGCGCTCACCACGGCATCCTCACGACGACATTGCCACCCTGAATGGCCTCGCTGAAATTGCGGCAGCATCCTTTGCGCCCTTTATTGCATCAACATCCAGTGAGTTATTTGGCCTGGACGACTTCTCCACGCTTGGTATGCCTCTGGACCTTCAAACTATTTTCGGGCAAGACGAGTACATCAAGTGGCGCGCCCTGCGCGATAAACCCGACAGTCGGTTTATCGGTCTGACCATGCCGCGCGTATTGATGCGAACGCCCTACCGCACCCAACCCGGCAGTTACAAAGGGTTGTTTTTCTATGAAAAACCGGGAACTGGCAAAAAAACCGGTTATCTCTGGGGAAATGCGTCCTATGCCTTCGCTGGCATTTTGATTCGGGAATTCGCCAATGTTGGTTGGTTTGGTCATATTCGCGGCGTGCCGCGCGACCAGATTGGTGGTGGTCTGCTTACCAACTTTCCTATTGCCAGTTTTGAAACGGATGCGCCTAATATTGTTTACAAACCAGTAACAGATGTATTGATTACCGACACGCTCGAACGAGAGCTGAGTGACCTGGGGTTGATCCCTTTATGTCAATGTTACGACACGCCATACAGTGCGTTTTACAGTAATCAATCGCTGCAACGGCCACGTCGCCGCAGCAATCGTAATGAAGAGATCAATGCAAAACTCTCTGCCATGTTGCAACACGTATTGTGTGCATCGCGGGTAGCGCATTACATCAAGGTGATGATTCGGGACAAAATCGGCTCGTTTATTACCGCCGATGAATGCGAGCATTTTTTAACAAAATGGTTATTTAAATACACCACTGGCCGCGAAGATCTGGATTGGGAAGAGCAAGCCAGATATCCCTTGCGCCAGGCTTCGGTCAGGGTAAACGAACATCCGGATAAACCCGGCCAGTATGTTTGTGTTATTCACCTGGTACCTCACTACCAACTGGATCAAATGGTATCCGAGTTGGAATTGGTTACTGAATTGGTTCAAACCAGTTAAGGGTTGACAACGTATGCGCGTCGATAAAAAGAAAGAATTGCGCCCGTCAATCCTGGATCGTTTGCTGGATGACGAGCCCCACATTCAAGTGGAAGCGGACAAGAACCGCCACCAACACCTGCGCGAATTGCGCAACAGTGTCAAACGTGATCTGGAAAATCTGTTGAACACGCGCTACCGCATGGTCGAACCGCCGGAAGAGTTCACGCAACTGGAGTTATCCCTGTTAAATTACGGGCTGCCGGATCTGGCCACCGTGAATATTGCGGATACCGAAAAGAAACGGAATTTCACCCGTCACCTGGAAAAAATTCTGCGTGATTACGAGCCACGATTTAAAACAGTAAAAGTGAACCACGTCGATAACAAAGATAACACTGACAGAACCCTGAGATTCAGGATCGACGCGACACTTTATGCCGATCCGGCGCCGGAGATCGTGATCTTCGATTCGGTCCTCGATCCGGTCTCACGCACTGTCAATGTAGAAGAGTCAAAACATGGCTGATGAGTTACTTCCGTACTACGAAAAAGAGCTGGCTTTTATTCGGCAGATGGGCGCCGAGTTTGCCAAAGAGCATCCCAAAATTGCCGGCCGCCTCGGCATCAGCTCTGAAACGATTGAAGACCCGCATGTTTCGCGGCTGATCGAAAGCTTCGCCTATCTCAATGCGCGTATTCAGCACAAGCTGGATGACGATTTCCCCGAGTTGAGCGATGCACTGCTGACGATTTTATTTCCCCATTACCAGCGTCCGATTCCATCCATGGCTATCGTGCAGTTCGTTGCAGATGATGAACAACTCGATGCAAGCTACCAATTGCCTAAAAATACCTTGCTGGAAACCGAGCAATTTCAAGGCGAAAATTGTCGTTTTTCCACCGTTTATAACACCGAACTGTTGCCGCTGTCCGTGGTGGACGCTAATTTAATCGGGCGCCCTTTCAGCACGCCGGGTTCTTCCTCCGTACGTGGAGCCGGTGGTGTGCTGCGCTTGCGACTGAAGACTTTTAACAACGATATTAACCTTCATGAACTGCGTCCGGATCGGTTGCGTTTTTATCTCAAAGGCCAGTCACAGCACATTCATCCGTTGTATGAGATGTTGTTGAATGAATGTCATAATATTGTGCTGACAACCTCGGAAACCGATACCGCTCCTGTTTACCTTGGCAAAGATGTTATCAAGGCCGTTGGCTTCGGCAGTGAGGAAGGCATTTTCCCCTACCCCCCCTCGTCATTTGTTGGCTACCGTTTACTCACGGAATTTTTTGTCTTTCCGGAAAAATATATGTTCATCGATATTCAGGGCTTGGCGGAAGCGCTACCTGACGATGCGACCAATGAGCTTAATCTTTATATTTATTTAAACAGTTCAGATGTGGAACTGGAGCACAACATCTCTGCCGACACCTTTGTCATGGGATGTACGCCGGTGGTGAACCTTTTCAATCATCGCGCAGATCCTATCAAGATTGATCACACCCGACTGGAATATCAGGTAGTCGCTGACACCCGACGCCCACTGGGTTACGAAGTGCATTCAGTGGATAAAGTCGTGGCTTCCACCTCCTCAGGCGAGAAGAAAGAATACCTGCCTTTTTATGGGCTTAAGCATGAACATCAGGATAATGACAATCACGCATTCTGGTTTGCAGCACGTCGCCACGCCAAATTAAACTATCTGGAACGCGACGAAGGCACGGATGTTTTTTTAAACCTGGTCGATCTGCAATTCAATCCCAACGTACCCGATGATCGCACCCTGATTATCGATACCACCTGCAGCAACCGTGATTTGCCATCAAAGCTGCCGTTTAACCTGGACCAGCCGAAGTTGCAATGCGTGAATGGTGCGCCACCCTGCGAACGTATTCGATGTTTAACACAACCAACCGCGACCATAAGACCACCCTTGCGGGATGGCGCTCGTTGGCGATTGCTCTCGCACCTGAATCTGAATCATTTATCTATCACTGGCGGCAACGATGCAACGGAGGCCATGAAAGAAATCCTGCGTCTTTATGATTTCAAAGAATCCTCAGCCACACGAGCATTGATCGAATCCATCAAATCACTCAATGCACGCCCTGTCAGCGCGCCCTTGAATATTGATGGCCACGCCACACTCTGTCGCGGTATTGAGATTGAAATTGTGATTGATGACGCACTGTCATCCGGCAGTAGCAGCTACTTGTTTGCTTCAGTATTGGAGCATTTTTTTGGACTTTACTGCTCTATCAATTCTTTTACGCGTGTACTGGTAAAACGTAACAACAAAGAAGGCTATCTTAAGAAATGTCCACCCCGAGCCGGCGAAAAAATTCTGCTGTAGTTGAGCAACTGCTTCGTTCACCGCACGCCTATTCGTTTTATCAGGCGGTGCGCTTATTGGAACGAGCTGCATTGTGGGAGTCACGCACACTGACGCCTGGCACCCGCGTACTCGGCGCACGTAATTCTATTGCCAGCTTTGTGCCTCCTGCCACGGAAACCATTCGCCTGCAAACCCAGTCCAGTTTTAAATTCCCTGAGGCAGAAGTTCATAACATCGTGCGTCACAGTGGAACCGGCCCGGGTCCTTCGTGGCGCATGCAAACGAATTTCATGGGTTTGACCGGCAGCATCGGAGTAATGCCCTACCACTACACTGAATTAATCCTGCAACGACTTAAAAAGAAAGATGAATCCCTTGTCCATTTTCTGGACCTCTTCAACCATCGCATCATTTCGCTGTTTTATCAGGCGGGCACCAAGTATTACCTGCCGATTGAATATGAACGAAAGAAGATGGCAAACGGAAGCAAAAAGACGCGCGATACCCACACGCAGGCGCTCTTGTCTTTAATTGGTTTGGGTACACAAGGTTTAACCGGGCGATTGCAAATAAAGGACGAGTCGTTATTATTTTACAGCGGCTTGCTGACGCAGCAGGTACGGACTGCCAGCGGCTTAAAGCAGGTATTGCAGGATTACTTCGATATTCCCGTAAAGATTCAGGAGTTTGTGGGGCAGTGGCAGGAACTGATTCCTGATATTCGCACTCGCCTCGCCTCCCGGATGATGCCCAAAGGGCAAAACGCTCGCCTGGGCCAATCCGCCATGGTGGGCCACAAGGGGTGGTTTGCGCAGGGGAAAATCCGTATTTCCCTGGGGCCGCTCAATCGTGAGCAGTTCTATCGTTTTGCGCCCGGGACCAAAGCCCTGCGCGCGCTCAACGATATGGTACGGATGTACGTGGGCATTGAACGGGATTACGATTTCATCATTGAAGTAAAGCGCAAGGATATTCCCAAGAAGATTACCTTGAGTAAAAATCCCAGCCCGATTATTGGTTGGAATACCTGGTTGTCTACCAGCGACAAACCAGTCCAGGATAACAATGAAACGCTAAAAATTACCGTGTCGGCCAACCGCTTGAAATAAACCGGCACACATCCGACTTCATTTAACATTGGTAAGGATAGAACGATGATCAGCATAGATCTCAAATCTCTGGTAGGTAAGCTCAACGAGCCCTGTCGTAATGCACTTGAGGGAGCCGCCGGGCTTTGTTTGTCACGCACGCACTACAACGTTGAAATCGAGCATTGGCTGTTAAAGTTACTTGAAATTCCTGACAGCGATTTGCTTCTGATACTGGAAAAATTTGAGGTCAATCCAGGTAATCTGGTTCGGCAGTTGAATCGCGAACTGGACATCATCAAAGCGGGCAATTCCCGCGCCCCTGCCCTTTCCCCTACCATCGTCGACCTGGCAAAAAATGCCTGGATGCTGGCCTCTGTGGAGTATGGCCATAGTAAAGCCACGTCTGCACATATTCTCGCAGCCTTGATGCTCGATGAAAATTTGCGTCGCGCAACCGAAGCCACCTCCGGTGAGCTGAAAAAAATACTGCCGGAATCTCTGCGTGATGTGGTTCGGGCCATCGTCGGCACCACCACCGAATCAAGAAGTTCAAACGTTGGTGATACATCCTCCGGTGATGCGCCGGCCATGGGTGCACCCAGCAAGTCGCCCGCGCTGGATAAATTTACCGTTAACCTGACGGAAGCGGCCAAAAGCGGCAAGATCGATGCCGTGTTGGGGCGCGATGAAGAAGTGCGTCAAATTATTGATATTCTGATCCGCCGTCGCCAAAACAACCCTATCCTCACCGGTGAAGCCGGTGTGGGAAAAACCGCTGTTGTAGAAGGCTTTGCATTGCGTATAGCCTCGGGCGATGTACCTGATCAATTAAAAAACGTCACAATTCGCAGCCTCGATCTGGGTTTGTTGCAAGCTGGTGCGAGTGTTAAGGGTGAATTTGAAAATCGATTGAAGTCTGTCATTGCCGAAGTGAAAGCGTCCCCGGAACCCATCATCATGTTTATTGATGAGGCTCACACCTTGATCGGCGCTGGCGGTAAAGAAGGCCAAGGTGATGCCGCAAACCTGTTGAAGCCTGCTTTGGCTCGCGGAGAATTGCGCACTATCGCCGCAACAACCTGGGCTGAATATAAAAAGTATTTCGAACGCGACCCGGCACTGACCCGTCGTTTTCAGGTAGTAAAAATCGAGGAGCCCAGCGAAGAGAAAGCCATCAATATGATGCGCGCCATCTCTGAAATGCTGCAAAACCACCACCGCGTGCGCATTATCGACGAAGCGATTGTGGACTCTGTGCGACTTTCCAGTCGTTACATTACCGCCCGCCAATTGCCCGATAAATCTGTCAGCCTGCTGGACACCGCCTGCGCCCGCGTCGCGCTCAGTCAAAGCGCAACACCGGCAGCAATTGAAGACACACGCCGTCGTATTACCCAATGCGAAGCGACTATCCAATCCCTCGGCCGCGAAAATGCATCGCTGGGCAATTGTGAAGAACGTATTGCACAACTGATTGCAGAAAAAGACAGTTTACAAACCCATTTAGTGGAACAGGAAGCGCAGTGGCATAAGGAAGCGGAAAAAGTTAAAGAAATCCACGCGCTGCAAAAACAAATTGAAGATGACTTCCATGCACGCAACCTGAGCCCGGAGAAAGCCAAGGACCCGAAAGCACCGCAAGCATTGAGCGATGAAGACCTGGCAAAAGTGAAAGAATCCCTGCATAAACTGCGCGAGGAGTTGGCAGAGTTACAAGGCGAGACGCCTATGATCCAGGTTAACGTCAATAGCCAGGCTATCGCCGAAGTTGTGGCTAACTGGACCGGCATCCCCGTAGGCAAGATGGTTTCCAACGAAATCAAAGCCGTGCTGGAATTACAAAACGTCATGGGCGAGCGTGTAATCGGACAACCCCATGCGCTGGAAGCTATTGCGCAAAGTATTCGCACATCCCGTGCAGGTTTGACTGATCCGCGTAAGCCTATTGGTGTGTTCTTTATGGTGGGTTCGAGCGGTGTGGGTAAAACCGAAACGGCTTTGGCGCTGGCGGACATTCTTTACGGCGGCGAACAAAATATTACCGTCATCAATATGTCGGAATTTAAGGAAGAGCACAAAGTTTCCATGCTGCTGGGCTCACCACCCGGTTATGTAGGTTACGGCGAAGGTGGTGTGCTGACCGAAGCAGTGCGACGTAAACCTTACAGCGTAGTATTGTTAGATGAGATGGAAAAAGCCCACCCCGGCGTGCAGGATATTTTTTATAACCTGTTCGACAAAGGCACCATTAAAGATGGTGAAGGCCGCGATATCGACTTCCGCAACACCGTTATCATCATGACGTCTAATGCCGGCGAAGAACACATTCGTGCAATGTGTGCAGCGCAAGAGGAAAAACCTGATCCAGAAGTATTGTTGGATAACTTCCGCCCGCAATTGTTGCGTTATTTCAAACCGGCATTTCTGGGACGCACCACCGTCATCCCTTACTATCCTTTGGGCGATGAAGATCTGATGAAGATTTGTGTGATCAACATGAACCGCATCAAGAAACGCGTCAAAGAGCATTACAATGCGGAATTCAGTTACGATGAGGATGTGTTATTGAATATTGTCGCACGCAGCCAGGAAGTGGATACCGGCGCGCGCAATATTGAAAACATCCTGACGCGCACGATGCTACCGGCGATAGCCGCAGAATGTCTGGCACGGATGGCCAACAATGAAGACATTCAAAAGATTCACATCGGTGCAACAGAAGAAGGCGGTTTTAGCTATAACATTGAGTAAATCCGTGGCTCGCCACCAACAGGCTCACTGTTGGTGGCGGCTTGGCCTGTAACCCAACTGCATGCAACCGTTAATGACTATCCTCTACAGCTACTGTTTATTTGTGCCCTTATGTTAATCAATCACACCCACGGACGCGGCGTGAACAACCACCGCCAATTCGTTTTTCCTACTGGCATCCGCTACCAGCCGCTTAAATCATTGTTGCGTGTCATCGTCTATCTATTGGTAATCTGCTGGTGGTTACCGGCTCATGCATCGTCAGCACAAGAAACCGCAGCAGTGATAGCGCTGGATAATGACTATCAGCGCATCAGTGCCAGCGCGTTTCAGGAACTGGCAAATAAGAATCCTACCTTAGTACTCGATAAAAAAAATATCGCAGCATTGGTGCGTCAAACTTCGCGCGCAGATGAGGCAGGCAACAGCACACAGGTTATTCTGTTGATTGCAGCCAATATACCGCTGGTCCAACATAATATCAGCGATAAATCGGTCGCCACTCTGGGTCGCTTGCTGTTCAAACACCAGGCAACGGGGTTGGCAACAAATCTGTTGGCGTTGGCGGCACGCAGCGGTGATGAATACGCAGAAGCACGACTCAAATTTGAGTACGCGCGCTATCTGGCGTCCTCGCACCAATGGCAAGATGCCTACGCTGAGTTAAAAGCAATTGACATCAACAATGCCTTGTCGCAAAAGGAAGCTGATGAAGCCCAGATCATTATGGGGGCAGCCTTGCAGCATCAGAAAAAACACCGCAAGGCAGTGGAATATTTCTCGCGGTTAAAGCCGGAATCCGAACAGTACCGTATCGCTCAACTTAACACGGCAGTGGCATATATCCGCCAGGACTGGTGGACCGATGCACACATTGCAATAAAAGATGCGCTTGAAGTGGGGCCATCGAAAGATGAAATGGCAAACCGTTTGTACACACTGCTGGGGTTTTCCCAAATACAGCATGGGTTTTATCGCGATGCACGGGAGAGCTTCCGTCATGTGCACTTAAACAGCGGCTACGCAAATCGCGCGTTATTGGGACTAGGTGTAGCCGCGCTGCATCAGGAAGATTTTATCGGTGCACTCAACGCATTCAATCATTTAAAAAAGAAAGATGAGCATGATATCTCTGTGGCTGAATCTTATCTGTTAAGTGCATTCTCTCTGGTTCAGCTCAAACAAAATAAAACGGCATCCGCCAGCTATACCGAAGCCATTACCTACTATGAACAACAGGTGAATTTGTACAACACGCTGTCCAGGAATATGGCGAATCCGGCACAACTCTCACCGGAACAGCGAGATGTTTTGCAGGCAGAATTGCGCGATCACCCGACATTACAAGCGCTAAACACCAGGCGACAACTACTCAGCTTTTTGCAAACACAGCCGCTGTCAACCAGCACAGACAAGGCTGTTGATGCCTTGGCTAGTCGGTTGAACCAAACCTATCTTGAACAAGTGCGCGCGCTACTCGACAAAAAACGCACCGTTATTGACAGCTACCTCAGCCAATCGCGCTTTGGCCTGGCCCGACTATTTGATACCCAATGATGCGTAACATTACTTATTTTTTATTCCTGATACCCGGGCTGTTGACCTTGCATGCATGTAGCACCCAGCAGCCGGAAGAAACACTGCGCCTGCTGGATGTGCAGGGTGACAATGTCGAACAAAACGAGGTTTTTGTTAAACCGAAAAGCGAAGAGGAAATCAAGGAAGCTTATTACAATTACATTAAATCCGCGCCGGCTGATGACAAGTCGCGACTCTCTGCCATTAATCGCCTGGCAGAGTTGGAGATGAAACGTATCAACGACCTGGTAAAAAACACTCAGGATCAGGCGGACGTCGAAGACCGTATTTACCGGGAGTCCTTGGAGAAAACACTGAGCCTGCTGGAAACCTCGTTGCGTGAATATCCCGATGCCAAAGGTAACGATAAAACCCTGTACCAGCTCGCTCGCACCCATGATCAGCTTGGCCATCACGAAGAGTCCCTTGCGGCACTTGAGCGATTGTGTGCAACCTACCCCGCCTCGCCCTATTACGCCGAAGCCCAATTCCGCATTGGCGAAAATGCTTTTATTCAGGGCGATTACATCACCGCTGAAGATGCCTACACAGAAGCTATTTTCACGTCAGTAGGTGACGTTTTCTATGAGCGATCGTTATTCAAACGGGGCTGGGCACGTTACAAGCAGGCGCTCTATCTTGAAGCGGCAGACGATTACCTTGCGGCACTTAAGCATCATAAATTTGGCGATGTTGATGCACTCTCCAGCAGTGAAAAAGATCAGTTTGACGAATACTTTCGCGCTATCGGTTTAGCCTTTGCTAACCTCGATAGCACGGAGATTCTGCAAGACTATTTTTCCGACGAGGCTGATTTTCAGTATCTCTATCACACCTACAAGGTTATCAGTGACATTTACCTGAAGCAGGAGCGCTATTCTGACGCAGCGGAAACCTTGCAAGAATTTATTTCTGCCAACCCCAACTCGCCCAAAGTGCCGCGCGCGTATTTGCAACAGATCGACATCTGGAAACTCGGCAAATTCAAGACACGCTTTCAGGAAACCATGGAGGTTGTTTACAACCGTTTTCAACCGGACAGCAGCTACTGGCAAACTGCGGATAATGCCGCTGAGCAAAAAATAGTTGCGGACTCGCTGCGCAACCATCTATTGCAGGTGGCGGCCTGGCATCAGGAGGATTATCAACAATCCAAAAAAGCGGCGGCCTTTGCCCAGGCGAACAACTGGTATCAACGTTATCTGCAACACTACACGGCCTACGCGCAACAGGATAAGGTTTACACACTGTATGCAGAGTTACTCGCTGCAGAAAACCGTCATCAGGATGCCATTCACTACTTCGCCCTGGCCGCGTATGACGGTGATATTGTGCTGAACAAGGAAGCCGCCTATGCAACTATCGTCCTGTCCGATAAATTGTACGAGACAGACAAAAACAATCCGCTATGGTTGGACAAGCATATTCAATATGCATTGACCTCGGCACAGCTCTACCAGACCGAGCCGCGCTATCAAAAAGTGGCTCTGCACGCAGCGGAGCTGGCCTTTAATCATCAGCGTTATACCGAAACCATTGCATTAGCTAACACACTACCCGACAGTGCCGCTGAAGGCACCCTCTACGAGGCAAATCTGCTGAAAGGTCTTGCTTATCTTAAACTGGCACAACATAAAGAAGCAGAAACCATCTTTGCCGACTTGCTTGATCAACCACTTGGCCGGGAACAACAACGACGCATCAGCGATAACCTGGCATTGGCGATTTATCAGCAGGCGGAATTGAATATCAAAGAAAATCGTTTGGCTGACGGCATTCAGGATTACGCGCGCGTAGCGCAACGTGTGCCGGCATCAGAGATAGCGCCGACATCACTCTATGAAGCCATTGCGTTATCGATGAAACATGAACAATGGCAAGGCGCTATTGGTTACATTCAGCAATTCCAGCAATTATTTCCCAAACACGCTTTAAATAAAGATGCGACCCGGCAGTTGTCGACAGCGTATTTAAAAGCTGGTGACGGGGCAAAAGCGGCGCAGGCGTTTGAGCAGATTTCTGCCCAGGAAGACAATCAGGATGTGAAGATGGCGGCACTCTGGCAGGCGGCAGAACTGTATGAGTCTAAAAACAATCACGAGGCGGCTATTCGCTCCTATCGCACTTACGCCAATACCTACACTCGTCCGTATCCGCAATACATGGAAGCTATGTACAAATTAACCCAGCTTTATGAAAAAACACGGGAACAGGATAAGGTGGTTTTCTGGCAAGAGAAAATTGCATTGGCAGATAAACAAGCCAGCAAGAATAATAAAACGGAACGCACCAATTTTATTGCATCGCGCATCACGCTGGATCTGGCAAAACAAAAACACCAGCAATTTGCAGCTCGCCGTTTGGTAGAACCCTTAACAGAAAACCTGCGTATCAAGAAAAAGTTAATGCAGGATGCCATCGCACTCTATGGTCAGGCCTCTGTGTACAGCCACCCAGAGATCACGACCGAATCAACCTATGCTATCGGTCAGATCTACCAGCATTTCGCCAGCGCCCTGCTCGACTCAGAGCGACCAAAACACCTTACCGGTGACCAGTTGGAGCAATACAATATTCTTATTGAGGACCAGGCGTTTCCGTTCGAGGAAAAGGCCATCGAGTTTTACGAAATCAATCTGGCCCGCACAAAAGATGGAACCCGTAGCGAGTGGATCAGTGAAAGCCGTAAGGCGTTGGTGGTGCTCTTCCCGGTGCGCTACGACCGCAAGGGTAAACTGGAGGTTTATCGCCATGATATTTAATCCACTGAAGAGCCAATGGTGGTTCGGTTTGACGTTATTGGTTCTGGCGGGTTGTGCCACCCAATCGCCCTCGGAAAAAACCCCGGACTCAACCAGCGCGCTTCCGACCACCCTGACACCAGCCGAAGCTAAAAACTACCAAAGCGCCGTAGCACGTATCGAGGAAGGTGAGGCAGGCAAAGCGATTAATAGCCTTAAAAAACTTACCCAGGCACACCCGGGGCAGCCTGGTATTTGGCTCAATCTGGCTATTGCCTACTACAAGAATGGCGAGCTGGATGAAGCCAAAGTTACTCTGGACCAGGCACAAGACGTTAACAACAAGATTCCTGAGATATACAACCTGGCTGGATTAATTGCGGTCGACCAAGGGGATTACACCGCTGCGAATAAGCATTACCAAACAGCCTTGAAGCTCAACAAGCATTTTGCCGAGGCGCATTACAACCTGGCGTTGCTATGCGACATTTTTTATCAGGATATTGGTCGCGCGGTGGAGCATTATCAACAGTACCTGGCCCTGATCAAACAGGAAGACAAAGCCACTACCGCCTGGGTAGAGGAACTGAAATTGACACTGAAACGTCGAGGTGAAGGATGAGATACAGCCTGATAACTGCACTTATGGTATTCACCCTGCCCGCCTGGTCAGCTGAGGATCGTATTGAGCTGGAAACCACGCGCATCAAGGGAAATCAGGAGCTCCCGCAAATTCTGTATGTAGTGCCCTGGAAAGATATGGAAACCACAAAGGATGCCGAACAAAAACTGGTCCTCCATGATTTTTTTGGCGAGTTGTACAGCCCCGTCGTACCGGCACAGATGCAACAAGAATCAGAGCTGGGAGAATGAGATAAGCAACGCCAGTCGTCGCACCCATTCAGTGCACGCCAGTCACACGTTTGCCGTTTCGTTAACCACTCTAGCGCCGAGGCGGACGCGCAAAGTCACATTCTTGTGATGGAATTTCTCCATATCGCTCAGCAAATGAACAAAGCCCCGACTGCCCTGTCACTGGAGGTTTCGGGCGTGAATTTTGCTGCTAAAACAACAGAGATTCATCAACACATCAAATAAGCTGGGCTACTATAACCAAGGCCGCAGCCATTTTTCTGGCCCGGACTTCCGAATAACACAGAGTTCATGAGTTAGTATGAAGCACGCCCATTTGCTAGAGCAGTTATTTCGCGAAATCGACACCGTTATTATCAGTCGACAACACCCCGTCACCGGCTTACTTCCCGCCAGTACAGCAGTCAATAACCACGGCAACTACACCGATGCCTGGGTGCGCGATAACGTTTATTCCGTTATCTCCGTCTGGGGCTTAAGCGTGGCATTTCGGCGCCAGGGGGAATCCAGCAAAAGCGACTTGCTTGAGCAAGCCACCGTCAAACTGATGCGCGGCCTGTTGCAATCCATGATGCGTCAGGCAAATAAGGTGGAAGCCTTCAAGTACAGTTTGAGCAATAACGACGCGCTCCATGCCAAATACGACACAGCCAGCGGTTTGCCAGTGGTGGCGGACGATGCCTGGGGTCATTTGCAGATTGATGCGACGTCACTTTACTTACTCATGCTTGCGCAAATGACCTGTTCCGGCCTGCGCATTGTTTGCACGCCCGATGAAGTGGATTTTGTACAAAACCTGGTTTACTACATCTCCAGCGCGTATCGCACGCCGGATTACGGTATCTGGGAGCGCGGTAATAAGATCAACAATGGGCGCACCGAAATCAATGCCAGTTCGGTGGGCATGGCAAAAGCAGCTTTGCAGGCATTGGATGGTTTTAACCTGTTTGGCGAGCACGCCAACAAGCGCGCAACGATTCACGTGATTGCCGACGCCGTTGCTTTGGCGCGCAGCACCCTGGCGTCATTACTACCGCGGGAATCGCTCTCGAAAGAGTCGGACAGTGCGCTGTTAAGTATTATCGGTTTTCCAGCTTTTGCCGTCGGTAAAGAAACCCTCGCCACCCAAACCCGCGACGCTATCCTCACCAAATTGGGTGGCAATTACGGTTGTAAGCGTTTCCTGTGGGATGGTCACCAAACCATGCTGGAAGAAAGTTCGCGCATCTATTACGAACATTCCGAATTAGCAAATTTTGAGCATATTGAATCCGAATGGCCGTTGTTTTATACCTATCTGTATATCAATGCGCTCTTTGATGGAACGCTCACTACAGCGAAATACTACCGGCAGAAACTGGAGTCACTGTTGGTGTTCCGCGATGGTTTCGGCCTCTTGCCCGAACTCTATTACGTGCCGTTCGACAGTATTGCTGCTGAAAAGAAAAATCCCCGCTCACAAAAACGTTTACCCAACGATAACGTGCCGCTGGTGTGGGCCCAGAGTTTATACCTCACGGGTTTGATGATGGATGAAGGTCTGCTGCGCAGTGATGACCTTGATCCGTTAAAGATGCGGCGGCGCTCCACCAAATTTATCAAATCGCAAATTGCGTTGGTGGTGCTCGCGGAAAATGACGAAGTTAAACAGCATCTCGCCCGGCACGGCGTGATCGCCGAAAGTTTGCAGGATATCAAACCCATGGCGGTAGCATCGGCACCCGCATTAACCGAAGTCTATGCCCATGTTGGGGAAAATAAATCGCTCGGATTGACCGGCCGGCCACGCCGTCGCCTGCAAAGCCTGGCAACGTCCCAGACCTATGAAATTAATAACAAGGTGTACCTCTGTCTGTCTTCCATTCAAAGTGAACGGGAAGATTACCGTATGTACGATGCGCATCTGATGAGCCAGATCATCACTGAAGAAATCGCACATATCTACAAGCATTGGTTAAGCCCCGAAGTCGCTGTATTTACGTTGTTAATTGATCAACACCTGGCGCATATTCCCAACGTGGAAGAGTTATTTGCGACCTTGCAGGAACTGCAATTACGCAGCAAACATGACTACATCGGCTACGCCTCGGCCAACCTCGCCTACCGCGCCTCGCGCGTTAATCATTTAAGTGTGCCGCATCTCCAGGTGCATTCCGTCAGCACCCAGTCATTACAGAAAGTCCATGAGCATGAAGTGCATGTCAGCAGCGAATTCTTGCGCGCGCCGGCCAAAAAACTGCTCGATGAATTCTACCAGCAAAGCGAAATCATCACTTATCGTCGCCTGACGCAATTTATTAAAGACTTGTCACTGACCGACAATATTGCCAGAGATGGCCAATTGGTCCTGCTGAAAGATTTTCTTAAGGAAGTCTATCGCCGTGCCGAGAAAAACAACTTTTGGTTGATCGCTCGTATGTGCTTCGGCCAATTGAACTATTCATTAAATGAATTATCGGACAGCCTCACGCTGATCGCTGCGCGCAATCTTTCCATTATCGTAGGCGACAAGAACTTTACCGAAATCAAGGTGGATCAATCCTTTTCCAACAAAAGCTTCTTTGACAATGTGCAGCATATCTTCCCCGATCCGCTGGAGCGCACCTTGGTGTTGGAACTGTTGTCGGCGATCGGCTATTTGATTCGCATTGAGCCTAAACTGTTTGATGGCTTGCGTTCCATTCAATTACGCAATTTCATCATGTTATATGCCATGGACAAAGGTGATGCCGATGATGTCTCCATGCACGAGTGGCTGGGTTTGCAATCGCCGTGCAAGCTGTTGCGCAAACTGGAAAGCATTCTGGTTTCACGCAAGCGGGTCTTTGCCCAGGGTGTCAACCATGTTGCGCCCTATAAAATCTTTCACGAGCAAGACATTCTGCACGATAGCATGGCTAATGCGGTCGATACGGACTGGCTGGAATGGCGTATCGCACGCGGGCTGATTACTCACTTTGATGACAGCTTCCTGCGCGATATCTGGCACAGCCTGATGTTTACGCCCAAGCTTATTTTTGGTGATGCCAACTGTGCTGACTTTGTACTGGACTGTGAAATTATCCGCAGCTCCATGACGCCGGGAGAAGCCAGCTTTGCTCACCTGATTGATCACTTGACCCACCAGCTCCACCCGGCTTATTACAAGAGTGCTGTTGTGGAAGCGCTCTATGCGTACACGCAATTTTGTATCAATAATCCACAAGTGCGTTTTAATCAACCGCTGGCATTCAGTGAGGTATTGGAAAAAGCGGCAAAGCGTTTTGCCGCTGAACACAAGGATAAACAACCACCGTTTGGTCGCGATCTGGATGCACTGATGCGCCAGTCACCCCACGTGTTCAACCTGTATGTAACCTTGGTTTACGCGGACATTACCCAGCCGTATTAGCACCGGTTTCTTCACCGTCCACAGAATTGTTTACTCAAAATTTACGCGCTGACCAGGAACCGACATAGCTTTTTTATGCGCCGCATTCGTACCATGTGTTTCCCTTTGCAAACGCGTTGCCGTTATGAAACTCTTTGGTCCGATGTGGCTCATCCTGGGCGTTATTCTGAATATCCAGGCGTTTTTTATGCTATGGCCGCTTGCTCTGGCAAGCATCCTGGATACCGGTGATCAATTACCTTTCTTCCTCTCTGCTGCCATAACGTGCTGCGCCGGTATCTGCGCGTTGGTTATCGGTCATCGCGCCAATGTTAATAATATTGTGCCGCGCCAGGTATTCCTAACCACATCAGCCGCCTGGTTAAGTGTTTCAGCATTCGGTTGTTTGCCTTTTCTGTTGGTTAAACAGCCGCTCACGTTTACCAATGCGTTTTTTGAGTCTGTCTCCGGCGTCACCACCACGGGCTCTACGGTATTGATTGGATTGGATAACATGGCGCCAGACCTGCTGTTGTGGCGATCATTATTGCAATGGATGGGTGGTATCGGCGTCATTGGTATGGCTGTGGCTGTGTTGCCCTTCTTGCGCGTTGGCGGCATGCGTTTGTTTAAAACCGAATCATCGGATTGGTCCGAAAAAGCCACGCCCCGCGCCCATAGTCTGATCAAGGCCATGGTGTATTGTTATGTCTGTTTATCGCTGCTGTGCATGGTGAGTTATCGACTGACCGGCATGGATTGGTTCAATGCCATCAACCATGCAATGACCACGGTCTCCACCGGCGGTTACTCCACATCTGACAGTTCCTTCGGGCAATTTAGCAATCTTGCCAGCCATTGGGTTTCCATTATTTTTATGCTTCTGGGTGCCATGCCCTTTGTATTATTTGTTCGCTGGTTTATGCACGGCAAATTCCTGCTATTAAAAGACTCCCAAGTGCGTGGTTTATTATTAATTGTTGCTGTTACTGCCATAGTGCTCGCTATACCACTGTGGCGTGAAGGCGCTTCGATATTTAACGCGATTACTGTCACGACCTTTAATCTGGTTTCCGTTATCACCACCTGCGGATACGCATCGACAGATTATCAACTCTGGGGACCGCTGGCTGTGTTAGTGTTTTTCTTTTGTACCTTTATCGGCGGTTGTTCCGGGTCAACCAGCGGCGGGTTAAAAATATTTCGCTTGCAATTGCTTGCGGGCATGGTGAAGGGTCAATTTACAACGGCGATTCATCCGCGCGCCGTGGTTCGCCATCGTTACAATAATCGCCTGGTCAGCCCGGAAATTATCTCATCGTCGGTTGCGTTTATTTTAATGATGGCACTTTCCTGGGTCATGATCTCTGCCATACTTGCCGCTACCGGGCTTGACCTTGTCACCAGTATTACCGGTGCCGCCACCGCTCTGACAAATGTCGGCCCGGGATTAGGCACTATCATTGGCCCTGCTGGTAATTTTGAACCGCTCAGTGACATGGCAAAATGGGCATTAGCCGTTGGGATGCTCCTGGGCCGATTGGAATTTTTAACATTGCTGGTGATATTTTCCAAAGCTTTCTGGAAAAATTAATGTTATGAAGATTATCACTAAAACATTGCATCCCATGTTATATAAAGCCGGGCTGGCACTGGCCCTGTTTCTTCCCTGGCTAATCACGCCGGTAGCCTTTGCCATCGCCAGCTTTATGCCCAAAGCTAATCTCGCCTTGTTGTATTTATTAGTGGTCATTTTTATCGCCACGAAATTTACCCTGCGTCTGACATTGATCAGTGCTGTTTCAGGATTCCTGGCATTTAATTACTTTTTTACCGAACCCTATGGTTCCCTGCTCATCACCCATCGTGAAGACATACTGAGTGTCACCTTCTTTCTGGTTACAGCCTTGGTCGTCGGCCACCTGGCGGCAAAGCTCAAGCTAAATACCGACGAAATACAGCGCCGTGAAGCCATGAGCCGCATTGAACTCGATATGCTTGAACATTTGTCCAAAGCCATTGATGTTGAGCAAGTCATGGCAGCGCTCGAACATGCGGTTAACGCATGGAATACCCGGTATCACATTGTTTACGCCGAGCATTTACAGCAAAACAGTTCACCTTTTCATGTCGATGATACGCAAACTGCAAAGCTTATTGCGTTGTTCAAGGCAAAAATGTCGCGCGATATTCAGGATCAATTGATCAACCTGGAGCGTGAGCTGGGCGGGTATTTTCTGCATAACACGAAACGGATTTTAGCGTTTATACAACTGCCGGAATGGAAGGAGACGCCGTTGGAGCGTGAGTTCTTTACACTGCTGCAACGCCAGGTAAACCAGTCCCTTGAGCGCATTCGCCTGGTGAGCGACCTGGCACAGGAACGCATGGCTAAAGAGAATGAATTATTACGTTCTGCATTGTTATCGTCGGTATCCCATGATTTTCGCACACCGCTGACAGCCATGATCGGTGCAGCATCCACCCTGCTTGAAATGGGTGATGACTTAACTAAATCCCAGACGCGCGAGTTACTTGCTACGGTCCTGGAAGAGGCTCAACGTCTGAACCGTTACACCCAAAATTTATTGGACATGACGCGACTGGGTTTTGGTGAACTCCGGCTGGAGCGGCATTGGATCAGCGTTGCAGAAATTGTGAGTGTTGTTAAAAAGCGTTTAACTCCCCTGCTGCAAGAACACACGTTGTCGATCAACCTGGCACCACAACTGCCGTTGCTTTACGTACACGCCGCGCTGATTGAGCAGGCTCTGTTCAACGTACTCGATAACGCGGTAAAGTTTTCTCCCCAAGGCTCAGCTGTTAAGCTGAATGGCATCCTGGAAGCGCACCGAATTGTGATCAGTGTTTGTGATTCTGGTTCAGGTATCGACGATTTGGAAAAAGAAAAAGTCTTTGAGCGTTTTCATACCGCAGGGCAAGGTGACCGACGCAAATCAGGTAGCGGCCTCGGTTTGACAATCTGCCGCGGGATGATCGCCGCACACGGTGGCAAGGTGTCGATCCATGACAATCCGAATATGACAAATACTCTTCAACGGGGTTGCTGTGTGAGGATTGAACTTCCTGTGGAAGAGGCAAAGGAAAAGACATGAGCAAGATTTTAATTATTGATGATGAACCGCAGATACGCCGTTTTCTTCACATCGGATTGAGCGCGCAAGGGTATCAGATCATCGAAGCAGAGTCAGGCCAACAGGGACTGGCTTTAGCTGCTCTGGAGGCGCCGCAACTGGTGATTCTTGACCTCGGTTTGCCGGACATGGATGGCCAGGAGGTATTACTGCAACTGAGGGATTTTTATCAACAACCTGTCATAGTGTTGTCTGTGCGCAGTCGCGAATCTGAAAAAGTACATGCGCTGGATAATGGTGCCAATGATTACGTAGTGAAACCTTTCGGCATACAGGAATTACTTGCGCGTATGCGCTCGCTGCTTAAGCTCTACGGCAAACAGATAACACCTACCGCGATTTATCAAGATGAACGTGTTTACATCAATTTGCAGGAACGAAAACTCGTTATCCAGAATGAACAAGTTAAATTATCGCGTAAGGAATTCGATGTACTCAGAATGTTGATGAATCACGCCGGACATATCGTGACTCAACAACAATTACTGAAAGAAATTTGGGGGAAATCCCATGTGGAAGATACGCATTATCTGCGTATCTTTATCGGACGTTTACGTACCAAGCTGGGCGATGATCCCAGCGCGCCGCGCTACATCGAAACTGAACCCGGCGTGGGTTACCGGTTTCTGCCGCTGATGGATTAACCCCATTCGACTTAACGACAAATCGTCCCCAGGTTGGCAACCAATGCCGGCGTAGCTTCGTAAATACAACCGGCGTTGTTATCAATCAGCTGCGCACCGGTTAATAAGGTATTGGTGCAGGATGCGTCATTGGCCACGACACCGTAACCACCGGCGCGCGCGACAACCAACCCGGTAAAGCTATTACCCGCTGCCGGTTTGGATGCATCATCGTCTACCTGAGCCAAAAAAATACCGTGCTGTTTGCTGTTGAGTATCTGTACGTTGCTAAACAGGTTGTCAAACGAGTCGCGCATAAAGATGCCCACGCTGCCGCTGTTGGTAATCAGTACATCGTTAAAGACATTATTGTTGAACTGGATATCAAACGAAAAACCAGCGGCCTCATTATCATAAAGATGAATCCCGCTGAATAAACTCTCTTCCGTCTCGTAACCGGCCAAGCCATCGAATTCGTTATTGTAGGAGGTGTAATCCCGGATGGTCAGTCGGCGACTGGTCAGTTCAGTGACGAGACCACCAGAGCTGGCACTGTGTACGGTCACACGCTCCACGCGGCAATCAAAACAATGGCGAATTGAGATGCCATTGTTGCGCAGAGGGAAAGCTTCGCTACAAGGTCCACCCATACATTCAGATGTCTGGTTTTGACGGTTACCGTCGATCAACAAATCACTGATCACAATATTCCGTCGCCTGGTATCAGGAATGGCGATGGACTGCCCCATAACGATAACCGGTGCATTGGCACCATCGGCCAGGCGCAGTACCGTACCAGCACCTTCACCGCGCAGGCTGACATTATCGCGATCAATCACAATCGGTTTATGACAGAGATAAATCCCATCCGGTATACGAACTTCACCGCCCACGGCGGGTAATTGATTGATGGTCTTTTGTATTGCGGCGCAATGTTTACCTTTTACTATCGCCGCCTGGGTGGTGCCGACAAAGGCACCGATAACACAGGCAAGGGCTAGCCATGAATAGCGAATCACGTTGTTACTCTCCTATTATTCTTACTGCTGGTCTATTATTCTTACTGCTGGTGTAAGCATAGTGCGAAAAAATAACCGTGATGAATAAATGCGCGCGATAGAAAAAAATGTTCCAGCGAATGGCTGATGCTGCCATTTGGGTTATTTGCAATAAGGGGTCTGGTACCCTGACTCAACCTACTCCCGGAACCGTAATTTTCCGTAAAAATGATTGCTTGTTAGCACTATCACTGTAATTTTACGAAGCTTCACTTATTTCTGATCAATACCACAGGGGAATCATGGCTATGGATCATAGCAATCGTCGACAATTTCTGGCCGGCACAGCACTCTTGGGTGTGGCGGCGACCGCTTCGCTTAATCTCAAGGCGGAAAAACCCAAGGCCCAACCTGAATTACCCAAGCTTATTCACAAAGTATTTTTCTGGTTAAAGAATCCGGATTCCAAAGAGGACCAGGCAAAACTGATTGCCGGTATCAAAGCGCTGGGCGCCATCGAAACGGTACGAGCGATCCATGTCGGTATACCGGCATCCACCGAAAAGCGCGATGTGGTAGACAACAGTTATCAGGTATCAGAGATGTTGTGTTTTGATGATGTGGAGGGCCAGAACATTTATCAGGCCCATCCTCTGCATCAAAAATTTATTGATGAGCATGCACACCTGTGGCGCAAGGTGGTGGTCTACGATTCTATTGCGGTGTAAATAATTTGCTAAAAAATAAAGCGAGGCGGGAAACCACCTCGCTTTATTTTTATTCGCTGATGACCGGCACGGCGGAACCGGCCTGGTTTTGAGCCTGGATACGGAAAGGATTGCAGTTTTTGATTACCACCTTGCCCTGCAACAAATTTCCCTTGGAATATTCATTGAAATGGCAGGTATTGGTTTGGGGATCGTAATTTTCGATCCAGAGGTTGTCATCTTTCCAGGTCGCGGTGATATGCATCTGGCCATCCGGCACGTTGATGGACATAACACCGCCGTAGCGTTTAACAAAGACTTGTTCAAAGTGGAAAAAGTACGCTGCCCATCCGACAAGCAGTATGATCAATGCGGCAATGAATCCCGCTTTCCATTTATTCAATCGGCCCAGCAACCACAAAACACCCATTGCTAACGCGATGACAACAGCCCAATAGAAATACGTAATCATTACCGCTCCTGTTCCTGTGTCGCTTTATGAAAGCGTGCTATGAAACCTGACGCCTCCGCACAAGCATCTTGCGAGCTGCCGCCAGGAAGCCAAGCAGTAGTATAGTCAAAAAGCCGATGCTGCCACCACCACCGCCGGAATCATTGTCGTCGTCATCATCTGATGACGTATTTTTTACCGGATTCAAACCGTCCGCAGTATCGGGGCTTTCATCGAGTACGACGATATTCTGAATCATCACAAAGTGCTCGTCTGTTACTTTGACATCATCTTCATGATCCTCGGTGGTGTAATTACGCAAGGGTATTTCATTTAATGCACCGCCTTTATTAAAGCGGCTCACGGCGGCCATCGCATCAATAATAGCCATGCCGTTACCGGTTACCTGACCGAAAACGGTGAAACCGCCGTTCTGACGATCCAGGTTACCGCTATTATCCTTGAGATTAAAAAACCATTGGTTGGTGGCACTGTTCGGATTATTACCGACTTTGGCCATGGCGATAGTGCCACGACGGTTGGAATAAACAGGTTCATTAACAACAGCAGCATGTGAAGTCACTGCTTTCAGCGGCAGAGTACCCGGGTAGTTATAACCACCACCTTGCACAATAAAATCCGGAACCGAACGATGGATAATGGTGTCTTCAAACGCACCTTCCTCGACGTATTTGAGGAAATTTTCAACGGTCTTGGGTGTGGTTTTGTCAAACAGGTTAACTTCAAAATCACCCATGACAGTTTGAAATTGCACGGTAGTGGCATGGGCACATACAGCCCCCATAAGGCCGATGGCCAATACACTTATCGTTGAATAGTGTTTAAAACCTGCACTGAAAATTTTCCCGTTCATTATTCGCTTTAGACCTCGTGTTATGCTGGGCATTGGCAGCTTGTTGAAACACGGGCATGGTAGCGTGGAAAATTTTCTCTCCCCAGAATAAATTTGTAGTAATTTGTAACAGCGGTGCAACAAAAAAATTAACGTCTTTACTGCGGATATTCATCAATCTTCATCTATTTTTACCCAGCGCCCCTGTTGCTGGACAACCTCGAATCGCGCCCACTGCTGAAATTCATCGCGCCGACAAATACCGGTTTCATAGGAGCCAGCGCCAGCTAATACCTTGTAAATAACCTGATCTTTGGCCGCATTTTTTTGTTCGCCCGATGCGTCGATCACTTGTCGTACACTCCACAGGTTGCCCAGTTTTCCGTTGCTGTAAAAATGGCCGGCGATAATTTCATCGGGGTGCGTAATATTTTTCTCGGCATGTTGTTTGGCCAACTCCAGGAGTTCGGTCAAACCTTCCGCAGTTACGTCCACGTAAGAATCCAGTTCCTGCATGGCAGCGGCAAAGTCTTCATGCGTTAGTTCAAATTGCCGCTCGGCGGGCTTGGTGGAGATCGCCGCTTTGTGCTTGCGCGCAAGATGCGCGGGGTAACGACGCCAGGCAAATAACCCGTTAAACACCAGCGCCATACCGATGATCGCTACCACATTGATCAATATCGGCATCACCAGATAGTGATAGCCCAAGGCATAGACTTCCGCACCGCCGATCACTGCCGCCAGGGCGGTAGCACCACCGGGCGGATGGATACAACGCAAATAATGCATGGCACCCACGGCCAAACCCACAGCCAACGCGCCAGTCCAGGCTTGATAGGGAAATAGTTGATGGCAGGTTACACCGATCAACGCCGAAATCAGGTGGCCACCGACAACCGCCCAGGGCTGGGACAAGGCGCCGTGAGGTACCGCAAACAACAACACCGCACTGGCTCCCATAGACGTCACCATCAGAAAATTCCCGGCGGAACTCATGTACCCATGGGGAAAGGTCCAGCGCGTAATCCAGTAGACCGCGAGGATACCCAGTACCGCGCCCAACGCCGATATCAATTTTTCGCCGTGACTGGTGGTATTGCGTTCGACGCCCAGCAATAGCCGACATTCATGGAGCAGTGATTTAAAAGTCATGCAGGATCTTCCACATCTGTTTGCACCAACAAGGGGCAGCATCCTAAGGGCTGGCGGCGCCAACTGCAATCCTGGCCAACATGATTCTTGACCATCACAATCTTTAAGGCTGCGGGGGTTGACCTTTCCCCGAGGGCAAGGTTTATGATGAGCGCGTCTTTCAGTGAGCAACCCGGCATAACATGAAATCCCTATCGCGACCTCATACACTGCTCGTGGCACTCTTGTGCCTGTGGCTGCCTATGCAAGCCGCCGCCGGGCTGTGGCTGCCCTGTCATTGGCTGGATAACGCCACTGCACCGCAAGGCAAGCAAGCTGTTCACCAGGGCTGTGGCGGTGCGGAGCAAACATCTGAAGACCTCGCCTCTGCAGCGGACAGCCAGAATACGTGTTACCACTGCCAGATCTCCTGTCACTTCAACAGCGCCGTCCTGTTGCCGCAAAGCTTGCCGGCGCCGACGGTCTTACCGACACATTACAACCGCCTCCCTACCCCTTCCTTGCATTCTGTCCTGCTCGACAATCCACATCGCCCACCCAGATTCACCTGATCACCCACAACTCATTACCGACGTCCAGCGTCGGCATGTTCGTGTGACTTTCCGGCCGGATGACCTTCGGCCGGCAGACTGACAGGCAATGAAAATGAACAATCTGATCCACAAAGCCGCCCTGGTGATGGCGGCCATGACGTTGGGCGCCTGCGCAAGCTGGGCGCCGTCAAATGAAAGTGCGGTGAACCTTGAACACCAACTGGCAAGCCGCCATCCGGATTTGCAGTTACGTGTTGCGCAACGCGATGCGGTGGTTGAACAGTTGCTACATCAGCCATTAACGCCGCAGACCGCCACGCAATTGATGTTATTAAACGCCCCGCGCATTGAAATGCTACTGGCCGAGCTGGGCATCGCCAATGCCCGACGGGCGCAGGCCGAGTTGATTGCCAATCCACATTTTGCAGTGGGCGCCCTGCGCCCGGAAGGCGGCGGACGCTGGCAACTGGACCTGGGGCTGAGCCAATCCCTGCTCGACCTGCTGACCCGCTCGTTACGCATAGACCTGGCGGATGCGGAGCTGGCTCAGCAACAATTGACATTGCAAGGGCGTCTCGATGAGGCAATCCACGAACTTCAGTCTGCGTACTTTGCCGCAGTTGCCGCACAGGAACAGCTGGCGATCGCCGAGCAATATCAACAAGCCAATGATGCTGCCTACGCTCTCGCGCAAGCGATGCGCACTGCCGGCAATTTGTCGCCAGCCAGTTTTCTGCAACATCAAGGTTCCATGCAGCAGATCAGCCAGGAGATCCGGCAAGCCCGGTTAGCAGCGGACACCAGCCGTTTACAACTGGCCTACCTGTTGGGATTGCAACCACAGCAGGCGTTTGATTTGCCAGAGCAATTGCCGAACATTCCTGAGGAGCACTTTGTCGCAACAGACTTGCTGATCCAGGCTCAACAACACCGTCCCGAGTTAGCACTCATTCGTCGGCAGCAGGATTTTCTCGCCGGTCAGCGCCCGCTGATTACTCGCAGCCGCTGGGCCGATATTACTGCCGGGATAAACGTCGAACGGGAATTTGATGGGACTATCAATGCCGGGCCGGAAGTGGAGTTTGGCTTACCGCTGTTTGATCGCGGTCAGGCAAAACTCGATCGGCTCAGTGCCGAGAGCGATGCAGCTCGCGCGCAAGAAGCGCATCTACTACGCAAGACCGAATACGAGATCGCCCTCGCATTGCGCCAACTGGACGATGCCCGCCAGGCTCATCAGGAGGTAATAGCCTTGCAAAAAACCGCCCACGAACAGGTAAAGGAAAGCCAGCGAGAGGTGAACTTCATGTTGGCCAGCCCGTTTGATTTATTGGCGCTCAAACAGCAGCAAATCCGCTTGGCCGCCGAGGATATCGAAGCGACCAAACACTATTGGCAAGCACGCACAGCCTTGATACTCGCCGTTGGCAAGAACCTGCCATTTGCCGAGCCAGCGGGCGATACGCCCCCCGCCAGACCGAGTGAGCCTCAGAACGAACACCACGGAGACCATCATCATGATTAATCGACGCGACTTATTAGTTGGCAGCGCCGCCGGGCTGCTGGTGGGAAGCCTCACCCGCCCAGGCTCAGCTCAGGCCGTTGAAGATCACAGTCACCATCAACACCACAACCAGCAGGCCACCGCAAAACCCGAACAGTTGGCTAGTGTGGCAACAACCAAAGCAGACGTGACTGCCCAGGGTTATCGGCCGGTCATTACACCGAATGCCCGCACCTTGCCCTACCGACTAAATAACGGGGTAAAGGAATTTCATTTGATTGCTGAGGAAGTGGAGCACGAGTTTGCGCCGGGTACGACCATCAAAGCCTGGGGTTACAACGGCAGCACCCCCGGCCCGACGCTGGAGGCGGTGGAAGGTGACCGGGTGCGAATTTATGTCACCAACAAATTACCGGAACACACCAGCGTGCACTGGCACGGCATCTTGTTGCCCTGGGGCATGGACGGTATCAGCGGCCTGACGCAACCGCCGATCAAACCCGGCGAAACCTTTATGTACGAATTTACCCTGCAACAGCACGGCACTCATATGTACCATCCCCACGCCGATGAAATGGTACAGATGGCGCTGGGCATGATGGGCATGTTTATCATCCACCCCAAGACGCCGACCGAACCGGCGGTGGATCGCGACTACGCCATCCTGCTGCACAACTGGGCTGTGCACCCTGGCACCTATCGCCCCGACCCCAGTGTCATGACCGAATTTGATTTGTGGACCATGAACAGCAAAGTGTTTCCGTTTATTGACGCCATGGTGGCGCAAACCGGGGAGCGTGTGCGTATTCGGGTGGGCAATTTATCGATGTGGAATCACCCGATTCACCTGCACGGTGTGCAGTTCGATGTGACCGGTTCCGACGGCGGTCGTTGGCCGGAGAACCAATGGCGCAAGGAAGTCACCGAGATCGTCGGCGTCGGCCAGACCCGCGACCTGGAATTTACCGCCGTTCCCGGCGACTGGGCGTTTCACTGCCACATGAGCCACCACACTATGAACGCGATGGGTCACGGCGTGCCGAATATGCTCGGCGTTAAGCAGCCGGAAGCGTTATTAAAAAAAGTACTGCCCGATTATATGCCCATGGGCGAACACGGCATGGCAGAACATCAGGTGCATACAGACATGGGCCATATGCCCGGACCGGAAAATACCCTGCCGATGATGATGGGCGAAGGCCGTTACGGCAAACTGGAGATGGGCGGCATGTTCACCCTGGTCAAAGTGCGCGACCAACTGGATGGCGATCCGGGTTGGTATTCGCCGCCGGAAGGAACGCTCGCGCAAAAAGTGGATGATGTGCCGGGGGATATTCCGGTGTAAAACCCAGTAGCCGAGTTTTGTGCCGTGTAGGTTTTGCGTCGTTTTTTAACGGGAATATCAGCGGTGCAACTATCGCGGTAAAAAATTTAAAAAAATATTTGCCGTTAATCTGCCAGTACGCGGATTTTTGTCGATATCGGCTGCAGGATTAATCAAGCCTGAATGCAAGAGATTACCGGGATAAATAATCATGCGATTGGGCCGGTATTCGACACTGCCCATCAACTCGAATTGGTCATTGCTTGCGGTGATGTAACTTTGCGGCGGATTGCCATGCAGCTGATCAAACTCCGCCACCGATTGACTGTATTGATTTTTTCGCTCTGGCGTTATGCGCTCAAAACCGGTTTGTTTATGTTTAAAAAAACCGGTACCGCCGTGCTCACCTGGCGACAGATACTGCATGATCGCCAGATAATAAGGCATAGCGGTATCACAATGGGGCCGGCACTGGGCGGGTAATAATTGCTCCGGCGGCGTCGCTACCAACGAGTAGTAAGCGCCGTCCAGAACCAGGCGGTGATGTTCAGGAACAGCAAAGACTTTGAACAAATGCCTCCCCAGGGTATTGACCACCAGCCGACAATAATCCTCACCGATTTTCGCCCTGAAACCGGGATAGTAGGTTTGCTTCTCCGCATCGAAATCAACATGTGCGCAAACTGAATCAACAAACGCGTCAAGATTGGCGAGAAAATTATCGATGATAATCACCGGCGTTTTCTCATCACCCACGTTCAGCACCAGGTTGGTGATATCCGGATGTAGTTGTAAAGTGTTCGATTGCATAAATATTTAAAACAAATTAATGAAAAATGTATTACCCGCTCTATGCCGAGGGATGGTCGGGTGCAT